>DGOD01000255.1 GCA_002389265.1 Gammaproteobacteria bacterium UBA4475
TTTTTTGCTGACGAAGCACCCATCACGGTGGCTAACT
Source organism: Gammaproteobacteria bacterium UBA4475 (assembly GCA_002389265.1). Taxonomy (GTDB): domain Bacteria; phylum Pseudomonadota; class Gammaproteobacteria; order Pseudomonadales; family Azotimanducaceae; genus UBA4582. The sequence continues at coordinate 38 of DGOD01000255.1, forward strand.
TTGTCAATCTCGCCCAGCACGGCTACTACGACGGTTTGAATTTTCACCGCGTTATCGCCAACTTCATGATCCAGGGCGGATGTCCCTTAGGCTCAGGAACCGGCGGCCCAGGCTACCAGTTTGAAGATGAGTTTGTCGCCTCACTACGCCACGACAAGCCCGGCAAACTCTCAATGGCGAATGCGGGTCCACGGACCAACGGCAGTCAATTCTTCATCACCCATGTAGCGACACCTCACCTGAACGATGCTCACACCGTTTTTGGTGAAGTCGCGTCCAGTGAAGATCAGGCTATCGTCAATGCCGTCGCGCAGGGCGACAAGATCATCAAGCTCACGATCACTGGTGACAGCGCTGAGTTGCTGGAAGCGCAAAAAGACCGCGTTAGCGCCTGGAATGACGCGTTGATCAAGAGCTTTCCCGATCTAGCATAGGGCCTCGCGAATCTATGCGGGGCCACCGGCCTCGCATAACCCCGCCGCACCAAATCCAGCCAACGGCCTTGTCTCCGCCAACAGTGTTTTTGTCCCTTCTCAGGGAGTGCTACCATATGCCTAACCACCAGTGAGCACATTCCATGCACGGCGTCATTCTCGATGCGGCCAGTCTCGGCCAGGATCTCGACTTAAGTCCATTGCTGAACTCAGCACCTAGCTGGCAAGTGTACAATGATACGCCGGCAGCCTTGGTGGATGAACGCATTCACGACGCCAATATCGTACTGACAAACAAAGTTAATCTGTCAGCAGCTAATATGCAGAACGCAGCTAATTTGAAATTTATTAGCGTGATGGCGACTGGCACTAATAACATCGATCTGCAAGCAGCCCAACGACAGAACATTGTTGTCAGCAATGCAGTCGGTTATGCCACGCCATCTGTGGTTCAGCATACGCTGACACTGATCCTGGCGTTAGCTACTCGCCTCAATCTCTATCAACGTGATGTCCAAGTGGGCAAGTGGCAGCAGAGCAAGACCTTTTGCCTGTTAGACCACCCAATAATGGAACTCAGCGGCAAAACTCTGGGTATCGTTGGCTTCGGCGAACTGGGAAGCCAAGTCGCTCGCGTCGCTGAGAGCTTCGGCATGCTGATCAAGGTGGCGCAGCGGCCTGGATACCAGGACTCAGACGTTGAACTTGGCTACCCTCGTTTAGCCCTCGAGCAGCTCCTCCCCGAAGTTGATATTCTGAGCCTGCACTGTCCTTTGGTACCTGAAACAGAACATCTGATAAATCAAGAGACTTTGCGGCTAATGAAGCCAAGCGCACTCTTGATCAATACTGCTCGAGGCGGTCTGGTTGACTCAACCGCGCTATTGGCGGCGCTGAATAGCGGCCAAATTGCTGGTGCCGGCATTGATGTGTTGCCGACTGAACCTCCTGGGAAAGACGAACCACTCCTATCAGCACCACTGGCCAATCTGATCATCACGCCCCATATCGCTTGGGCGGCTCTGGAGTCACGGCAGCGTCTACTGATTCAAGTCTGTGAAAATATTGAGGGCTTCCTGCGTCAGGCGCCATGTCGACAGGTATTTACAACCTAGCTTCCGCAAACCGGGCACACACTTCTTTCGCGACCACTCACCCTAAAGTCAATCAAATACTGCAGTAGCTCACCGAATCAAAGCCTTCATGCCTTGCTCAATGCCAGTGACGCTGAGGTGATGCATCTGCGCCTGCATCAACCGCTGAATCATAGTGATACTGTAGCTGTCCTGCCACTTAATCGGATTAACCGGATTCAGCCAGACTAATTTCCTAAAATGCTGCTGTAGCCGGTCAAGCCAGACCTCGCCGGGCTCAGCATTGAAATGTTCAACGCTACCGCCCTTCTGCGTAATTTCCTCACGAGCCATACTGGCATCGCTAACAATAATGATCTTGTAGTCCGAGCCATACTTTCGCAGTAGGTCCAGCGTATTAACACGCTGTTCCTGGCGACGGCTGTTCGTAGTCCACAGTGACTCGTAGATAAAATTGTGGAAATAATAATATTCGAGATACTTGAATTCAGACCGCGCGGCAGAAAACAGTTGTGCGCAGCGTTCAATATACTCATCCATGGAACCACCGACGTCGAGCAACAGTAATACTTTGACCGCGTTGCGGCGCTCTGGCACCTCCTTGATTTGCAGAAAGCCCCCATTGTTCGCGGTCGAGCGGATGGTGTCGTTGAGATCCAACTCAAGATCGACAGCGGTCCTGGCAAACTTTCTCAAGCGTCGAAGCGCCATCTGCATATTACGGGTACCCAGCTCGACGTCGGGATCATAATCCTCATACTGCCTGAGTTGCCAAACCTTCAGTGCCGACTGCTGAGCCGGCACGTCGGTGGTGTCCCGAACGCCCTGGCCTGGGTGCTCACCACTACCAAGGCCTGATTCGCCATCCGCACCTTCACCATGATCACCGCCTTCTCCTTCTCCTTCTCCCTCTCCCTCTCCCTCTCCTTCTCCCTCTCTTTCTCACTCTCATTCTCACTCTCACTCTCACTCTCCTTCTCCCTCCCTCACTCTCTCTTATGCGCTCATACACGCATACACCTGTACGGAGCAGGTAGATGCCGATGACAGCGATGTGACGGTAGGGTTTTCTC
>DGOD01000063.1 GCA_002389265.1 Gammaproteobacteria bacterium UBA4475
CTTGTGGTATCTGTGCCATAGATCCTCTCCTATTTCAGGTTAGTGTAGATCGCTCAATGATACTTCAACTGAAGTGACTTTGTGCTGTAAGTTTTGCCGCAGGCTAATGGCTAAAGATATCTGCACAGGGTGAAAGCCGAATCTGATATTTGTGCGCAAAAGGCCAGGCGCGTTGAGTAAAGTTGTGAGTTAAACTCTGATTGATAATTATTGTTAGTCGCCCGTTCAGGTGGAGGTGGAATAACGCCACTTCTCCCACTAGCTGCCTCATTTGCTGATTCGGTCCCTATGAATGCATAGCGGCAGCGTGGGCTGTCTTGATATTTGGCCTTTCGTCTGCATCTTGTTAAAAACAGCTACGTGCCAATTTCTCGGTGGTATCCTTGTGGTCTTGACATAGCTTGAGGTAATGCAACCTATGGATACAACTATGACGATTCAGGACTTGGGCGCCATCGGCGAGATCATTGGCGCGGTGGCAGTGATAGCCTCCGTTATATATCTGGCGGTACAGATTCACCATGGCCTGCGTGGCTACCAGAGCGTGATCACCCAAGAAACCACTAATCACTTTTCCCGTTTGCAGCTGGATATAGCCCGTGACCCGGTACTCAGTGATCTGATGTATCGTGCCTATAGTGGTGCTGATCTTGGGGTTTTTGAAATGCGGCGGCTGGGATTTTTACTGTCGAGCTATATGATTGCCTATGAAAATCTTTACGCCCAGCACTGCACCGGTATGTTGGCAAAGGGTTCTTATGAGGCCCGGCGACGGAGCATGGCCAGCATGCTGGCACCACCGGCGGGGTGGCATTGGTGGCAGAGCAATGGTATTTATAGCCATCCGGCTGATTTCATCGCTGAAGTCAGCGTCGCTATTGAAGACTACCGGGCTAGCAAGCTCGACGCTGAGGCTATTGCTGCAAAGTAGCGCTAGGAAGGCGACTGGCCTTTTTCCATTCGGGCCTCCTTCCTGTCGCCGTCCTGGCTCTTTTATCGCAGCGCATCAGCCACACGACGCTGTGATAAACGGGCTTTGGCGATTTCCTGTGTCAGCGCGAGCCAGCCCGCAGGTATTGGGTTCCTTTTCTTGCGGATTGGTAAACCATTTGCGGCATAAAAATTTAAGTCACGTTGCTGTGGTGATATGAGAAATCAGTCCCTACAATTGAACTAAGCAAGGCGCTTTATGGGTTGTTGGTATCATCGTTCGTGTATATTATTTCTACGCGCTCCGTAAAGTTTTACGTACCGGCGTTTGGCCCAAATGGCATAAGTGTATTTTGCGATTGGGCTGATGATTGGTAACGTCAATAGCTTCCAAAGCCATCCCATGCGCGTTGAAGACCAAGCGCGTACAGAGGCTTCAACACCCGTAACCCACTCACCGTCTCGAGTTTTCAGGTGCAGCACCTCGAGGAGTTCGTTACGTGGCGGTATGTCGACTGCAGATAAGCCATGAATGTCAACGAGTTCAAGCTCGTCACTTTTCATTTTAGCCAGCACATCCATTTCACGCGAGCACAGTGGGCATTGACCGTCGTAGTACAAAGTATCTTTTTGAGTTGTCATGGGTTGAGTTACGCTATCGGGAAATGTCTGGATCAGTCATCTGCGTGGACGCCAATATCGTAGGAGCTACCTTAGAGGGTAAAGCCAAATGAAAATTGCTGTTATAGGTGCTGGTATAGCAGGTGTCAGTCTCGCAAAGAGCCTGGGCGCATTGCCTGATTACCAAGTCGAATTGTTTGATAAAGGCCGTGGGCTGGGCGGGCGAATGTCTGTGCGTCATACAGGTGCTTATTCTTTCGACCACGGTGCACAATTTTTTACGGCGAGAACGACAGGCTTTCAAGCGTTTTTGCAGACTTACCAGTCAGCAGGTCTGGTGGAAGCCTGGTGGCCAGATATAGTGACGCTTGCGGAAGCGGAGAGCGCCGGTAAGCGCGCCTGGCTCGAGCCCCATTTTGTCGCCTTGCCTAACATGAATGGGTTGTGCAAGGCCATTGCAGCGGACCTTGATGTCAGGCTGAACACTGAAGTGGACTCGATTGAACAATCTGACGGACGCTGGTGGCTGAAAGCTGCAGGTGAGTGTCTAGGGGCCTTCGATTGGGTGGTAAGTACCGCGCCGCCTGAACAAACGCGGCGGCTGTTTCCAAACACGACAGGTCAAGCCATGGACGTTGTGCGTTTTGATCCGTGTTATGCACTCCTGCTGGGTTGTCCCGGTAGCCTTCCCGCGTGGGATGTTGCTGTTGTCGAAAACTCACCGGTTAGCTGGCTTGCCTTCAATGACCGCAAGCCTGGTCGTGACAGTCAGCCATCCTTGTTGGTTCATGCTGACGGTGCCTGGTCCCAAGCCCATGACGACACTGACAGAGAGCAAGTAAAGCAACTGCTTGTAGATGCGGTGTCGAGGATTGTGGATATAAAGCCAGATACAGTCGGGCTGCATCGTTGGCGCTATGCGCGGGTCAGCACGCCTTTGGGGCAGGATTTTTGGGTGGATGAGGCTGCGCAACTGGCGGCTTGCGGCGACTGGTGTCTTGGGAGTCGAGTCGAAGATGCCTTCACCAGCGCTTCGCGTCTTGCGCAATGGTTTGGGAGCACATGATGGAGACGAACATCAATGTGCGGCAGGCCTTGCGGGTATTTCAGAAGGTGCTTGATCACGGCACCCGCAAAGGCGAGGCCACTACATATAAGCGCCTAGATGCGTCGACGAGCTACGACGGTTACACGGTTATTCTCAATGATGAGTGCGTTACCCTGACGATTTTTTTTCATAATAAATTCTCCCTCGATTACACCAGTAAACGGGCACTATATGCGTTTCTCGGCAAGCTGGAGGAAGTCGATCGGCAGTGGGGCACCCGTGCGGACCGAGATTAGCAACTGCGTGGGAATGGCGTGAGTACATTGGGGTTAGTTTACGGCTAGCAAACTTTAATCGAGGATGAGGCGCAGAAATCAGTAAGCTGTGCCTAAAAGAACTCGAGTTCCGGCGGTCTTTGGCTACATCTCCTGCATAAACCTTGAGACCATTTGTAGATAACCTTTAGGGTCTGGGTGTTTTGCCATTACCGCGTCCCATGCATCGCCAGTAAACGCCGTTTTTAATAATTCATCGCGCTGGGATTTACTCTCCCAACGTATGATCCAGGTTACGTTGGCGCTACCGATCGAGCTCGTTTGCGGATCACTGCCAGCCACTTCCGCCGGATACTCTCCTTCGTCAATCCAGAATCCGACGACATCCAGTTTATCCCTTAGCACCACGACGGCAATCTCTGCCCATTTCACATAGTCAGCAAATATGTCGCGCCGGTAGTGATAATCTCTAATCTCGTAAATCATACTAGTTCCTTGGTGATATCTATGAGTCTTTGGGATAACTCCCAGTTTGCTTAAATGCACCCAGGTGCAATTGGTTTTAGCGATAGTTCAGGCGCCCAACTAATGCCTATTTCGTCAATGGAAGTTCCACATCGCGTAGCATTCAGGGGACAGCTTACTCCGTACAATTCGCCTAGAGGCGCGCTGGTAAGGCACAAACTAAACTGTCTCCTCGTGAGTTCAATGGCCCTAAGACCCTAAGACCCTAAG
>DGOD01000281.1 GCA_002389265.1 Gammaproteobacteria bacterium UBA4475
ATGCAGCTAAAAAAAGGGAGCGGAATGACACATTGGGTCTTGCCGCTCCCTTTTTCGTTCCCGCCAGCGCTCCCACAGGAAAGCAACAAGCAACACTGATGACTTAATGGGTTAGTGACCATCATCTGTAGAGATGAGCTCTCCATTCATCAGCGTCCCTCTCATTTACTTTTTTCCACACCCTACAACTCACTCAGAGGCCACAGTTCCTACCAAACTAGCGCTGGATGGGCATCCTGTTACCCCGATTGATAATGAAGCACTAAAACCAGCATCATATACCACTCACACAGCCGTAAAACGGGTGTTTGTGAAACCGAGGTAGCATACTTCAGAAATTTGATGATTCTTTTTGATTATCAAAATTCGGCAATCTTGTTTCGCTCAATCATCTCAAAATCAATATGCGCACCCAGCCCCGGCTCATTATAGGCATGAACGTAGCCTTCGCTGTCCGGCACAATGTCATTCAACAAACCGTGTTTTTGTACTTCGCTGGGCAACAGTACTTCAAAAAACTGAGTGTTTGGCAGACTCATGATCATGTGCAGATTGGCAAGATTGTTGAGCGAGTTACTGCCATGATGAATTTCATAATTCATCCGAAAGCCTTCTGCCAGGTGAGCTGTTTTCATGCAGGAGGTAATGCCACCTTTAAGATACACATCACCGCGTAGATAATCGGTCGCCTGCTGCATGACCCAGGGGGCATAAGAGGTTGGTCCAGCAGTTGGCATTTCAGTGGCCATAATCGGAATATGTAAATGCTGCTTCAGCTTGGTGTACCCGTATAAGTCGTCATCGGCCAAGGGATCTTCATACCAGTAAAAACCCATTTCCTGAATCGCCACGCCGACACGGATTGCGTCCGGGTAATCATAAGACCAGGTTGAATCCAGCATAATCTTGTAATCGTCACCGACGGCTTTACGCACGGCTTCACAAATACGAATATCATCGGCGGCAATCCCATGGGGATGGATTTTGTATGCTGCCCAGTTAGCTTCCTTAAATTTGACAGCTTCTTCAGCATAGTCTTCTGGCCTGTCCAACACGGCGGAGCTGGCATAGGCGGGGATTTTATCGCGGAAAGATCCCATCAATTTGTGGATAGGCATGCCCGCTGCCTTACCAGCCAGATCCCACAACGCAACATCAATCGCTCCAACCACTGGCATACGATGGCTACGTGTCCGGCGCATCAGAGATTGCCATATATGCTCCCTGTTCAGCGGGTCTTGGCCTACCAACATTTTCTTGAAGGCATCAACCACATAGGGTGCGTCATATCGTGCTGAGCCCATGGCGGAACCCAGGAAGCCATGCCCTTCGATACCATCATCGGTGCGAATACGCAGCAAACCCATTTGCGTGGAACGCGTGCCAGAACTGGCGACCGTTTTGGTATAGCGGGTCGGCGGGATGTCTTGCCATTCCCACAGCGTTACAGACACATCTGTTATTTTCATGAAGCACCTCTTAATTTAGCAACCTCTGGTTAATCGATATTTGCGCGCAGGGCCCGCGAGGGCGACCGGTCGCAATAGCTGCGAAAATCTTATAAGGTTTCGCAGATTTAGATTGTCGTCCAGCCGACAGACTTTCGTGTTTCTGCTATTCATACTCATTTGAATGAACGAAGATCGGATCTGCTGACCACATTGTGTGCTTCGAGCCGGCTCAATCACTGTGACCGTTCAATCAAACTGTGGAGACAAAGATGCGAATAGCGATAGCAGGTATAGTCCACGAGACAAATACCTATGTGCAAGAAGAGACGCCGATCAGCGCCTTCAAAATTCTGCGCGGCGAACAAATGCTGAAAATTCGCGGCACCGAAACGCACACAGGCGGTGCCATAGACGCCTGCGTCCGCCTGGGCGTCACAGCCGTACCGATTCTGCAGGCATTTGCCCAGCCGTCTGGAAAGATTGCTGCTGAAGCCTACAACACAATGAAGACTGACCTTTTGGAGCGGCTGGCTTCTGAGATGCCCGTTGATGGTGTATTTTTGGACCTGCATGGCGCCGGATCTGTTGCTGGCTGTCTGGACCTGGAAGGTGATCTTGCCGAGGCTGTTCGAAGCCTTGTGGGTGAGTCAGTCCCTATCACTGCCGCATTCGACCTGCATGGCAACATTACCCAGCGTATGGCAGATGTCTTGGACGGTGTATTCGCCTGCCATGAGTATCCGCACATCGATATGCATCTGCGGGCGGGTGAGGCCATTGAGCTCATTTTTGATATGCTCGAGAAAAACTACCGCCCCACATTGGCGGTCGAGACAGTGCCCATGCTGATGCCAACAACCACAACCTTCACAGGCCCGGGCAAAACACTGCGCGACCGGGTTCAGCAGCTTGGGGGTGAGGATCCAGACGCAATCAATGTCAGCCTGTTTCACGGTTTTCCTTATGCCGATGTTCCTCATATAGGTTGTCATATCGTCGTCACCAGTCGTGCCGGTGAAGCGCATGCCCGCTCACTTGCGCAGCAGATTGGCCGGGAGCTCTGGGCGCAACGAGAATCTTTCAGAGCGTTGAGCCTGTCAGCCGCAGAGGCTGTCGAGGCGGCTCAGGCAGCAACGGCCAAACCAGTAGTCATCAATGAAACATCGGACAATTGTGGTGGTGGCTCTCCGGGTGATGGCACGCACCTGCTGCGGGCTATGCTGGCAGCAAAACTCGACAACGCCTGTTTTGGCTTTATTGTTGATCCTGAAGTGGCTGACCAGGCTCACCGTGCTGGCGTGGGTAGCACCCTTCACGTCAACCTAGGGGGCAAATATGATGACCTGCATGGCGAACCTCTGGCGCTCGACGTTTACGTCAAGTCACTGCACGATGGTCGGTGCATTATGCAGGCGATGGCCAAAGGCGCCAAAATAAGCTACGGCAAGCTGGCCAGACTGCAGGTAGAAGGTATGGATATCGTTGTCGGCAGTGAACGCTCGCAAACCTTCGATACGGAACCCTTTCTTGCGGTAGGTATTGATGTACTGGCAAAGGACTTTGTTGCGCTCAAGTCCAGTAATCACTTTCGCGCCGGCTTTGACGCGCTCGCCGGCACAATTATCACTGCTGATCCGCCAGGTTTAACAACCCATCACGTTGAAGTTTTCCCGCGCACCCAATGCAACCAACCGCTCTGGCCAATCGATGAAAATGCTGCCTACAGTTGAGCTGATCAAATAATCAGAGATACCCTAACTCAGCAGGACGCCGGCTGCCAACATCAATAAGAAGGTAAATACGAATAATCTGGCCGAACAATTACACAAAGCATCTATCATTATTGATGGCACCTGCCCGCTGTTAGCCAAGCGCAAGTTCGTCGATTGGTATATTGAAGGCGGCTGTACCGTGGTTACCCCCACTGTTGGCGGGTTTCACCCAATGGCTGACACCTTGGCGGTTATCGGCAGATGGCTCGATCTGATCAGGGATAGACCAGACCTGGTGCTGGTTGAGCGTGCTAGTCAGGTTGTTGACGCAAAGCAAGCGGGCAAGACCGGTGTGGTCTTTCACCTGCAGGGCGCGGAAGCTGTTGGTGATAATCTGAATCTCATCGACGTCGTCAAGCGTTTAGGGGTGGGAATCATCCAGCTGACATACAATGTTGAGAACCGCTTAGGTTATGGCTGCCAGACAGAAGACAAAGGTCTGAAACCCTTTGGTCGGGCGTTTATCGACCGTTGCAATCAAGCAAAGGTGATCGTTGACTGCTCGCACACGGGTTATCGCACGACCATGGACACCATCGAGCATTCAGACAGACCTGTCATCTTCAGTCATGCCAATCCTATGGCGCTGTGGCATACGCAGAGTGCGCGCAATGTCGAAGACGACCAGATTCGAGCCATAGCCGAGTCGGGTGGTTTAACCGGTGTGACTGGCTTTCCAGGCTTTATCAGTGGTCCGAAGCAGCCTTCCCTGCAGCGTTTTATCGAACACATTGACCACCTCGTAGAGGTGGGCGGTATTGACCATGTTGCGCTGGGCATTGACTACTATCTTGGGCAATGGCCGGTTGTTGAAGGCGAGGCCGCGCAGGCCGAATGGCAGAGCATGGTGGACGGTGGCCATTGGCAGGGGCCTGAATACCCAGCCCCCCCGCACAAGTACCCCGCAGGGATTGAAACGCCCCAGACATTACCAGCCATCACTGCCGGCTTGCTCGACAGGGGTTATTTGTCAGAGGATGTGCAAAAGATAATGGGTCTCAACCTGCTGCGTTTATATCGCGATATCTGGGGAGACTGAGTGGCAGCCATTCCCTTTATTGGCGGGGCAGCAGTCGAGGCTCAACTTAACTGGCAGGATGCTTGTCTGGCAATTCGTGCGGGGCATGAACTTGAGCGCGCGCTGATCAAAGATACGTTTATTGAGCAAGGCGGCAACACGCTTTTAAGTCGCTCGGCCTGGGTGCCCGGATTGGGAATGGGTACCAAGACCGCAACCATCTTTGCCAGTAACGCCAAACTTGGCCTGCCGAGTGTGAATTCAGTATTTACCCTGTTCGATGATAAAACAGGTGTACCCAGGGCCATCATCGACGGCAATCTTGTGACCCGCTGGAAAACCGCAGCAGACTCGTTACTGGGTGCGCAAATTCTGGCGCGGCAAGATGCCGGCAGGTTACTTATTGTTGGTGCCGGCAAAGTCGCGGATTCGCTGATTGCCGGGTACAGTCAATTGTTTCCCGCACTGGCAGAGATTCTCGTTTGGAATCGATCTGCTGCGCGAGCCAATGAGCTTGTTAACCAATACAAAAAAACTGATATCAACGTGCGTGTGGTAACAAATCTTGAAGCTGCTGTGGCAGCAGCGGATATTATCTCATGTGCAACCTTGTCCTGCGACCCCATCATTCATGGTCACTGGATCAAACCCGGTAGCCATGTGGATTTGATTGGTGCCTATAAAGCAAATATGCGTGAGGCAGATGATGCGCTTATGCGCGACGCAGATCTGTACGTCGATAGCAGGGATACTACACTCGATCATATCGGCGAATTGTTGATGCCGATTAGCAATAACGTGATATCCCGCGAGGACATTCTTGGGGATTTATACGAACTATGTGCAGGAACTGCCACACGCAAAAGTGACACCGCGACGACGGTATTTAAGAACGGTGGTGGCGCCCACCTTGACCTTATGATCGCGGATTACATCATGCGGGTTGCGCAACTCTCGCGAGCGCTGATATAGCATCATCGCAATACCCAGCAATCGCTTTAACTTGAAGCGGCGCTTTCACTCGCAGGGTTTCCTGCAATGCGTGAATGGAGCATGACGCGCGGCTCAGAATAGTCCCATGCACAGGCTTTGTGCAGCAGGCAGCGGTTATCCCACACGACTACATCACCCTTATGCCAACGGTGTTGATAAGTGCGTCGTTCATCGTTGACAGCAAATTGAATGAGTTCTTCCAACAGGCTGGCGGACTCTTGCGGCGCCAGGCCTGGAATACCAAAAGCGTGACGGCCCACCGCCAGCGATTGCCGGCTGGTTTCCGGGTGCGTTTTCACCAGCGGCCGCAGCGGGGTATTTTCAACATCCAGTCCGTAGCCCGTATATTCACTGTTACCGCTCTTGGTTTCCTCGCCGATCTCCTTCTGGCTGTGGGCAAGGGAGTGATAAGCGGAAAGACCGGCGATTTTCTTGCGGGTGTTCTCATCGAGCGCGTCCCAGGCATCACGCATATCGGCAAACGCCGTATCACCTTGTGCAGTTGGGACGACTTTAGCGCTGAAAACAGCGCCTTTTGCCTGTATTGGCATGTAGGTATTATCCTGGTGCCAATGCATATTGCCGCGAATAATTTTCATCATGTCATCATCGGGGGCATCCCTGAGGCTGCCATCCCGCATGACATTGCTTATTCCAGCCGCTTCGAGTCCCTTTACAAGATCGCCAAAGCGCCTAGCGAAGGCTACTTGCTCGGCATCGCTCAAATGCTGGCCAGGAAAAATCAGCAAGGCATACTTCAGCCATGCCTGGTACAACTGGTCGAACAGGTTGGCGTCGATCTCAGCAAGTTTGACATTGGTCACAATGGCGCCAAAGGATTTGGGCAATGGTTGTAGCAAAAAGGTCGTTGTAGTCGTCTTCATGAAGGGGCCACTCCTGAGTAATCTGCGCTGAGAAAGACCGTCGCTAAATTGCCAGATCCTTCAGATTATAGTCCTTGACTACCTTCTGCCAGTTATCAGGTGTGAAGCGTAATTCGGCTTCGCGTCCGACCAGTGGCTGATAGACAAATCTTTGCTCATCCGGATACCGCTGTGCGCGTGCATCTATCGCGATGCCAATGACCTGTGATCTTTCATGGATTCTCTGCTCATCATAATGCGCGTCAGCCGCTGTGGCTAATGAACCGCAGGCGCCCAGTACAGAAGCTTTGCGGTGAAAACCGATGGTCAGCGAGACACGTTGATCTTTGGACGTGTTGGCAAAGGAACCATGCAGAGCTTGTCGATTCACTATCGTCACATCCCCGGCTTTGGCATACAAAGGCACTGCTTCTGCTAAACGTTCCGAGCCTGTCTCGGCAACCAGCTTTTTGATGTCGATTCGACCTTGTTTGTGACTGCCGGGGACCACCCAAAGGCAGCTATGCGCTGAGGTATCGTAAAGCTGAACCTGAAGATTGAAGCCATGAATACCTTCATCCCAATCGGGCGAGTTCCAGTGTGTGACGCCATCCTGATGCCATGAAACAGAACCACCGACACCAGGTTGTTTGACGAATACTACTTCTGTATAAGGAACAAAATCGTCGCCATTGATGGACGCGGCAATGGCCAGCAGTGCTGGATGTCCGTAGAGGCGCAAGCCTGCATCCATTATCTGACACATACCCGTCATCGCAAATACCACTTTTTCTGATGTTGGGCCTTCAAAGGTAGGCTGTGTCATTTGGGTTGGATGGCGGCCGTTGAGTTTGTCTGTGCCGCCCCATGGATCGCTCAAGGGCCGAATCAACGAGTAAACAGGTATTGCAAACTCCTGTCCAAATGCTGGCCTGCCATGCCTGTCTGTTATCGCGCCGTTGTCTGTTGGCGCTCGGTCAAGCAGCATTTGTGCATTGTCTTGCAGCAGTCGAATCTCGTCGTCATCAACCAGATTTTCAAACACATAAAAGCCGGTACGCCAGTATGCATCACAAATCTCTTGCGCCAGTGTGCCGTCTTGCTCAAATTTAATCGGCCCGCGGTTCGCCAGCGTTGCTGCGCGCTTAATACCATCGTCAACATAGGACTGCTGGGTTTGGTTATATTCTGCGGCTGAAATTGTACTCATGGTAATCTCCTGTTCTGGCCATGCGGTTCTTGATTATCCAATATGCTGTGAATCGCTTAATCAAGCATAACCTCAATGAGTCGCGGGCCCGGTGTTTGCATTGCGGCTTCAAACTGCTGATTAAACTCATCCGCCGTTGTAGCTCGCGTAGCTTTAACACCCATGGACTCCGCCATTTTCACGAAATCCAGATCGGGGTTGCTGAGGTCAAGCATGTCGAGGGTCCTGGGGGACATGGATTGCGCGCCGACCCTGGCCAGTTCGATCTGCAGAATCTGGTACTTACGGTTGGCAAATATGACAACGCAGACATTAAGTTGCTCGCGGGCCATGGTCCATAGTGCTTGATTGGTGTACATGGCGCCACCATCACCTTGCAGACAAATGGTCTTGCGCTCAGGGCAGGCAACGGCCGTGCCGATCGACAGGGGCAAGCCATAGCCGATAGAGCCGCCGGTCAGAGACAGCCAATCATGCGGTTCCGCCGTGGCGCTTAAGGCGCTTGTATAGGCGCCGGAGGTGGCACTCTCATCGACGACAATGGCGTCGGTGGGCAGTAGTGCCGCAAACCCCTGGCCCACAGCTTTCAGGTTAAGTTCACCCGTTGCCAGTTGCGGTTTTTGCAGCTTAATACGGCGCGGCGCAAATTTACCCGCATCAAGTTCCGCCACCAGGTCAGTTAAAGCCTGTTCGGCATCATGCTGCACCTCCGCCAAGGTATGCAGGACGCTGTCCGCAGGATAAAACTCGCTGACCTTACCTGGGTAAGCAAAGAAACCCACCGGTGCTGTAGTACCTACCATGACAAGCTGCTCTGCATCCTTGATTTGCTCCGTCGCCTGCTCAGCAAAATAGCCCAGCTTTTCGATGCTGCATCGACCTGCGCCGCGCGGCAAGCGGGCGGTGAAGGTGTCGCAATACAAACGGACCCCGGTGGCCTGGCTCAGCTGGTCGGCCAGTTCCAGACACTTTTCCGTCAGCGCAGTATTCCCCATCAGCATGATGGTGGTTTTGCCGTTCCGCAAAAGCGCTGCGGTTTGTTTGATGTTGGCGACCGGCACACGGAGAGATTCTGGCATGTCCTGGGCCTCGAGGGGCGCCGTTGAATCATTCCATGCGCAGTCAGCGGGAATAATCAGTGTTGCGATCTGTCCCGGGTGCACATTGGCTGCCTGCACTGCTCGCGCTGCCGCCGCCGGTAGCGTTGCGGCATCAGCCACTGTCTCGATCCAATGACTGACGGGCGCGGCAAGGCCGACGACATCAGAATTCAATGGCGTATTGTATTTTTTGTGGTAAGTCGCGTGATCACCAATCAGGTTAATCACCGGTGAGTAAGCTTTGCGGGCGTTATGCAGGTTGGCTGACGCATTCGATAAGCCGGGCCCCAGATGCAGCAGGGTAGAGGCCGGTTTGCCGGTCATACGGCCATAACCGTCGGCGGCGCCGGAGCAAACACCCTCAAACAGACAGAGTATAGAGCGCATCCTACTGGACTTGCCCATCGCCGCAACCATGTGCATCTCAGACGTGCCAGGATTACTGAAGCAAACTTCAACTCCGTTGTTCGCCAACGTTTCCAGCATGCTTTCAGCACCGTTCATGTGTTTCTCCTTGGTAACGATGATATAAAGGCCAGACAGAATTTCTGGTCTTGAATGGCCATACTGGCGGGAAATGTATGTGATGTCTGTCGGCTGGGCGACAATTTGCGGGTTATAAGCTTCATTTTGCAGTTCGCAAAGAGCCATGCCAATTCTGCGTTGGCCCCGAGGCTTGTACCTCAACGCTCATCGGTGACGGCGAGAGGCGATGTTCTCGCCTCGCAAACCTCAAAATGCGGTTCAATGAACTGGCAGATCTTAGTGCCACGCCATGAACCGCATCGTCAGGCTTGAGGTGATCTCACGAAAAACAGCGAGGGCTCATTGGCAAACTGACCTACCCCAGCGGTCTTTTTGCCATGGGTGGAAAGACGGTGTCACTGGTATATGGGTTCGCATCGCAAAATGCTTCGTTCAGCTCGAACCCTAAACCTGGCTCGTCCGGAACTACAACGTAACCGTCTTCCCACCTGATAGGTTTTGTTAACAATTGATTAGAAAAACCCTCAAAAGTCTCAATACTTTCAAGAATCAGGAAGTTGGGTAAGCTGGCAGACAACTGAATATTGGCCGCAGCTTCGATCGGACCTGCGTAAAGATGAGGCGCAAACTGTGCATAGTGTGCCTCTGCCATGGCTGCAATTTTCTTGCCCTCAAAAATTCCGCCGACGCGGCCAAGGGCGGGTTGTAATATCTGTACCGCCTGCTGTTGCAGCAGATCGTTAAACTCGAACCTGCTCACCAAACGTTCACCACCGGAGATGGGGATTGTGGTGGAACTGGCAACGCGCGCCATTTCTTTGCGATTGTCTGGCGGTACGGGTTCTTCGAACCACAGCGGGTCGTATTTTTCCAACCGCCGTGCCAGCCGAATGGCGCTGGACGTTGTCATTTTGCCATGGGTCTTGATCATCAGGTCACATTTGCTGCCTGCGACCTCGCGCATTTCCCGGGTCATTTTCTCGGCTCTTTCAAGCTCTCCCAGTGACAGTTGGCGAGGATCAAAAGATCCCATCGGCATGACCGGGTCATAGCCAACGGCTGTAAAGCCCATATCCATGTACTGTTGCAGTCGAGCTGGCGCTTGGTTGATGTCACCGTGGAAGTCTTTGGCAACGCCTGCATTCGGTTGTTCTTCGGGATAGAGATACGTATAGGAGCGCAGACGTTCATGCACTTTTCCGCCCAACAGGTTGTAAACCGGCTGGTTCATGGCTTTGCCCATAATATCCCAGCAGGCAATTTCGAGGCCAGACAAGACGCCGCCGGTACTGATATCCGGTCGTTGCACAAACCCGTCTGAATAGATTATGCGCCACATATTTTCGATTTCATGAGGGCTTCTGCCGATGACATGCCGTGCCGCAACATCTTCAACCATCGCGCAAACTAAACGTGGGGCAAATGGCACGCCGTAAACTTCCCCATATCCACAAATGCCGTTATCTGTGGTGAGCTTAACGAATATCCAGTAAGCGCCGCCTTTATTCGGCGGTGGCGTTGCGACAGCCCAGGTTTTTACATCGGTGATTTTCATGCTCATCTCCTCAGGAACGATTATGTCAAAGCTAAGTAGTTTCCTAGCAGTGGTGCACAATAGTCCGATAAATGTCCTACTGCCCGTCAGCTAGACGACAATTTCAGTATTGGGGAGACTCTGATCAAGCACCCTTTTGACCATTGTTAGCGCCAAATTCGTTTGTCTCGGTAGTGAGGGGCGGAGGTTACGGTATTGGACGAGAGGTGGTTGAGTTCTTTGCGTTCTTTGCGTTCTT
>DGOD01000167.1 GCA_002389265.1 Gammaproteobacteria bacterium UBA4475
GGGCTATGTGGGGCTATGTCGTCGCGATATAGGGTGCAATGTCAAAGCCGAACATTCCATACCGTGCCTCTACCGCCGCCAGGGTTTCCGAGCACCAATAGTCAGATCCCGGCGCTGGGAAACCCAGCACCGTGCGCTGGTCGACCGTTGCTCCGGCAATCAACCGTTCCAGAAATTTGTCGTCTCGATAAGCTTGCCAAGCCCAGCCCGTATGCAGGGTGCTGATCCACTCGCTAGCTGCCTTGCGGTAGGTTAGATTGTGGGCGAGGCGCCGAGCGCCTGGCGCCAAGGGCGTGCCGCGGTGCCAAGTATCATGCCGGTACAACAAGAGATCGCCGCGACGATACAATGTACGTACTTCCCGTTCGTACAGCAGCTGACGGAAATCTGCTAAGTCGGGACGCTGGCTGGCAAAATAAGTCTCTGCGGCTTCGCGATTGTTGATATACCGCAGGTCACCGATGCCAGGCGAGTCGATAATCGGCCACCGATAAGCCGGATCGTTCGCGCCGGAGCGCGGAACCACCGCCGTACCACCCAGTTCATCCTCTGCGTCGCTAAGATAGAGAATCATCTCCACAGCCTCTGGTCGGTGCCAGGGCGGTGGGTGAACCAGCGAGTGATTCGGATAGTCCACGTGAATACGCTGGTCGGCATTATCCTGGAGTCCAGCAGATCGCGGTTGGTTGGCCTTGCGACCGTACTTAGGCCAAAGGTCCGATTGGCTTAGCCGCAATGTCTCAACCGCTACCCCCAGCAAGTCGCTCACGACTTGTAACAATTGTGGGTGGAGCGTGATTTGGTTGAAGACATTGATTCTGGCAGGAAAGTTCAGGGCGCCGGCACTGCCAAAGTCGGTGAATTCCGCCGCTGCTGTGCTGCCGGCTGAGGGATAGTGCGCGCCGGCTGCCGCTGCCAATTCCGCCACCATCGGTTCGGGCAGTAGGCCGCTGACAAAGGCATAGCCCGAGTCTCGCCATTGGTGTACTTGGGCGTCAGTCAGGCACTGGTCCTTCGTGGCAGGTTGGGCGGTTATGGTTTTTGGCGGCATAGGTGGCTTCGAGTCGTCCCTGTGTCAGGATGTCGGTTCGTCTATTTTCTCTAGTCCGCACCACATGGCAATAAAGACGGCGATGGTGGCGGTGATTCGTTCGATAGAGGCGATGCTAACCCGTTCGTCAAAACCGTGGATATTATCGGACCAAGGGCCATAGACCAAGCAGGGCGTGTCATCGTAAAGGGCGAACACGCGCGCATCGAGATAGGCCAAGGACGTCATGGATTGGAGTTCCTGTTGAAAGACCGAGCGATGAGCCAGGCCCAGGGTTTGTTCCGCGGCGCTGCCTTCTTCCAGCTCATAGCCCTGCGCCATAAAACCGTTGAATTCGACTTCCGGTGGATTGTTGGAAAGAAAAGGGTGACTGCCAGCGGCCTGGCGAATAAAGTCTTCAATCTCGCGGGCGCCCTGTCTGGCATCCTCTCCGGCATAGAGTGCTGTGCGAACCTCGAAGGTGCACCAGGCCGGCACGGACGAGGCCCAGTCGCCGCCGCTGATCTTACCGACGTTGACGTTGATGGGCTTTTCGAGTTCAGCAAAGTGGGGGAAATTGACCTTCAGTTCATTTCGCCCTCGCTCAAAGTCTTTGAGCTGGTTGATCAAATACATGGCCGCTTCAATGGCGTTGGCACCACTGCTGGCTTCAGCCACGTGTACTGGTCGCCCGCGGACGTGGACCTTGAACCAGATGACGCCTACGTTGGCCCTGACCAGCGCGTTGTTCATGGGTTCCGGAATGATAGCCGCATCGGCGCGGTAGCCTCGAATGAGTGCGGAAAGTGCGCCATTGCCGGTACATTCTTCCTCGGTGACGGATTGTACATAGACTGTTGCGGCGGGTTGATAGCCCAATTGACGCAAGGCATCCAGGGCGAAAATATTGGCGGCGATACCGGCCTTCATATCGCCGCTGCCACGACCATAAAGCCAGTCGCCATCAATGTGCGGTTCAAACGGTGGACGCTCCCACATGTCCAAAGGTCCCACCGGCACCACATCAATGTGACCATTGAGGATCAACGATTGCCCGTTTTCCTGCTTGGGACGGTGGGTGCCAACCACGTTGATAGCATTGCTGTAGTCCACATCAACTGGAGAAAAGCCAGGGTGAGACTCGATGGCTGAAACGTCGATCTGCCAGCGGTCCATGGTCAAGCCGCGAGATTGCAGCGACTTAAATAAGAAATCCTGAGCGGTATGTTCCTGTCCTCGAACCGATGGATGGCGAACCAGATCCTGCGTAAAAGCCAATTGATTCGGCATATTGGCTTTTACTGCTTGGATAATTGCTTGTTCAATTTTAGGATCTAAGGACATGGTTTTGCTCTGTCAAAATAATGGACTGTCTGCATGCTATCAGCTGATTCGAAGGAGTGCGAATACTGGAGCGTTGACTGGGACAGTTAACTGCCGACAGGAATGACAATCAATACTGTATTGGCGCGGAAATTTGTTACTATCGGGGCAACGTGGTGAATGCCCCATGATTTTTATAACGATATCCAGACCAATTGAGTGAGCAGGGAGACAGTATGACGGTAACGTGGAACTACGGTGATATTATCGATGCAGTGGGCGATGTGGTCCCAGGTGACAGGCCTGCACTGATTCATGGTGACAGAGTGGTGACCTGGTCTGACTTCGTCGCCCGAAGTAATAACCTCGCTGCTAATATGCTGGCCAATGGCGCCAAGCCGAATGACAAGATCGCGATTTATATGCGTAATCGACCTGAATATCTCGAGAGTTTGACGGCCGCATTTAAAGCCCGTCTAACCCACGTCAATGTTAACTACCGTTACATCGACAATGAACTTATCTACCTGCTGGACAATGCCGATGCGACGGTTTGTATTTATACGGCGGAATTCGCCCCAAACGTGGCGCACATTCGCGGCCAGTTACCGCAAGTCACTCAATGGATCGAGGTCGATGATGGCCATCCGGGATTGGAGGATGCACTGCATTATGAAGACCTGGCGACTACCGGTGATGGCGCGACCCTGACGCATCCGCGCAGTCCCAAGGACCAGCTGTTTATTTATACGGGTGGCACCACCGGCATGCCAAAGGGCGTTATGTGGAGTCATGATGCTCTCTGGAATGTGTTGGGCGCTGGCGGCAACGTCAGACTGGGCGTGCCGCCTTGTGCTGATCTTGATGAGCATCTGGCGCGGGTTAAGAGCGCTGCGGCGGGGCCAGTGAGCCTGCCATTGCCACCATTAATGCACGGCACTGGGCTTTTGTCCGGCCTCTCAGCGATTGCCGGCGGCGGCACCTGCGTGACTTTAGTATCCAAGAGCTTTGAAGCCGAGTTAGCCTTGCAAAATATCGAACAGCACGGGGTCACCACGGTGATAATTGTTGGTGATGCGTTTGCCCGACCTTTGGTGGAGTTTATGGATGCCAATCCGGGGAAATATGATTTCTCCTCTGTGGTCGCTATCACCTCAAGTGGTGTGATGTGGACCCGAGACGTGAAGGCCGGCTTACTGCGCCACAATGAAAACCTGTTATTGGCTGATGGCTTCTCGTCTTCCGAGGCGATTGGTCTGGGGTCGTCGATTATGACTAAGGATCAAGCAATCGAAGTCGCTCAATTTACCCTGGGCCCTAGTTGTAAGGTGTTTACTGAGGACGACGTGGAAGTCATGCCTGGATCTGGTGAGTCGGGTATGGTCGCGGTCTCAGGTTTCTTGCCTGACGGCTACTACAAGGATCAAGCCAAGACTGACAAGACCTTTAAGGTAATCAATGGTGTGCGTTATTCCATTCCTGGAGACTTCGTACGTGTAGAAGCCGACGGTAGCCTAACGTTGTTGGGCAGGGGCAGTAATTGTATTAATACCGCAGGCGAAAAAGTTTTTCCTGAGGAAGTGGAAGAAGCCTTGAAGCATCACCCCAGTGTCATGGATTGCCTGGTCGTGGGTATTACCGATGCTAAATGGGGGCAATCAATCACCGCCGTTGTGGAGCTCAATCCAGGCTTTGAGCTGGAGGAAGTAGAATTGAAGGACTTTTCTCGCGCCCATCTTGCGGCCTATAAGATACCCAAACGTATTCTGGTACTGGACAGTCTTGAGCGTGCGCCGAACGGTAAGGCCAATTATAAACTGATCAAGGATTACGCCGAGAAGACCTTGGGTGTTGGCTAA
>DGOD01000276.1 GCA_002389265.1 Gammaproteobacteria bacterium UBA4475
CGTTGAATCGCCTGACTGAGACTCGGTGCCAACGCACGTGTGCCGTCATCTTCTCCTAAACTATCATCATCGCCACCTTGGTAGGTCAGCATCTCGCCGCGGGATGCTGTGTTGAAGCCGCTACCGATTGTAACCGAGTAAGTAAAATCATCAGGTATGCCACGGGTGCGGATATCAATGCTACCCCCGCCGAAGGCGGCCGACTTATCTGGCGAGTATGATTTCTGGACCGCCAAGGTTTGTACCACTGAAGTTGGAAAAATGTCTAAGGGGATCACATTGCGACTAAGATCCGGCGATGGAATCACAGCACCATTAAGGGTAGTGCTGGAATAGCGCTCACCCAAACCGCGCACGTAAACAAATTTGCTACCCACCAGAGACAAACCTGAAACACGCCGTAGTGCCGCCGCGACGGTGGAATCACCGATTCGCTGTATCATTTCAGCACCCATAAAGTCCGCGACGACATCTTCGCTCATACGCTCGTCAACGAGCTTTGCCGCAGCTGATCGCAGCCGACCCAAAACCACCACTTCTTCCATTTGCTGCCGAAACTCTGTCAACGCTTCGACAGATTGCTCGGGCTCTTGCGAAGACACTTCCATAGATTGCTCAATGTCTTGCGCCACTGCGTTCATCTGCCAGGCCAGCAGCATGGTCATGAGATAGTGCAGCGGTCTCACCTTGATTACATTCAAAGACTTCATTGCTCGCCTCTTACTGGTCAGCTAAATAAAAAAAGCGCGACAGGTATCATTCAGCCGCGCCCGGAGCACCAAGCTATCGATTATTCAAACCACAGAGCGACATCGTTTCCTGATGCGTCTACAGCACGCTGACCGGCGTGAATCCCGTACGTCCAACCTGCGGTCCAATCTAAGGCGCCAGTGCTCAATGCGCCGATATAGGCAGCCCCACCAACTGGCGCCGATGCCGTGGGAGCGGCGCCGTCGACCAACATATTGGCAAATGCAACCGAGTAAATTGCCGGTGTTCCTTCGAGTAATACCAAGGCGGTATTACTGGTCGCTGTCACATCGTCAGCGGAGACGACTGTCGCGAACTGGGCACCTACACTTTCAGCCCATGCTTGCTGAGTAGTGAGGTTCGGCAAAGTATCGCCAGAAGTCGGCTCAACACAGGCGAAGATCACAGAATTCAGTTGCACCTTGCCATCCTGTGCGGCCTGCGGTGTACCCTTGTCGAGCCTCAGGCAGTAGTTGCCGGCGGCTGGGTCCTCAACACTGAACGCAGAGATCATCAGAGTGTTGTTTATCGTCGGCTGAATGTCTTCACGAAACAGAAAGCCGTGGCCCTGTGAGTGAGTCCCCGTCGCCGCCGTATTAGCAGACGTGATGCAGGTCAGGTTGTTGATGGTGGGCGCACTCATCAGGCCCTGCGCGACAGCCGCTAAACCAACAGGAGCAGTCCAGCTGCCAACGCCATCAGATTCTATGCAGTGGTCACCGTCGGTTTCGGACTGGATGACCAGTGCGTTGGTGATTGTGCCCGCATAGCCTTCGTCGATATCAATCGAGTCGTCTCGGACATACATCGCCACGAAGTTATTGATATTGACGGCGCCACCGAACATCTCAATACCATCATCATAGCTTGAGTAAACTTCCAGATTGTTGACGATGGTGTTGCTGCCAACGCCGCCAAAAGAGATACCGTTCAGTTCATCGCCATTAGCCACCTCGGCCCCTGGATGCTTGACGATCACATACTCCAGTCGGCCCGAGCTGTCGGTGTTATCAGCGCCACCATACTGAGACTCATCCAGTCCCGCCGCGCCCTCTGCATCTACGTGGCAATCCGTTGTCGCCAGATCACCAGCAGCAACAGTGCCTGTGTAGGCGCACTTGTTGGTAATACCAAAACCGTTTATCACCACGCCACCCCATTGTTGAACAGCATCGAATGCCAGGGTGGGTGCGGCGGCACGACCACTTTCAACATCAGAGATAGACGTCAGGGTGATGGGTTCGAGCTGAGTGCCCGCTGCGAATATTTGCGAGCCACGATTGACGATCAAAAATTGCTTGGTAGAAGTAAACGCCAGCGTGGCACCCGCTTCAATGGTCAAAGTCGGCCCATCACCACCTTTGCTGATGCCGGCAGCCGCCAGCTTGGCGTCTGTGTCGTAGGTCTCGCCTACAAACAAGCTACCCTGAAACACATGTACGCCACCGTTATCTAACTTAGGAATCGTCAGATCGAAAGTCAGGTTATTGCCGGCGTCAACAAACGTCGAGGCGTAGATACAATCAAGACCGTCAAAGTTACCTTCGATCGTCTGCCCGGCTTCGTTGATATAGAATGCGCAATTGACGGATGTGACCGGGGCGGCGACATTGTTACTGTTGGTTACTGAGTTATCCACGGAAGTGTCTTGGGTAACCGGGCTCACGTTGATGTCTCCACCGCCACAAGCTGTTAGTGCGGCTACAATAGTGGTAAATAGTAGTTTGTTGCGGATTGCTATCATCACATGCCTCTATTTATTGACTAAAAGTTGGATTACTTATTCAGGTATTTCTTAGGCGCGCAGCTTAGGGTGTTTTTGTGAAGGTCAAATAAGGCAGATGAAGGTAGGATTAAGGTCCCTTGGAGATTAGGTTAATGTGGGGACATGCTGTTGTGCATAGAATCCGAACCCACTTCGCGCCCTGCTGGCAGGCCATACAATCGCCCGACTTGCATTAAGGACAGGTCTTATGCCGAAAATATCCACGCGCTTATTCTCGGGCGCCAAGCACCGGGTCTCAAAAAAGGTCGGCATGCCGCCAGGTTCATTAATTCATATTGGCGAGGACCACAGCCGGGAAACCGAGATATCGCTGATCAGCTATGGTGCACGGGGAGTTGAAACCCGCATCCTCGACTCAGTCGACGCATTGAGTCACTATCAGGCAGGCGACGCCATTACCTGGCTGAATATCGTAGGCTTGGCTGACATCAAGGCGATTGAGGCTATCGGTCAGCATTTCGATATTCACCGACTCGTCCTTGAGGATATTCTCAATACGCATCAGCGGCCTAAATGCGAGCATCACGATAGTTTTATTTACCTGGTTTTGACGAGTCTCGTCATACCCGAGCCCGGCGCAGACAGGACGGTTATTCAGGGGCTCAAATCTGGCATTCAGTACCAACAAGTCAGCATCTTGCTGCTGGACCGGTTCGTGATTACCTTTGAAGAATCTGCGAGTAGCGCCCTTGGTCACATCACGCAGCGACTGAGCAACAGCAGCGGCCGTTTTCGTTCCCAAGGTAGCGACTACCTGGCTTATGAGATCCTCGACAGCATCGTCGACCAGTACTTTGAATACGAGGAATACATGGCCGAGCAGATCGACGATATCGAGGAAGAGCTGCTCATCAATCCTACTAGCGACACCTTGATTCGTATCCAGCGACTGAAGCGGGAGCTCATCAAGATTCGCCGGGTCATCTCGCCCTTGCGAGAGTTACTCAACGGTCTGCTGCGCTCTGACTCACCACTGATTCACGCCGGAACGGCTATTTATCTGCGAGATGTGTTTGATCATTGCCTGCGTATTACTGAGATGCTCGACTCCTATCGCGACATGACAACGGGTCTATTAGATATCTACATTTCCAGTATCAGCAACCGAATGAATGAAATCATGAAGGTGCTAACCATTTTTGCCTCGATTTTTATTCCGCTGACGTTCATTACTGGTATCTATGGCATGAACTTCGATGCTATGCCGGAACTCCACTGGCCCTGGGCCTACCCAGCCCTGTGGGGATTGTTTATCGGTATTTCAGGCGGTCTGCTGGTCTACTTCAAACGTAAGCACTGGCTCTAACTGCTAGCGAATATGCGGGCACACCCGTCAGCCTTGTACGGATTGTTATTGTTCGATTCCCCAGTATCCTTAAGTCCTGTATCCTGCATCCACGTAAGGGATGGACGAGCACATGATCACTGCAATAGAGGCGCTGGAGCGTCTGCGGATTGGGAACCAGCGATTTGTTGACAACCTGACGACACGGACGCCCACGACCCAGGCACAATTAAGCGGTCTGTCCGCGGCACAGGCACCCTTCGCCGTCATATTAGGTTGCTCAGATGCGCGAGTTCCTGCGGAAATCGTCTTCGACCAAGGCCTCGGTGACCTGTTTGTTATTCGGGTGGCGGGCAATATTGTCGCTCCATCACAGGTCGGCAGCGTCGAATTTGCGGCGGCGCAGTTTGGCACACCGTTGGTGGTTGTATTGGGTCATACCAACTGCGGCGCCATCGATGCAACCATCGCTGAGCTCGGTAGACCCTCAGCAAACCAATCACCGAACCTGTATTCCATTGTCGATCGGATTCGCCCCTCCATTCAACCTTTGCTGTTGACCGAAATGAAAAACCACCCAGAATTGCTCCGCGCGACAGCCGTGCGAGCAAATATCCAGGCATCCACCCACCATCTGCGACATGGCTCGCAGATACTGGAGCAGCTCATTCAAGAAGAGGGGCTGTTAGTCTTCGGTGCTGAGTATTCTTTGGAGACCGGCATTGTCGATTTTTATGATGCAGTCCACTAACCGACTGCAGATTTTCTTATGAGCAATGCCCTGACTATCCTAAAGCAGACCTTTGGTTTTACCGAGTTCAGACCACCACAGGACGAGATCATCCACCGGCTGATCGGCGGCGGCGATGCCATGGTCATCATGCCCACCGGCGGCGGAAAGTCTCTGTGTTACCAAATCCCCGCGATCGTCAGGCCCGGTTGTGGGGTGGTGATTTCCCCCCTTATCGCCCTGATGCAGAATCAGGTCGATGCCTTGACCGAACTGGGCGTTCGAGCCAGCTTCCTGAACTCGACCCTGGATCGCGACGCGGCGCAGACCATCGAGCAGGCCCTGCTGGGTGGCGAACTTGACCTGCTCTATATCGCACCTGAGCGTCTGGTACAGCCACAAATGCTTGCCTTGCTGAAACGCGCTCGCATCAGTTTGTTTGCTATCGACGAAGCCCACTGCGTCTCGCAGTGGGGCCATGACTTTCGAGTCGACTACCTGCAACTCAACTTGCTGCATACTGAGTTTCCCGACGTGCCGCGGATTGCCCTGACGGCAACGGCAGATACGCGCACCCGCGAAGAGATTATCCAACGCCTGGATCTAGGTGCGGCCGGGCACTTCTTTGCGGGTTTTGACCGACCCAACATTCGCTACACCATCGCCCTCAAACAAAATCCGCGGGCCCAGCTATTACGCTTTCTGAAGGACGCGCATCCTCGGGACGCCGGGATTATTTACTGTCTATCGCGGAAAAAAACTGAGGAAACGGCCGCTTGGCTGCAAGGCCAAGGATTTAATGCGTTGCCCTATCACGCCGGTTTGCCAACCGAGAAGCGGGCCTTGCACCAGACCCGCTTCCTGCGTGAAGAGAGTGTCATCGTCGTCGCCACTATCGCCTTTGGCATGGGCATCGACAAACCAGACGTACGTTTCGTCGCTCATCTGGACTTACCTAAAACTATTGAGTCCTACTACCAAGAAACGGGCCGAGCCGGTCGCGACGGCACGCCGGCCGACGCCTGGATGATCTATGGTTTGCAGGATGTCATTAAACTGCGGCAAATGATGGAAGGCTCCGACGGCAGTGAAGAATTCAAGCGCCTGGAACAACATCGGCTCAATGCCATGCTGGGTCTATGTGAGATCACCACGTGCCGCCGGCACGCATTATTGGCTTATTTCGATGAGGAATCACCGCCACGATGCGACAATTGTGACACCTGTCTGCATCCGGTCTCGACCTGGGATGCAACAGACGCCTGCCGACGTGCGCTCAGCGCGGTTTTTCGTACAGGTCAACGCTTTGGCGTTAACCATGTAATTGATGTCTTAAGGGGCACAACCACGGTCAAGGTCACCCAGTTCGAACATCAGCAGTTGCCGGTTTTTGGCATTGGTACGGAACTCGACGCCAACCAGTGGCGCTCGGTATTTAGACAGCTGGTAGCCAGAGGTCTGTTGAGCGTCAACATGGAGGCGTTTGGCGCACTGCAATTAGAAGAAAAATCTCGGCCCTTGTTAAAAGGTGAAGTTACCATCGAGTTGCGCCGCGACCTGAAAACCACCGTGGCTCGGCAGCAAACTCGCACGCCCATCGACAACGATATTGATGTGGAGCTCTGGGAAGCGCTGCGTGAGTGCCGCCGCAGTCTGGCGGAGGAGCAAGGCGTACCACCTTATATTATTTTTTCGAACAACACCCTGCAAGCCATGGCGGAACAGGCACCGCAGACTATCGAAGCCTTCAGTCAGTTGTCTGGCGTCGGCGAACGCAAACGCGACAAGTATGGCCCGGCATTCCTCGAAGTGTTACGCCGAGTCCAAGGCTAGCGGCTCTCAGTGGGCTTCAAACCTCCTCATCAACCACACAGAGTCAGGTTAAGCACTTCCTGAGCGTACCCCGGGATCAAAGGTCACCGGCATTCGGGTCAAGCCGGAAATAAAGTTGGACGGCATCCAGCTCACTTGGCCAGCGACCTGCAGGTTCTGCATGCGGGACAATACCTCCCGCAGAATCGCATCAATCTCGAGGCGCGCAAACCACTGCCCAAGACACACATGATGCCCGCCGCCAAAGGCGAGGTGCTTGTTGGGCGTTCGTAAGACATCCAACTGATCGGCACGGGCAAAGGCCGACGGGTCTCGGTTGGCCGCGCCGTAATACAGCACGACCTTATCCCCGGCTTTGATATCCTGGTCTTGGATACGGGTGTCCATGGTAGCGGTACGGCGCATATAGATTACCGGTGAAGTCCAACGCAGCAATTCATCTCGAGCCGTGCCGAGGTGCTGTTCCACATCCGACTGCAACAGGGCGAGCTGCTCAGGATGCTTGAGCAACTCGTACATGCCCGTTGCAACGAGGTTTCGAGTGGTGTCGCCACCAGCATCAATCATCAGCATGAAAAACAGCAGAAATTCACCGTCGGTGAGTTTGCGGCCATCAAGTTCAGCCCGTAGCAGTTTACTGGCAAGATCATCGCCCGGATGGGCACGTTTATCTCGTATGACACCTTGACCATATTCAAACATCTTCATCACAGCTTCAGCGATAGCATTTTCTGGCAACGACTCGGGCGCCGAATGGATAACTTCCGTCAGTTTATACAATTCACGCCCATCACTCAGGGGTAGGCCCATCAGATCGGCAATCACGAATGAAGGCATCTCGCCGGCGATGGCGCTGACGAAGTCGCATTCGCCGTCTTCTATGACGGCGTCAACGATCTGCGTGGCCAACTGCTCGATGCGGGCGTTGTAGTTCTTCGCCGGGCCCTGAGTAAATTCTCGGCTAATCAGTTTTCGGTAGGCGGTGTGTTCCGGCGGGTCCATCATCAGCATCATCTTGTCCGGGCCCGCGAAGTTCGCCTGCGCCGGGTCTGGATCCTGAATCATGATAGTCGGTTCCGAGGAGAAGATTTTCGCTTCACGGCCGATGTTATAAACATCCTGGTGACTCGTGATCGCCCAGAAACCAGCGCCACCAGGCTCACTGTGCCAATAGCAGGGCGCCTGCTCTCGCAACCATTGGTATTGATCCTGAGGATGACCACCGTGAAATGATGCGGGGTTGAGCAAATCTATTTGCATAAAAACAGCCTCTATTCAATGCCACTAACGACTTTTACTGACTTGTCTTGCTTTCGGTGTGGCGGAGTCCAACGCAAGTATCCCAACTGTCAGAGTCAAACGAGGCTATAACCAGACTTCCTGATTATTCGCCCGCGCTATTTCGCGAGTCAGCTTCGCAGACAATAAAGGCGCCAGATGACATTTGTCAGCCATGGCCATCACGCTTGCCTGATCAGCAACATCTAATGCCTCATAGTCAGCCTGGACCCTTGCCAATAAAAAGAACCGGTAGGGTTGAGCCAAAGCATTAATTGAATCCTGATCGATCTCAAACCGACAAAACCCCACGCCGCGCTCAATGGGCGTCAAGGGTTTCGGTTGCTGTTCATCGAGCCAACGGTTAATCAAAGTTGCAGCAGCGACTGTTTCCGGCACCAGATCACGAGCGATGTGCCGGAGCAATTGGATCAGGCTATCCGGGACATGATCAGCGCCTTCCTCTTGAGCTCGAATGAGATTCGCCTCCTCATCGGCGATGGCATATTCGCCGATATCAGGCTCTGGCCGGTTCATCCGCTCAACCCACCGAAAAACATGTATGGCCTGTGCCTGCATCAGCGCCAACGGCTTTGGGTCACGACCTAAATGTGCATACATCGGCGCCATCATACCGTAATCAGCGATCGTCGGCGTCGAACCTAACAGGTATGGCATGTCGCGTAAATGGGAGTTGAGCATGTTCAGGAAGTCTGCATAGAGACTTTCAACCAACGTAAAAGTTGAACTGACGGCACCAAATGCCTCTCCCGCATTACGCATCCGCAACATAGTTTTCTCTGCCAGCTCAACCCGGTCTCGATCCCGAGGAATCATCGACTGGAAATGGAAGGCGAGGAAATTTAAATTCTCTGCTGGATAATTCCAACGATAGTGCATGGCTGGGCGCAGTAGTCCTTCAGAACCAATCACATCGAACAGGCGCGCCAGAAAACGTTGACGTGGGCCTTTCGGAAGCGCCTGCCCCCCGCTAAGCGTTTCAAAATGATCAATGATCGCCGTGCTGTCACGAATGACCTCACCCTCGGCAGTTTCTATGATGGGAATGGATTGGCCTCCCGCATTCGGCCGCACCTGGTCTCGAAAGTGGGCGGTGGTTGGCGTGATTTCTCGATAGGGTATTCGCTGTTTAATCAGGTAAGCGCGAGCCTTACCCGTATACAATGACAACGGCGTGCCATACAGCGTATGAATACCAGCGTTTGAATCTTGTTGAATCATCGTCCTTTACCTTAATTAGAGGATCCTGACGCGCCTATGACCTGCGCCGTTAAACACTAACACAACATTAGCCGAGTCGCCGACTCATTGAGAGCCTGTAGTCATCAGCTTGATTTGCCAGGCCAGGCTCGCTAACCTGCGCCACTCCTAATGATCAAGGTACGTTCATGTCTGCCTACAGCATTGAAATACTCAAAACAAATCTCGCCAACACCCGCGTGGTTAAACTAATCGATGCAGAACAAGTCGTACTGGACGATGAGTCAGTGCTGTTGCAAATTGACCAGTTTGCGTTGACAGCGAATAACATCACCTATGGTGTCGCCGGGGATATGATTGGCTATTGGCAATTTTTCCCCGCTGAAGACGGCTGGGGTCGAATTCCAGTTTGGGGTATGGCCACCGTCGTCCGCAGCGAGGTTGATGGCATCGATGTGGGCCAGCGTTATTATGGTTACTTCCCCATGTCGAGCTATTTAGTCGTGCAGCCCGCTCGCGTCAGCGATCGCGGTTTTGTTGACGGTGTCAGCCACCGCGCCGCGCTGCCACCGACCTACAATCAATATTCACGAGTCAGCCCTGAGAACGGTTACCTCCCAGAGTTTGATCGCCACCAGATGATTTACCGGCCGCTGTTTACTACTTCCTTTGTACTGGATGATTTTATTGCTGACAATCAGAGCTTTGGCGCAACCAACATCATACTCTCCAGCGCTTCCAGCAAAACGTCATTGGGTCTTGCCTATCTGTTGAAGAACAGTCGGAACCAGTCCGTCACAGGCTTGACCTCCGCCAGTAACCTAGATTTCGTTAAGGGCCTTGGCGTTTATGATACGGTAGTCACCTATGAGGATATTGAAACTCTCGACAACAACCTACCCGGCGTGTTTATCGACATGGCGGGCAACCGTCAGGTCCTGGCAAATATTCATGAACATTTTCAGGATAACCTGAAGTACAGTTGCGGGGTCGGTATCACCCACTGGGAATCTCGAGATGGCGCTGCCCTCGGCACGCTGCCAGGACCAAAGCCGGCCATGTTCTTTGCGCCCAGCCAGATTCAAAAGCGCCACAAAGAATGGGGCCCCGAAAAGTTTCAAGCAGAGCTTGGCACAGCCTGGGACAGCTTTCTGACGGTGGTTGACGGCTGGATCACGATAGACCAGCGCAGCGGTGAATCTGAGTTACTAGGCACTTACGCTGAAGTCCTCAACGGCGCAGCACCGAACAAAGCGTTCGTCATCTCACTGTGACATCTTAATGTGAATTTGCACCTTAAACGGCGTCGCGATGCTGTAGATAGCATCATGTTCAGCCCAGCGACACACCGCGTTGCGTCGCTGGCCGGCTATCGTCTGCAGCTGTAAAATGCTGGATCTTGGCGCGCTGCGTCTTACAGGCTTTGACTGACACGCTTTTCTGCTTGCGCCAAGCTACAACCGAAACCCAGCAGATTCGTTAGACCAAAATTCAAGCGATATTTTGTCGTGGTTGGCCTTAATAAGTTTCCGCCGTGTTTTCGAATACAAAGCCAGTCTCGGCCAACACCAGTCGGTGACGTTCACCCTCGACATCAGCATCGGACGACTCGTACCCCGCGTCGCCCTGCCAGAGCGCCACTCTCACACCTTGCGCATTTTTGACGACTCGAGTCTGGTAGACCTTATGCGGCTGTGATTCAAAATGCGTGATAATCTCATGACCAGCACCATGCAGCGCAAGCTGGTACAGCGTGATCCAAGTCGGTGGCGCAAGATCGATCTCGCCAGCCTTGTGTTTCGCCAATGCATCAGCAGGGTTGATCCACAGATGGTCGAGTATCTCTCCGCCATCAATCTGTATGGGTTCATCAATCAGGGTACGGGTTGCGAAGAACCAGGTCGCGAAGCGTTTCGGCGTGGTCGCCGGCGGCGTCCAGTGGGCAAACAACACAAAGTCGTCGATAGCCGCGGTCAGCCCCGCTTCTTCCATGGTCTCCCTGGCAGCAGCATTTCGAGCGGCAACATCAACATCGCCATCGGCCGGATAGTCCTCCGGGTCAATACGCCCGCCAGGGAAAACCCACATGCCACCAAAGGCGATCTTGGAGTTTTTCCGCAACATCAGCACCTCGACCCCGGCGGCTTCCCCAAAGTCTTTGAGAATGACCACGGTTGCTGCGGGAATCGGTGGTGCCAAGCTGGCTTCACTCACGGGTTTTAGATCACCGTAAATATCGTTGCGATGGGTTTTATCCGTTGGCTCGTTGATAGTTATGCTCCTGCTTCGCTGTTGATTGGTTAGTTGACGGGTTTGGCAAGGTCCCGACCCATTCCATAAAACTCCGCGTTGGGTTGCATGGAAGTGACGTTCGCCATCCGATTACTCAAGCCGAAAAAGGCAGTGATCGCACAAATATCCCAGATATCGTCGTCATCGAAACCATGAACCTGCAATTGCTGGAAGTCAGCCTCGGTCACGGCGGCCGCATTCTCGCTGACCTTCATCGCCAGGTCCAGCATGGCCATCTGTCGAGGCGTAATATTGGCCTTGCGATAGTTAACGGCGACCTGATCAGCGAGCAAGCCATCTTTGGCGCGAATTCGCAGGATGGCACCGTGAGCAACCACACAGTATAGGCATTGATTGGCGCCCGAGGTCGCCACAACAATCATCTCGCGCTCGGCTTTGGACAAGCCACCTTGCTTGTCCATCAGCGCATCATGGTATGCAAAGAATGCCCTGAACTCGGCCGGGCGCCGGGCATAGACCAAAAACACATTCGGTATAAATCCCGATTTTTCCTGAACGGAAAGTATCCGCAGCTTGATATCCTCAGGCAGGCCATTCAGATCTGGCAAGGGGAACCTTGGGTTCACAGGCCCTGCGCCGATTTCAGCAGTCGTCGATGTCATGAAGTTAACCCCTAAGATGTAAGCCATCCAAGATACCAAAGACACCGCTCGAGTAACAACTTCATCGCGCAGATTCGCGGCTGGCTGGACAGCCTGGACCATTAAACGTTACATTTGCGCCTACTGTAAATCCAATCTGGAGATTCGCCATGACCTATGCACCGGACCATCGGCCTTACTATGACGCTGACAGCCATATCATGGAGCTTCCCAACTTCCTCAAGGACTATGCTGATCCTGCGATCCGGGATGAAATTCCTCAGGTCAGCTACAGTGCCTCATTGGTGTCTGACGAAGAAGTCGCTGTTATCATGAGCCAGGGCGGACAACACAGCACGGAACACAAGGCCAGCATGGTCGCTTTGGGCGACAAGCTGATCGAAAGCTCCAAAGAAATCCAGGCGCTCGGTGCCTTCAACGGCGATGACCGCAAGGTCGCCATGGATATGCTAGGTTTTAAAAAGCAGCTGGTGTTTGCCACCCACAGTGTCGCTTTTCCGTTTCACCCCAGTTCAAAAAAGCCGCCACATCTGCGGTATGGCGCAACCCGAGCACATAATCGCCACATGGTGGATTTTTGCCAAGCAGATGATCGTTTATTGGGCGTGGGCATTGTCCCGCTGGACAGCCCGGAGCATGCCCTGACCGAATTGAAGTTCGCCATTGACTCAGGTCTGAAGGCAATCTGGGTACCCCATCGCGCGCCCATTGATATGTCGCCGGGCCACGTTGACCTCGAGCCTTTCTGGGCTCTGCTGGCAGAATCCGGCACGCCCTTTGTGTTGCACGTGGGTGGCTCACCGCTGCAAGCATTGAAATCCTGGAGCAACAATGGTCGCGCAGCAGTCAAGGATTGGATGGGTGGCGGCGAGAATGTGCGAACTAAGGACGCTGCTGTCATGCATCAGCCGCCAGAAACTTTTATCAGCATGCTATTACTGGACGGCGTCTTCGACCGCCACCCTGCGCTGCGCGGTGCTGCCGTGGAACTGGGCGCCGGTTGGGTACCCGAGCTGACTAAACGACTGGATTGGGTTGCGAAAATTTACGGCCGCGTCGACACTTCCGTGCAATTTGACCGGACTCCGTCTCAGCAGCTCAGCGAGCAGATGGGCTTCACGCCTTTCCCCCATGAGGACGTCGCCAATCTTATTGAGCAGTCGAATCCAGATCTGTATCTCTTCTCAAGCGATTACCCTCACGTCGAGGGCGGGCGGAATCCCATCAAGAAATTCGAAGACTCCCTCGCTAGCGAGGCCGAAGCCGTCAAAGAAAAGTTCTTCAGTGAAAATTTTCTGCGCTTGTGGCCTGAGGCCCGAGTCAACGGTTAAACAAACCGCCCGGAGCCAGGACCTGCCATGCGCAAGTTAACGCTTGGAATGATCGTCAGTTTGATACTGTTGTGTCTGACCGCCTGTAATCCGGCGCTAGATTCAGACACCGAACAGCCAGACGAAACCGCTCAAATTGAGAGACACAGCAACGAGGGTCACGGGATTCCCTGGTTTGAAGGCTCCGTGGCCGAGGCTTTTAACCTCGCCGCCGCCGCCAACAAACCCATTTTTATGTACTGGGGCGCGGTATGGTGTCCGCCTTGCCAGGAAATCAAACATACTGTCTTCAAGAGCCCAGAATTTATCGCCCAATCAAAACTGTTTATTCCTATCTATCTGGATGGCGATACCGAACGCGCCCAGTCTGTGGGCGAAGAGTTTGGCGTCAAGGGCTACCCCACCATGATTATCTTCAGCCCCCAGGGAGAGGAAGTGACTCGCATTCCTGGTGGGATAGACATCTCTCGCTATAACTCAATCCTGCTCTCCAGCCTCGACACGCTGCGCCCTACGCGCATGCTGGTCCAACTCGCGCTGAACTCGCCGGATCAACTGCTCGCTTCCGACTTTAGGCAACTCGCTTATTATTCCTGGGGCCAGGACTTTGAAGCGCTGCCCGTCGGTACCGACCCCATCCTGTTTAGTCAACTCGCGGAGCGGGTATCGAACCAGGATCCAGAAGCCAGTGCGCGGCTGTATCTGCAATATTTGGTGATGCTAGCTGCCGGGCAAGATGAGGCCAAGACCCGTCAAAAAGCCGATGCCGCACCACTCACCCGCATTTTGGCGGCACCAGAACTGATCATTGGTACGTGGGACTACCTGGCCTATTACGCGATCGAGATTGCCAGTGTGCTCGATCTTGATGCATTGGCATTGGCCAGATTACAAAATCAGTGGCAGCAGGCGATGCTCGATCTACGCCACAATAAGCGCCTATCAACCGCCGAGCAATTGGCAGGCTGGTTCCCGTATCTGGGGTTTTATTTCGACGGCGATGCGACCCCGGCAACACTCCCCACGGCGCAGATCACGGCTATTCAGCTGGATGCCGAAAAGGCCAACCAAGTGACTCGAAATGCCTATGCTCGCCAAAGCGTGGTGAATCAGATTAGCTATCTACTCGAAACTGCCGGGCTCCAGGATGAAGCCAAACAGTTGTTGCTGGCGGAGTTGGAAAAATCGGCAGCACCCTATTACTTTATGAGCAATCTCGCGGCCCTGGCGGAAACCGCCGGCAGCATTGACGAAGCCCTGGAGTGGCGGCTCAAGGCTTATCAGTCGAGCACTGGGCAAGCCACGCGCTTACAGTGGGGAGTCAGCTATGTACGCAGCCTGATCAGACTCGCACCCCAACGACAAGAAGAAATCAGTCAGACAGCGCTGGCGCTAATGAACGAATTGAGCCAACACCAGGATAGTGGCGATGCCATTGTCGATGCCTTTGCGGGACGCAATTTTCGGGTTTTGCGACGCCTCAACAAGGATCTGCACGCCTGGCAAACAGCTGCAGGTATTGACCTACTTGGAAACTTTGACGCCCGCTTGCACACACTCTGTAGTCGGCAAGGCACAGGTTCGACGCAGATGAGCAACTGCCAGTCTTTGCTCGCCAGTGATGCCAGTGACGTGCCACAGTAGTGCGTGGCAAACCTAACTGAACACAGTTCTATGGCTCGACGTGTACAGCGTCCTAATCAGCCCATAAGTTATACCCATCGACAACTCGGATGGCTCAACGAAATCGAGCGCAGTTAGACAGCCATTAGCAATCGGTCACAAGGAGAACGACAATGAGATTTTATCAACGGGTACTGGCCGCCTGGCTTATCGCCGCGGCCTCAGCAAATGCGGCAGAATTACAGGTCGGCGATCCAGCACCGGACTTTCGTCTCCCGGGCAGCGATGGTCACTACTATTCGCTAACCGACTTCAGGGACAAGCAATTCGTCGTCATTGCGTTCTTTCCCAAGGCCTTTACCGGTGGCTGAACTCTCGAATGCAAGGCGCTGCGTGACAGTGACCAGGAAATTCGCGAGTTTGACGTCGCCTACTTCATGGCGAGTGTTGATAGTCTTGAGGACAATAAAGCCTTTGCTGAAAAGAATGCCGCCAGCTTCCCAATCTTGTCTGACGCTGACAAACAGATGAGTCAAGCTTTTGGAGTCCTGTCAGCGAGCGGTCTGGCGCGGCGCTGGACCTTCTATATTGATCGCCAAGGAATTGTTCGAAAAATTGATAAAGCGGTCAGCCCCCGCACAGCAGGGGCTGAGCTGGTCAAAAACCTGCAGGCGCTGAATGCCCCGAGACGGCCCTGACACCCGGGTCGTTCTTGCCTTAGGCTGTTTACGGCGCGCGGATTAGTACGTCACCACTTGGCTCGAGCAAGGGTTAATCTGAGCACTAGTCATTCACTCCACAAGCAGGGGTAGCAACGTGACTCTAGCATTGACACAGGCACTGTTGGCGGGTCATGGCGTGCAACACGCTTGCGCTAATCCACAATGTATTGAAACTCATATCTCCTGGATCGTGTTGCTGGGAGAATATGCTTACAAGATCAAGAAGCCCCTCAATTTGGGCTTCCTGGACTATAGTACGCTAGCCCTGCGCAAATTTTATTGTGCAGAGGAAATACGCTTGAATCGTCGTACGGCCAAGGATTTGTACCTTCAGGTCGTTGCTATCAGCGGCTCAGCGGCGGCGCCCGTGGTGAGTCCTATTGATTCTGACCGACCGGTCGCCGCGGAGGTCTTTGAATACGCGGTAAAGATGCGTCGGTTTCCGCAATCCCAACTGCTAACGTCGCTGGCACAAAACAATCTACTCGACGCAACCGTCGTTGAATCGCTGGCTCGAACGATCGCTCGTTTTCATCTGAGTCTGGCAAAGACAGTACCTTCAAAATTTCAACTAAGGGACCGTATTCAGGGGCCGGTACTCGACAATTTTAAGCACCTGGTGGCGCTGGCCCTGCCAGAGCGACAGCAAGCACTAACGGATCTAGAAGGTTGGAGTGAAAAAGAATACCAGCGGCTCGAGGCCAGTCTGCAACGACGTTATGAGCAAGGCGATATTCGAGAGTGCCATGGCGATATGCATCTCGACAATATCCTATATGATGGTCGACAGTGCCTTGTGTTTGATTGCATCGAATTTAATCCGGCGCTGTATTGGATTGATACGGCCAGCGATTTCGCTTTTACCGCCATGGACCTGCAAGTTCGCACTCATGCGCATCACGCGCGACAACTACTAAACGAGTATCTCGCCCTTACCGGCGACTATGACATGCTTCAGGTGCTTCATTACTATTTAGTTTATCGCGCCCTCGTCAGGGCCAAGGTTCATGCCATTCAGGCTAGTCAGTCGAGGGGCAATGCGTTTCATGAGCACCATGATCAATGTTGGCGCTACCTTCGCCGTGCCCAAGAGTATTGTCAGCCCACGCCACGAGGTATGGTCTTGATGTGCGGCTTTTCCGGCAGCGGCAAAACCACTATCGCCCGTCAACTAGCTCAAGCCTCAGGCTTTATTCATCTGCGTTCCGATGTTGAGCGCAAGCGGCTGTTCGGCTTGAGACATGATGCCAGCAGCCAGCAACTAAAACTGAACATCTACACGGCTGACGCCGATACACTAACCAAATCGCGTCTGTTATACCTCAGCCAAGAGATCTTCAATGCAGGCTACGGTGTGATTATTGACGCCACTTTCATCCGCGCGGGCTGGCGTCAGAGTTTTCTAGAACTTGCCAGCCAGCTTTCGATGCCCATCAGAATCCTTCAATGCCAAGTATCTGCAGATGAGGCGCAAACTCGCCTGGCCAATCGACAGGGCGATGCCTCAGAGGCAACCTTCGAACAATTCCTGGCCCAACAAACTGCTTTTGACCCATTTACTAACGACGAACAACGCTTACTGGTCACTGTTAACACACAGGAGGCGAGTGCGGTAGCATCAACTCTGACCGCCCTGACCCACTGGTTACAGACTCCTACGCTGTCATCAGGCACATTTAACCCGCAATAAGATGCTCTAAGAGGCCTACATGCTGCAGAACAATAAACAAACCATGAAAATCATCCAATGCGAACAGTTTGGCAGTCACACTGATTTGAAAGTTAAGCGGGTCCCAGTGCCGAGACCCGTCGCTGCCGATGAGGTGAAGGTCAGTATCCAGGCGCGGGGAATTTCCTTCAGTGATCTGGTGCGCATCAAGGGCGATTATCAGGAATCCTCAGGCTTACCTTTTACTGTCGGCGGCGAGGGAGCCGGTACCATCATTGAGGTAGGCAGCGATGTTGCGAACCTGCGCGTCGGCGATCGGGTACTGACACCTGGCGGCTGTGTCGAACAGGTTAACG
Organism: Gammaproteobacteria bacterium UBA4475; assembly: GCA_002389265.1. Lineage (GTDB taxonomy): Bacteria > Pseudomonadota > Gammaproteobacteria > Pseudomonadales > Azotimanducaceae > UBA4582. Next base: position 17,500 of record DGOD01000276.1, read on the forward strand.
TGGCGGCAAAGCACGTGATTATTTTGCCCGAGCAAGTCGATTTGGAAGCTGCCGCGGCGTTTAGGAATAACTATATGACCGCTTACTATGGCTTGCAGCTCGCTAATCTAAAGGCTGGTGAAACGTTGCTGGTACACGGCGCCGCTGGCGGCGTTGGTCTGGCAGCCGTGGATCTGGGTAAGCTATTCGGCGCCCGAGTGATCGGTACAGCAGGTTCTGATGAGAAACGCGGCGTCGTCGCGGCACTGGGTGCCGATGCTGTGATCGATAGCAACGAGGACTTTCGAGAGGCGGTCAAACAGCTAACCGGCGGCCTGGGTGCTGACGTGATTTACGACCCGGTCGGCGGTGACGTCTTCGACCAATCCATGCGCTGCATCGCACCCTTTGGCAGAATACTTATCGTGGGATTTACGAGTGGCAGGCCCGCGCTAGCCAAGACTAATCATCTACTGGTGAAAGACGCCAGTGTGATCGGCTATACCATAGGCGGCCTACAGCGCCATAAGCCGGCGCTGGCCGAGAAAAATTCCACAACACTGATGGGTTGGCTGGCCAGCGGCCGCATTAAGCCGTTTGTCTCTCACCGTTTACCCATGGAAGATATCGTCGAGGCTTATCAACTGCTAGTGGACCGCAAGGTAGCCGGCAAGGTCATCCTGACATCCAACCAGGATGGGCCTGCCGACTGAAGCGTTTAAAGGTTAGGATTAATCAGGTACTTTTCACCCGTCGCCTGCATACCGTAAACCTTGATCGCATCGATACTCAAGGCTTCGCGCAGTGAGACCGTTTTCGTATACTTGCTGGCGAAAGTGGTTTTGATCTCTGCGGCGACTTTCTGACGCAGCTTCTCGGCTGCCTCGGCACCGATCTTGATCAAGAATGGCGTCAAGAGCCAACCGCCGAGCGCCCAAGACATACCAAAGTTGCGGCTCAAGGTTGTGGTGGAACGTTCAAGACCACCGTAAATATAGACCTGCTTAAATACTGTCGATCCATAGCGACTAAATTCCTTGGCAGTCTTGTTGGCTGCCACTTCCATGCAGGTCAGAATCTGACTGGCAAGGCTGCCACCACCGGTTGCATCAAAGGCAATAGTCGCACCGGTGGCTACCAGCGCATCGGTCAAATCATCCATGAACGACGGCAAGCTTGAGTTACAGACATACTCAGCACCAATTCCCTTAAGGATATCCACCTGCGCCTGGTTACGAACCACATTGACGAGCTTTACGCCTTCATTGAGGCAGATTTTTTGCAGCATCTGTCCCAGATTGGACGCCGCCGCCGTATGCACCAGAGCCGTATGGCCTTCCAAACGCATGGTTTCAACCATACCCAGCGCCGTGAGCGGGTTGACGAAGCATGAAGCGCCCTCTTCCGGGGTTGTGCCATCAGGCAGGGCCAGACACTGGTTGACGTTCAAGGTTCGATACTGGGAGTACATGGCACCGCCCAGGACACCGACGGTCTTGCCCAATAGCGCTTGCGCGGCTGCGGACGATCCCGCCTGCACAACAACACCACCGCCTTCATTGCCAACGGGTAAGGACTCATCCATTCTGGCACCCATAGCGCGGAACATGGCTTCCGGTATTTTCGCAGTAATGATGGGCAGATCGGCTGTGCCGCCGGCCACAGCCGTAGACATGTCAGCGCCGCCGAATAAAAGCCCCAGGTCAGATGGGTTGATGGGTGAGGCTTCAACCCGCACCACGACTTCATTCTCGCCAGGGGCTGTCACGGGCACTGACTCAAGGGATAGCTGCAGCTCTCCGCTCGATTTCACCAAAGAACGCAATTGCAGGCTG
>DGOD01000107.1:0-2500 GCA_002389265.1 Gammaproteobacteria bacterium UBA4475
CTTTGGTGCTCGCCAGCATCCTGCGGCAATGGCCTATCTAGGTCTTGAATCATCCAGTTCAGTAGAGCATTTGGCGGCGTTGCGCGGTCAGGTGGAACTCAAGGATTGTCTGCGCTTGTTGCAGTTCTATACCGAAGCCTTCGTCGGCGCGCGCCTGCGGCTAGTGGGTCGTAGCGATCCTGACGCGCAGGGGCAGATCCTGGCGGGCACCGATGGCACAGTGATTGTCTTACCGGAACTCGCCTGTGACTATGCGAGCCGTGATCAAAACTTTCGTTTTTACAAAGTTGCACTGCTGCATCAGTTGGGTTTTTATGAGTTCGGTACATTTGATTTTCGATTTGAAAATAATCCCCTGGCGTTTACTGCCTATTTTCGAGGCTTCAACAACCCAAACTTGGCGTCACTGTTATTTCAGCTACTTGAAGACGCGCGAGTCGACTGGCAAGTCACCAATACCTATCGAGGCAGTGGCGGTGATTTCACCTGGCTGAAAGGCGATGCTCTGGCGCGGCGTGAGACTGTCATCACCGCCACTGACACGGGTCGATGCCTAGAGACGATTGTTCGCGCAGGCCTTGACGCCGATGAAGCCGCCGATGAAGCGCCTCAGGCGCTGATTGCTGATGCGCCAGAGATTAGAAGATTGACCCAAACCCTGCGGGTTGTGGATGCTTCGGTGTGGAACACGATGGCGGCAGTTCGAGATTGCTATGCGTTGATCGTCCGTCTGAGTCCGGCTGCAGACGAGCCAAGTTGTTGGCTGGAAGTGCCTCAGCAAGTGAGTTTTCGGGGTGTGATAGAGCCGGATACCATCAGTGTCAATCTACAGCTTGGCTTGCTTGCCGACGATGACCTGGATCTGGTTGACGACGATGCCGAGAAGATGGGTATGAGCATGATGCTCAATCCGGGTGATGTTGACGTCGATAAGATGAAGCAAGCGGAGCTGGAAGGCGCCGGTATGTTGCTCAAAGAAATGGATCGTCAGCCTGACGAGATCAGTGAGCAGACCAAAAAAGAGGCGGCGCTGGAAGACGAGGCTACGCTCAAGGCATTGTTGGCAGGCAGGGCGGCGCCGCAAAGTGCCCGGGAATTTCATTACGACGAGTGGGATTTTGTCATTAATGATTATCGGCGTCGCTGGTGCACGCTATTTGAGATTCGTGAAGTTGACGAAGACCCCGAGTTTGTTGATGAGGCATTGCAATCACTGCGGGGTCTGGGAACACGGGTTCGACGTCAGCTGAATATGCTGCGGCCCGAGATGCTGGCCAAGGTCAGGGGCCAGCTGGATGGCGAAGAGCTGGATATAGAGAAAGCCATCGAGGCGATTGTTGATCGCAAAGCCGGCTTGAGCCCTGAAGAACGAATTTATGTGCAGAAGCAGCGCAAGGTTCGAGACGTCTCGGCACTGTTTCTGCTCGATATGAGCGCCTCCACCGATGACCCAGTGCCAGATCCGGATGCCGAGGTAGTGGAACCCATTTATGTGAATCCCGACAGTGAGGATTACCTGCGTGACTATTATGCTGCGAATCCGCCGAATGCAACAGGCAAGCGCAAGCGCATTATCGACTTGGAGAAAGAAGCAGCGATTTTGATGGCGGAAGCGCTGCAAGACTTGGGGGATAATTATTCGATCTGTGGTTTTTCTGGTTATGGCCGCGAACAGGTCGAGTACTTCGTGCATAAGGACTTTACGGAAGCCTACAATCGCAAGGTCAAAGATAAAATTGGCGGTATCAAACCTTGTCGCAGCACGCGCATGGGGCCAGCAATACGCCACGCCACTCAGCAATTGATTAAAACCGAGTCGCGCATCAAGGCGTTGATTATTTTGAGTGACGGCTACCCCCAGGATTTCGATTACGGCAAAGACCGTAACAGTCGAGAGTATGGCGTCAAAGACACCACCCGCGCATTGGCCGAGGCGCGCCAACAAGGCATCTCGGCATTCTGTTTGACTGTGGATCCCTCTGGCCATGATTATCTGCGAGAGATGTGCCCTGACCAGCAATATATGGTGATCCAGGATATCAACGACTTGCCCGGTGAGCTGTCGAAGGTTTATCGCGGCTTGACCGCTTAAGCAGAATTACTCGCCTGCCGGCAGCGGCTCACCCAAGCGACCGACTATTCGCGACTATTGACTATCGTCGAGTGGATAGCCGATGCCGAGTAAAGCGCAAGCACCATTCCAAGCAGGTTAGGTAACAGGGTTTTCCAGATCAATCAGGGCGTCGAGTGCATAACTCAGCGCATCGACAGTCAATTGGATGTCGTCATCATCAATGATAAAAGCCGGTCCCATGCAGATAATATCTCGGATCTCGCCTGTACCACCGGGATAGAAGAACACACCCTGGCTCATGCCATGGCCGATGATCTGGTCAGTGACCCGCAGCGACTGATCGAAGGGGATCAGCGTCTCGCGATCGGCGACCACCTCAACGGCAATCAACAGACCCGTGCCGCGAATCTCCGCGACCCGCGGGTG
>DGOD01000107.1:2565-8114 GCA_002389265.1 Gammaproteobacteria bacterium UBA4475
TCAATCAGGTCGTCGCGGCGCAGGATCTGCAAGACACTGGTGGCCGCCGCACAGGCTTGGGGCATGGCGCCGAAGGTATGAAACATGACGCTAAAGCCGCCGGCGGCAATCGCCTCAGCCACTGCGTCGGTACCAAATACGCCAGCAATGGGCGCGTAGCCGCCCGCCAGACCCTTTCCCGCCACTAACAAGTCGGGCTTGATACCATAGTGGTCTGAGCCGAACCTCCGGCCGGTACGACCAAAACCAGTCATCACCTCATCCATGATCAGCAGAATACCATGCTGCTTCAAAATCAATTGCACGCCGTCCCAGTAACCCGCTGGAGGTGCTATGGCGCCGCCGCTTGAGCCGTTGAGCGGTTCGGCGATCAAGGCTGCGATATTGTCAGCACCGATGGTTGCGATAGTTTGCTCAAGGTCGTCCAGGTAGTACTGCGTGGCCAGCGCGTCATCAGTCCCGACGGGGCAACGCAGGGGGTAGGGCGTTTGTATCTGTGGATAGGTCGCCAGTATGCCCTCGAGTCCCTTCTTGCGCTCGGGGTGGCCGGAAGCCGCGGCGGTGGTGATGGTCGTGCCGTGATAGGAAATGCTCCGGGTCAGAATCACGGTTCGCTGCGGCGCGCCGAGGCCCGCGTGGTACTGAATCGCCATTTTAATCGCGGCTTCATTCGCTTCAGAGCCGCCAGACGCCAGATGAATTCTCGTTAGGTGAGGGGGCAGCCAATGCGCGCGTAATTCATTCACCAGCGCTTCACGTTCTGGGGTCAGCCAAGGTGGCATGATAAAGGTACAGTTGACCAGTGCATCTCTGACCGCGTCGGCGACTTCAACAACCCCATGGCCAATGTTCGACACAATGCAGCCGCCGGCTGCATCGAGAATTTTTCTGCCATCTGTCAGGTACAGGTAGGCACCTTCTGCACGAGTCACGTAGACCGGTTCCGAACCGGGTAAAAAAGGCCAGATTGCCGGCTGTTCCATAGGGTGAGACTCATATTCAAGGCTAGGGCTGCATAATAGATTTTTCTTCGGTGAATAAGAACCCCAACCCGAGACTGAGTCGGCTTAGACTCGCCAGGGATATCACGCTGCTGTAGTCTCGCCACAGCCCCATGATCCTCGCTAGTCCTGCAGATACAGGGTTAGATTGATGCAGGACTGGCTCATGCGGATCTTTCACACAGGCGTATGCCAGCGAGCTAAGACTGGTGAGTTCACCTTGTGCAGGTTAAGGTTAACGGGTATTCGTTGTCATGAGATGTCTGTGTTGAATTACCTTGATCTAATCGCCATTGGTGGCTATTTCGCTATCTTGCTTATCATCGGCCTGCGGGTGATGCGGTCCGCCAAAGGTGAAGACGAAGTGGAGTCTTTTCTGGCCGCCGACAGAGATATGGGGCTCGCACAAACCACCGCCAGTACCGCGGCCACCGACCTGGGTGGCGGTTTTAGCATTGCCATGGGTGGTCTGGGTTTTACCCTCGGCCTGTCGGCTTCCTGGCTGGTAGCGATATCGGCGCTCAGCGTAGTGTTGGTGTCTTTCTTAATGGTCCCGAAAGTTAAACGTTGGTCAGACCGCGTTCGTGGGTTGACTACCGGCGATCTGTTCGAGGCGCGATTTGATGCCCGTACGGGCACTATGGCGGCGGTGGTCATCGGTCTCGCTTGGTTTTCCTTTGTGGGTGGGCAAGTCATCGCCGGCGGCAAATTACTGCAAGTGACGCTAGACCTTGACCTGACGGTAGCCATCGTCGTGGCTGGCGGCGTCATCCTTGCCTATACCGCCATGGGGGGGTTAAAGGCCGTGATCTATACCGACGTCTTTCAAATGATTGTGTTGTTGATCGGTATTCTGTTCTTAATGGTACCCATCGGGTTTTACAAGATCGGTGGCTGGGGTGCTATGGTCGCCCACTTCGCAGCCGTTGATGCCACTCAGTCGATGTTGTCTTTCACCGCCATTGGTTGGAAGCAACTGGTGGGCTGGTTCCTGGCGATTTTTCCCGTCTGGTTTATTTCCATCGCGGCCATGCAGCGCATCGTCGCGGCCCGAGATGAAAAAACCGCCACCCGCGCCTTTTTGCTGACCGGTGTACCCATTGAATGGCCCCTGTTCGCAATCGGCAGCACCTTGGTGGGTATGTTCGCGCGAATGCTCATGCCGGATCTTAGCGATCCGGAATTGGCGACGCCCATGATGATCATGACCCTCTTGCCCGCCGGCATTGCCGGGTTTGTCATCGCCGCTTATATCGCCGCCGTCATGTCCACCGCCGATTCCTGTTTAATAGGGCCTGTGGCGATCTTTACCAACGACATCTATCACAAGCGCATTAACCCGCAAGCCACCAAAGCCAAACTCATGAGTGTCGCCCGTGTGACAACGCTACTGCTGGGTGTTCTGGCCATTTTCATCGCCTACATGGTGCCCAATGTGCTAGATCTGATCTTATATGCCTATACCTTTGGGGCAGCAGGTTTATTCTTCCCGATGCTGGGTCTATTGTTTTGGCCGAGAACCACCGCGACCGGCGCGTTCTGGAGCATTATTCTCGGCGGCAGTTCCGCCGTTGTCTGGACTATCTTAGGTGAGCCCTGGGGTTTTGCGGCATCTTATCTAGGTTGGTTCGTGGGCCTGCCGTCTTTGGTATTGATCTCGCTATTAACCGCGCACTCCACCGACGAGGACCTGGAGTTGTTTCGGGTTTGATGGGTGGGCAAACCGGCTGTTTAGCCGAGATGGCGGCGGGTAGCTAGCTTGGTGTTTGAGGCAATTCGGTTTTGCGGCGAGCGCCTAATTAAGAATCGAGTTTCTCGAGGAGTTCGTTAACGCTGGCTGTTACAGTGCGGCCCGTGGTCTTAATGATGATTCAGTCTGAGGTCCAGGAGTCTTATTCCCAGTCTAATACCTGTTGCCAGGCATTGCGCGTTAGCTGAATCGGATTGCAGGGATCGGCGATAATGTTCCTGCCCAAACGCAGGTTGTCAGCGGCCATGCTATAAGCAAGATGAGGGCCCTCACCGGTGATATTGTTTGCGTGAAAAGCCCGCAGGGCTTGCTTGATGGTGTCAATTCGCAGGTACATACATTCGGGTTGTTAAGCCACAGCGTGGGTTATGGTCGACTTTCCCGACCCAGGCAGTCCGGCAAATAGATAAAGTTCGGCAGATTGCATGCGTGAAGTCTAACGCAGCAATCGCACGTGTTAGGCGCACGACTGCTGTGCTAAATAGATCTTATGCCATGCGGTGCAGGGCACAAATTTTGTTGCCTGACGGGTCACGCAAATAGGCAAGATACATCTTGCCGCTACCGCCTTCACGCACGCCTGGTAGATCTTCGCAGGTGGTGCCGCCATTAGCGATGCCCGCAGCATGCCATTTATCAGCGGTTGCCGGGTCCGCGGCGACAAAGCCGATGGTGCTGCCGTTACCGTGGCTCGCAGGCTCGTCATTAATCGGCTTGCTGATGGAGAAAATACCCGTGGGGGTAATGTAAAAACAACGACCCGCTGGGTCGATCGTGCCTGGCCCATGGCCCAATGTGCCGAGAACCGCATCATAAAAGACCTTCGCTGCTGCGACGTCGTTGGCACCTACCATAATATGACTGAACATGATTGCTTACCTTTTGTTGAGAATTGAATTTGTCGAGCCTTGAATTTGTCGAGCCGTGAATTTGTTGATAAATGACCGTTCAAAGTTCCGGCTACGCATTATCGAGGTAGCCGTCACACAAAGCAATTTTTTGCGGCAAGGCGCAGTTGTTACCCATGGCATATTGTCGAAACACTCACGGGCTGTGTTCACGTTGCCGCAGGTAGCCTGCCGCTGGTTTGCCAACCACGTTTCGATCAGAAATCAACGGTACAGAGTTCACCAGTAAAGCCATTTTCTTTTGATCGAAGGAGGCGGGTATCACGCTTGGCTTTATACAACCGGGAAAGCCCACTCAGAACGCGTTCGTCGAAAGCCTCAACGGCAAGCTTTGCAAGGAATGCTTGAGCGCGAACTGGTTCAGATCGCTGGACGAGGGAAGAGTAGAAAGAAATCAATGGCGAAAGCACTACAACCAGGTTCACCCGCATAGCTTACTTAGCTATTTTCCACCTGTTGTGTTCGCACAGCAAGCAGCATAAAGTTGAAGATTCTCATCGATGAGATGGCACTAAAGATGAGGGAAAGGTCGCTGGCATCCTGTCACTTGCCTATGCGACCCAGGCGCCAGAGCGTCCACGTGACTTAACTGAGTGTTAGGTGCCATCGCGAGACATATGCAATGAATATCAGGGAAGCAGCATTAGCGGATTGGGAGGGCATCTGGCCGATCTTTCGAGAGATCGCAAGACTAGGCGAGACCTATGCATATCCGACCGACATTGACGAAGAACAAGCTCAATGGGAGTGGATGACCTACCCTCGAAAAACATTTGTGTTTGAGGAGAAAGGCAGCATCCTTGGAACCTATTTCATCAAAACCAACAATGCAGGCCCCGGGGACCATGTTTGCAATTGTGGTTATATGGTGTCTTCGCAGGCTCGAGGTCGCGGATTGGCTAGCTCCATGTGTGAACACTCGCAAGAGTTAGCGACGAAACTGGGATACAAAGCAATGCAATTCAACTTCGTTGCTGCTACAAATGAGGGAGCGGTCAGGCTGTGGGGAAATCTCGGATTTGAAACAGTAGGTAGACTGCCACAGGCGTTTAATCACCCTAGCCTGGGTTATGTTGATGCATTGGTCATGTATAAATGGTTATGACGAAGGCAAGACTGGTAGGCACCTAACATGCAGTTGAAGGCGTTTTTCCGCAGCAAGCTGCTCGAACACTCTGAATCATCACTAGTTCAGTAGACACTTCTCACCCTCCTTGTGATGATTTCCGTAGCAGAATTTTGTTCACATTAAAGCTTTCAGTAACCGCGGTCGGTGACCCGAGAGCAACCATCTAGTAACATGAAATATCTCCGTCGATAGACAAGGTCGGCCCTGTAGGATGACAGCAATATTTTTGGAGGGTCAGTGAATATATGACGCGAAACAAAACAGATGGGTCATGGTCGATCATCGTAGTCTATATTTTTTTCGCCATTATGGGTGTTTCTGTATTGACTACCCAAATAGACCCTTTAGTTTTAGCTTTTTACATGGTGGTGAGCATAATCACTTTTACCGTGTACGCTATAGATAAATCAGCAGCGACTAAGGGAACTTGGCGTACAAGCGAAAGCACCCTGCATTTATTATCACTGGTAGGGGGCTGGCCAGGCGCCTTGGTCGCCCAACAAAAACTGCGCCATAAATCTAAGAAACAGTTTTTTCGCTTCGTTTACTGGATAACCGTCGCGCTAAACTGCGCGCTGCTTTCCTGGTTGCTCATCCCAATTGGCGGATCCAAACTTGGATAAAGATAAATAGAGATAAATAGGGTCGGGGTAAAATAAGATAAAGAGATAAATAGGGTCGGGGTAAAATATAGCCTTAATTTTACTCCGCCCCGATCTCTTCTTAACCGATTGCTTGTCGCGTACCATTAATGCTATCAA
>DGOD01000107.1:8167-15347 GCA_002389265.1 Gammaproteobacteria bacterium UBA4475
TCTTATCGATGGGGAGTATGTATTTTGCACGTTCCCAAAGGCGAAATATGGCGATTACTTGGATTTAGAGCCCATAGCTATGATCAGGGAGTTAGAAGGCCTAACCTTAGTGATCCCCAAGAATAAGGCTGATGAGAAAAGTCTACATTATGAGTCTGTTTTCAAGGGAATCACACTTAGTGTCTATTCTAGCCTCGATGCAGTTGGTTTGACGGCCGCATTCGCCACCAAACTCGGCGAGCATGGTATTAGCGCAAATGTAATCGCAGGTTATTACCATGATCATATCTTTGTTCAGAAGAACCTGGCAGATAAAGCTATTGACGCGCTCAACGAGCTTGCTCGCCAACAATAATATGCGGTCTGCACAGGCCGCTCCCTATGCTCGAAGCCTGGCTATTGTGGGCAAGGAGAGAAATTCACCTGGGCTGTGATGAGTCGTTAGATCTGCCTGAGAGCGTCCGTGCGACGATTAGGGTCGGATCGTAGCTACTGGTCCTTAACGGTTACGGATATCAGCAACGCGTCAAAGAGAAAGCGATGGAGTTTTACTTCAGCCCGTATCGGACGTTATATTTACGGTCTCCTGATCCACGAGTTGATTCATAACTCGCCAGTGCATCAGAGGTGCATCAGAAGCCCCATTAGCGTCTGAAATAAGTTACTGGTAAGTCCACTATAATGGCGGTCAAACCATGAATATTCATCCCCAGCACTGCGTTTGAGACGAGTCTCGAAGGGTTAATTGGGGTTTCACTTTGGAGNNCAATATGAACACTGACAATGAAATCGAGTTATTCAATATAGCTTCACTACCGAGTATCCAAGGTCAAGGCGTTGGGGCAGCTTTGCTTGAATTTGTAATTGCTGAACTGGGCAATCGAAAAGTTGCCAGGGTTGTTTTGGGTACCGGTACTTTTGGCTATCAATTGACATTTTATCAACGGTTCGGTTTTAGGGTAGTGCATGTTGTAAAAGACTATTTTCTAGATAACTATAATGAACCGATTTATGAAAATGGCCTGCAGCACTACGACATGTTGAGGCTGGCGCTCAATATTGAGTAGGCGAATGACCAGTGTGAAAAAAATAATGATGAGACGAGGGCGCTCACGATGAGTGTCCAGGGCGAGCGTGCGCAGGTTTGCTGGCTTGTTGCGGGGTTTGAATTCGCGATTGACATCAGTAATAACGGCGTCTTTGGCGAGGGGAATATGACGGCTCGCTGCAGGCCCTAAGGCAGAAAAAATTGGTGTTGATGATGGGTTAACGTCTTGCCTTGGTGTTCTTAGCGGATTTTATTTTATATTGCGTTGGGCAATGGCCTCGACTGACGGCGGGGTTCCTCATTGCGCCGTGTTTTGTTCGGCGTCCAGTGACGCGTTTGCGCCAGCGTTTGAAGCTGCGTGGTTGTAATTGGGTGCGCATCAAGACGATCACTGCGGACTCATTCAGCCCAAACTGCAATTCGATGGCCTCAAAGGGCGTTCTATCTTCCCAGGCCATTTCTATAACTCTTGATTTTTCTAGCTCGGTATAAGGCATAGTGGGTTTTCGTCATCGCTTGTGAAATGTCTACGTAAGGCCGCGCGAGTCAGTTTGGATTCTGTGCGAAAATTAATAATATAAGTGGTACATCTTCGCGGTAAGCCGCGAAGATTGCACATGGTTGTCACGGATCGACAACGAACCGCAGTGGGTCTGAGGATTCAATCACCTCAATAAAGGCGTCCGCTAATGCTTGGCTCGCAGAAACGCATTCGCTCCAGTATGCCATTCGTGTTGCCTGTGACATTTTTTGGAAGTCCCGCCGATCTGGGATCTTTGCGTAGGGCAACGACGCAATGTAAGCCTTGGATGGCGCGACGATGACCACATTATCAAGTGCTTGAGGGCTGTTGCGATTACTGTTTCGTCGCCAGCTTAAGCCTTTGTCGAACCAGCCTGTCACGACTTGATCGGAAAAATGCGGATACAAAATCAAGCCGTCGCCAGTGCAATTAGTAAAGTCAAAATGGTAATCAATGATGCCGCCATCCCAATAGTGACCAAGTGGTGCGCCCAAAATGTCCCGTTGACCTGACATGAGAAAGGGAATAGAGCCGCTAGCTAACAAAGCCGACCGTAGGTTGTATGAGTTGAGTTCAATGTGCTCGGTATCGAAATCCTTGAACACAAACGACTCGCTAGTGCCTGAGCTAAACACGACGCGCTGGAAACTATGCGCGAGCAACTGTCGGTTGATCATATTGAGAGCGGCAGCTTTACCCATGCCAAGGGCAAGCATTAGTTTTTGTTGGTGGCTGTTTAATCCTAGGCCTCTTGCGGTGACGATATGTGTTCGAAAACGGCGATTATTTGCGATATGACTAGTGTCACTTGGCGTCAAAAAACTATCCAGCACCCATTCACACAAACCATCAACAACCTCGGTGGGCGATCGTGGATCATCCTCTAACCATTTCTGGTTCAGATAACGATCTTGCAGAGTTGCTATTGCCTCAGATGGATTACGGCAAGCAAGTGCCGAGTGCCGCCAACTGCCGATTGAGGATCCATAAAGCTCCATGGGATGACTCGAGCGACTCAAATATTCACCGAACAGATATCGGTCCAGGTAGCCTAAGCCCAGCAGTTTTGCGCCACCAGATGCGCCGACCATGGCGGTAAACAATTCTGGGCGCCAGCCCTCGCTGGCCAGGCGTTGACGCGCGGCAGAGCCAGCAATAATAGTCAGTTGGAAATTAGACATGGGACCGTAGAAATTGAGAAGCAGTTAAAGGAGCTGCACAATAGCATATATTTGGTGTCCGGCGTCTGAGGGTATCAAGCAATGTTTTATAAGGCTGGTCACTATACGTGTTTGAATGATAATTTGATGTTCGTAACAACCTGTAACGCCAATCGAAATGGTACAAAAAATGAACAATGATGTATCTTTTATAAAACTCAAAACCTTAGGTCAAGGGTTCGTCTTTCTATGGTTTTTCGTTGGCGGCATAGGGCACTTCACTAGTACCGATTTTTTTGTGGCAATCGTTCCACCTTGGGTGCCCAGTCCCGTTTGGGCTGTCTATATTTCGGGTGTCGTTGAGATTGTGTTGGCCCTGTTGGTACTCTTGCCAAGGTGTCGCCCTTGGGCTGGTTGGGGGCTTATCGCCTTAACTATCGCGGTGACACCGGCCAATGTACACATGTTGATGAACCCGGAACTATTCCCGCAAGCGCCACAGTCGGTTTATATGTTGCGCTTGATTGTGCAGGGCTTTTTGCTCCTGCTGATTTGGTGGTCAACCAAAGATCCAAAGCGAATGACGTCTGCCCTAAGTGAATAGAAAAATGAATAGCAAAGTGAATAGCAAAGAGAAAAAAATTAAAGCGCGCTTGGTGGTATTCCAAGCATCCTTAAAAGGTCGGCGAGAGCCGGGATATCAACCTGTTGATGTTTCTAGCCCGGCTTTCGTCATAAGCGCAGAGTCGTTGCTAATTCGCGCGATGTGAACTGAGGGTTGCAATAGCTGAGTAAGGCGTCTATTCAGTCAACAATTCAGGATTGGCCTTCAGATATTCATCGAGTTGTCGTTCTATCGCTTCTTCCACTGTTTCAAAAATATCACTTTCTCTACCTGCCCCATAAAAAAATGCGGATGTCATAAAGACGATATTAATGCCGGATGCATCCCCCATGCGGGATTCCACAGTATAGATTTGGTTTTCCTGTGACGGCAGACTGATGCAGTTAACGTTGACCTGTAGAAATAATGGCTTCCTTATCCAAGCCGGTCGCATTAAGGGCTCAATGCCTCGGCGAGTTATCCCAGTTTCCACCATAGAGTCGACTCTCTTATGGGTAAAGTTGCAGTCTGCGTGCACGGCAACAAGGTAGGCTAACTTAAGTGGATCCTCGTTCTTGTAACCGGTTTTTGCGAGATCGGAAAAAGCGCTGAATGGGCTGAGCAACAAGATGAACACGATAGCTTTGTATGTCCTGGTTATCTTTGATAGTGTCTTCATTTGAGTATTCTCGTCCATTTTTTCTTAGTACGATGACGGCGCGAATAAGGTTTTCTCATGCGTAGTTATCAGTCATCCGAGTCGAGGCCAGACATTGTCTATCAATTGGGCATGGTACTACATCCATACTGTTGTCTCCCTTGTATCTCCTGGGTAAATTCGCCGTACTCGGCTTCAATTATGGCGTAATCTGTTAGGGCTAGCAGGAAATATCGTCGAACAGAATTCAATTAACTGCATAGAACTGGCTTTCGTACCCATGAGGTGTTCCAGCGAAGCATTTACGTTAGAATCTGCAACCTCTCTCTTGAGCCAGATGTTGAATGAACGTCTCTGATTCCCCACAAAGCAAGAAATCATGGATTCGCTCTGGGTGGATCATGTTATTCATCATTTCCCTTGCGACGGCGGTTGGTCAGTCTTTTGGCCGTTTCAGCTATGGCGTATTGTTGCCCGCCGTACGAGATGATCTGGGTATTAGTAATACTCAAGCCGGTCTAATTGGTGCTGCTAACGTCGGTGCCTACTTGCTCGGCACGCTGCTAGTGGCGTCTGCCACTAGCCGATTTAAACTACTACATGTTATGCGCCTTGGCCTTTTTCTGGTTGTCTTGGGCTTGCTGCTAGCGGGTATCGCCGACTCACCATCAATGCTCGCCATGGCGTTGTTTATGACCGGTATTGGTGGCGCACTCGTTTGGATTCCCGCACCTGTCATCGCTGCGGGTGCTTTGCCGCCAAAGCGGCGTGGGATCGCCGTGGGATTGATTGGGTCTGGTATGGGTGTAGGGGTAGTGTTCATTAGTCTGCTAAGCGGCGCGCTGCGATCATCACAAGGCGATCAAGCTTGGTCAGCCATGTACCAGGTTCAATTCTCGATCAGTTTGATTGTGCTGGTGGCGACACTGCTTTTGGTTCGCCATCAACAGGCAGCCCCATCGGGCGGTGCTGGTTTCGGCGGCTTTGGAGCGCTGCGACGCATGCCTGGTTGGTTACCATTGATACTCGCCTATTCTACTTTCGGTTTTATGTACCTGCTTGTCCTGGGTTTCTTAACGACTCGACTAGAAGATGACAGTGCTTGGAGTACCAGTGACGCCTCGCTTGCATTCACGCTGGTGGGTTTCGCTATGATCTTTGGCGGTCCAACATTCGTCACCATCGCACACCGGGTGAGTATTCGGCGGGCGCTGACCATTGCGTTTGCCTTTTGGCCTATTTGTGTTGGCACTGTGCTAACAGGCTTCTATTTACCGACATTAATCGCGTGTATTGGCGTTGGATTGCTGTTTAGCGCCATACCAACACTCATGACGTTGTACGTTGTGGAAAACACGACAGCGCAAGACTATGGGCCCAGTTTTTCTGCGGCGACACTAACCTTTGGTCTCGCGCAAACAATCTCGCCCGCGGTGGGCGGTTTGATCGCCGATCTCAGCGGATCTTTTACGCTGGTCTTTCTGTTGGCGTGTTTTATGGGTGTGGTGGGTTTAGTTACATCGCTGCAACTACCAAAGCGTGTTATCCCCGCCAGCACTCGGTGAGCCTAGCAGCAGGCTTCAGGCGAGTGATCGGTGACCTTGCATTATCCTTAGTCAGGTATTTAGTTGAAATTGTCGGTATTAGGCGGGTAATAGCAAGGGCACAACAAGTGGAAGTTAGATGAGACAATTAACCATGCTAAGGTTTCATGGTTCCTCTTTTCGGGTTAGCGATAAAATTAACTTGATGCTTAGTAATAACCATGGCGTGCCATGTAGCAGTAGATCGAAGATGTCGATGAGTCTGGTCAGTTCACCAGTAGCCAGCATGCTGAGTTTCTCCAGGACATGTGGCTCAGGTGAGAAAGGCGCAAGCCCTAGTGAGAGACACAGCAAGATCAATAGGGGCAAGGATATTCTGTCGAAAATGTTATGCATTGGGCCGCGGATGATGAGGAAAGTGGGTAGTATACGGAGTTTTGAGCGTAGCGCAGCAGAATTAGCGTCAATGACACCCTAGCTGAGCTTGGTAAATCAGGGTGGTAACGCATGAGCCCTGTCAGTCTATCGCCCGTTCAATAATCGCAGTTGGGCGAGCCGCAACCCGCTATTTAGACCAGTACCAACTGGTTACGTTGTAACGATATTGGGTACTGTAATTGCTGTTTAACGGTTCTACCCAGTGTTCGGTACCAGTTGAAGAAGGGTCGAAGAGTACGCAGCGGTTAAATAAGGGCGCTATACTGATGGGAGTGTCGTTTGTGCCTAAAAATGTTAGCTCGCCGCCCGCATCGTGATGCCAGGCCTTATTTAAATAGAGCAACATGCAAACTTCTCTTCCGGGTGATTCATCAGCGTGTTGTGCAATAAAGTCAGCGGAGCTTAAGCGAAAGTAATTCGTGTTATTTTCCGGCGCCGATACATTGATGTCAGTTAATTCCACATCAAAAATATCGGATAACAAAGTAGTGAATTCAGTCCCGCGTAGGTATGCCAAGAATGATTGTCCGTTGTTGACGCGGTTGATGCGTGAGTCATCCGGTTTATAGCGCCAAACATCGCGTTGGACAAAGCGTTGGTCGCTGCTGGTTTTTTGCCATTGGGCGTTATCCACATATAGATCTGAATAAGTATGCTTTTGTGGTTGCCAATAACGGGGTTGTTGAAGGATGCTCAGCACATCAGCTAGTTTGTCTGGATCAAAAAGGTCGTCAATCACGATATGATTGGGTGCCGAGCTCAACAAAGACCTTCGGTAAGTGTTTATTGCTGAATCGATTGTGAGCCTACTATTCAGCCACATTGAAACCTTCCATAGGTGATGGTTAGAGCATGATTTGATGGGCGGATGATACAGGATTGAATTATAAATCCTACAGTTTAGGTCTTAATGATGCTTGTCCAGAGCAGGAGGCTGGATTGTCATCGCCACTGTTATTTTGAAGGGTCTCGCGAGAGCTTAGGTGCGAACTTGATTGCCCCTAAATCGCGGGCGGGAAAATATTGAGGTCCAGAATTACCGACAAGATTGATCAAAAGATTGATCAAAAGATTGATCGGATCTTTAAGAGTATACTCATGCCACTATCGCATAGCAGTATTCTCGGCAAAAGCCACGCACCATTCCTAGTGGGTGATGCTGACGATGTTAATTATGCACTTGCTCGCCTAGACGCGGGGCGTCA
>DGOD01000330.1:0-3193 GCA_002389265.1 Gammaproteobacteria bacterium UBA4475
TGGCTTGGTCGCTACCTGAAAACCCCTGTCAGCAACCCGAACTCGCCGACATAATTGACACCCAAGGCCTCGTCACAGATTTTAGCCGTTTGAAAGACAGCGCCCAATACGGGCTAACGCAACAGCAGGGTGACGAGATTATGGCGAAACTGGCGCTGATTCAGGCGTCCGTCGAGGAACTCACCTACGTCACTAATATGCAGTCATTGCTGACCCAGCGACAGTAGGCAATTGTCATGGATGACAAAATAACAGGCAAAAAAAAGGCGACCATCAGGCCGCCTTTTTTATTTCAACTGCCTGTTCTAGCGCAGTGTGTAGCTCACTTCGACACCATAGACGCGAGGCTCGGTAACCTGAGCTGTACGCTTATAGCCGTCTTCGGCACCAGACGCCAGAATCTGCCGAATACCAATATCATTCTGCACATTGTTAACAAATCCTGACACTGTCCACTCGTCAGAAGGGCTGGTCCAAGTGGCACGCAGATCGATGCGGTCATAAGCTGGCGCCAAATCACGAGCGCTTTCGAAGGCAGAAAAGTAGACGTCATCGATGTAACTGTAAGTCATCATCAAGTCGACCTTGCCTGCGTCATCAAAGTCCAGCGCATAGACACCGTAAAGGCTTCCCTTAGTCTTCGGCACCTGTGGCAGCGAACGGCCTTTAATATCACGAACCCGATCCGGATTAGTCAGGTCGGTATATAAAACACCCGGGATTGTTGGATCAGTACCGTCAACCACAAAGAAAGACTCGGTATATTCAGTGTCTGTATAGCTGAAGTTACCGCCCACAGTCAGCTCGTCAGTTGGCAACCACAGAACTTCAAGTTCGAGACCATTGATAACTGCGCCAGGTGCGGCCTGAATCGAAGTCGTTGATGCAACGACAGCACAAGCACTCTGCAAACTTTGCTCAGTTGCTACTGGCGGACAAGCTTCTTCAGTACGAGTGTGAATGCTGTCATAGTTGTAGCGGTAGATTGAGCCATTCAGTTGCAACGTGTTGTCCAGCATTTGAGTCTTGTAGCCGACTTCGTAGGCGATCAACTCTTCTGGCTCATAGTCAGGTGTCTGACTGAAAAACGCCAGGTTAAAGCCACCGGAGCGATAGCCCGTGGTGACGTTAGCGTACATCATGGTGTCGTCAGAGATATTGTAGTCCAGGTTAACGCGCCAGGTGACTTTGCTATCTTCACGCTCGAGTTGACGATACAGACCGAAGGTAATCGGCACGCCGTTCAACCAAGGCTCAACCACACCAGTAGGCTGCAGTGTTGTTGGACTGATAGCGCCACGCACAATGTTGGCAGTCGCCAGATCCAAGCCCACTGCGGCGAGAATGTCGCTGTTTTCAGCATAACGTGCCAGCACTTCTTCGCCTTTGACCTCATCTCGAGCATAGCGAATACCGGCCGTCAGTGTGAACAGCTCATTGATGTCCCATACGCCCTGGGTGTAGGCCGCAAAAGCATCGCGCTTGGTCTGATTATTCACCAGACGTTCGGTACCGATAGTCACCGGTCCATGCTCCACACTACCCAGTGTGCTGCCGCCCAAGTAAGGCCCAGCAGTTACTGTTCCAGTGCCGATAGGCGCATCAACGCCAGCTGCTTTAGCACTTGCCAGGCTCACTGGTGTAGTCGTACCCGTCAAGAAAGTCAACGCTGGGTCGCCCGGTACCACACCTGGCGCAACAGTGGCCAATATGGTGTCCAGCGCGAAAGCCGGATCCGTATATTGAGTCTGGCCTACGGAGCTATAGAAATCATACCGCTGATCGATCGCAGCGTTGTAGAAAAAGATACCTGATGTAAATGTCAATGCATCGCCCACATCCCAGAATAACTGGAATTCATGTGAGGCATATTCCGCTTCATGATTAACGTAGTACTGATTATCACGAGTCGTATTCGCCGTATTGTCGTCATCAGTCGTACGTTCGTACAACAATTCGCTGTAACCAAACAGGTACTTGAAGGTCAGACCTTCGCTGATATCGTAGGTGAATTCCAACTGGTTACCCTGTTGGTCGAACTGCTCACGATTGAGGCCATTGGTATAGGCGCACAAATCATCGCCATCGATATTCTCGCGATCAGTTATCACACAAGAGCTTGGGTCTAACGGCTGACCATTCGCGTCAGTGGCACCTTGCGCCATATTGGCTCGGTAAAAGCCCGTGTCTACGCCTGGACGAACATACTGCGCCGTGATTTGATCACCGGTAGTCGGGTTCGTGTAATTCAGGATAGGCTGAGTCGGGTCAATGAAAGTCGACGCCAGCGGGTTAGTGGTATTAGTCGCGTCAACTACGCGTAGCGCATTATTGAGACGCGTATAGTTACGCAGACCATCGCCACCAGGGGCGCTGTTCTCACCATCGAGTACAATTAAACCACCGCCATCAGCACCGCCCATAATACGATCGACTTTGGCCAGGTTACTACGCAGGTTAACAGTCATGCTGTCGTTGACCTGCCATTCCAAAGACAGAGATACGTTTTCTTCATCACCGCTATCCAGGTCTTCGCCGAAGCCTTTCTCTTCAACCCAGCCGTCATGTTCTCGGGATGAATATGTCAAACGACCATTCAGAACTTCAGCAATCAGTGGACCTGAAACCATGCCGTAGAAATCCTGGGTTCCATAGCTGCCAACAATACCCTTGGCAGCAAACTCTAATTCGTCGGTTGGTTTTTTGTATAAAAAGTTCATGGCACCACCGACGGCATTACGACCATACAGAGTGCCCTGGGGTCCACGCAGCACTTCGATACGATCGATATCCCAAAAAGAACCAATAGTCGCGGTATACAAATCTTCTGAATAGATGCCATTCATGTAAGTAGCAACACCGGGATCACCGCCCAGGTTGCGAAAATTTCGGCCAACGCCACGTATCGCCGAGTCGTAAGGCTGGATCGTGGTGGCAGGTATCATGTTCTGCAAATCTGACTGATTTCGAATACCAAAATCATCAATCATTTCCGACGTGAATGCCGTGATAGAGATTGACGTATCCTGGACAGAAGATTCTTTTCTTTCCGCGGTGACAACCACTTCTTCGATTTGTCGATCAGCAGCCAACAGTTGTGCAGGCATACCCACCGCACTTCCCGCCAGCACAAACGCTGTTAATCTTTTAAGATTAAAATTCATTACCCCTCCAAATATTTTAGGCATCAGAT
>DGOD01000330.1:3253-10682 GCA_002389265.1 Gammaproteobacteria bacterium UBA4475
GCATCCTAGAGTGTTGGGGCCAACAAGTAAACAAAGGGATTGGGGTTTTGGATATTAGTGTGATATCGAGATCAACGGGATGAATGTGTAGCTTAAAAACGTACGGTCGGGTTAGGTAAAAACCCGACCGTACGTGTTGACAATCAACTTACCACAGGTCGTATTTCTGTATTTCGGCGCGACCGACCACCATGTGATGCACCTCATCTGGGCCGTCCGCAAAACGCAGATGACGCATATCGGTGTACATAGATGCCAGCGGCGACCACTGAGAGATACCCGTCGCGCCATGCATCTGAATCGCTTGGTCAATAATCAGGCAGACTTTCTCAGGCACCATAGCCTTAACTGCACTGACGTAAACCCGGGCTTCCTTGTTGCCAAGCACATCCATGGCTTTCGCCGCCTGCAACACCATTAATTTCATGGCATCGATCTCGATTCGAGCCCTGGCAATGATCTCAAGATTTTTACCCAGTTTGGCAATGGGCTTGCCAAACGCAACCCGCGAACCGGCACGGGTGACCATCAACTCGAGGGCTTTTTCCGCCTTACCGATGGAACGCATGCAGTGATGGATTCGACCGGGCCCCAGGCGGACCTGGGAAATCTCAAAACCCTTGCCTTCGCCCAACAAAACATTCTCTTTCGGCACTCGAACATTATTGAAGCGAATATGCATATGCCCCCGGGGCGCATGATCTTGCCCGAATACTTGCATGCCTTCGAGAATCTCCACTCCCGGCGTGTCGGTGGGCACCAATATCTGCGACTGCTGACGACTGGGCGGCGCATCGGGGCTGGTTTTCACCATGGTGATCATAATCTTACAGCGAGGATCGCCAGCGCCAGAAATATAAAATTTCTCGCCATTGATCACCCACTCGTCGCCTTCGAGGACCGCGCTGGTGCTAATGTTTTTGGCATCCGACGACGGGATGTTCGGTTCTGTCATGGCGTAGGCGGAACGAATCTCGCCATTGAGTAATGGCTTTAACCATTTCTCTTTTTGCGCTTCGGTACCTACTCGCTCAAGCACTTCCATATTACCCGTATCTGGCGCGCTACAGTTCAGTGTCTCAGACGCCAGGCTGTATTTGCCCAGCTCGGCGGCGATATAGGCGTAGTCCAGGTTGGTCAGTCCGTCACCCATTTCAGAGTCAGGCAAGAAAAAATTCCACAACCCTGAAGCCTTGGCCTTATCTTTCGCGCCTTCCAACAGCTCCAATTGACGGGGGTGCCAAGACCAACGATCGGCCTTGCCTTTTTCAAGGCTGTGAAACTCCTCAGTGATAGGCTCAACGTTCTCAGCGATATGTTTCTTCACCGCATCCATGAGGGGCTGGGCCCTCTCGGACATGGCCAGTGTATATAAGTCATTTGCGATATCTGGCATAGGCTTGATTCTCCGTGATAGTTTTTTTGTTGGGACTACGCTTGTGTTGCATGCTGCCTACCATTCGAGATCATCAGGGATCTGGAAGTCTTTATAGGGATCATCCTCATCAACCGCGTCCTTGTCTCGCTCATAAAGATAGAGAACGACGTCGTCTTTGCGCGCCATGATGCGACGCGCAACTTGCTCTGGCACCATATCATACCCATCAGCCTTTTTGACGATCGCCAGATAACCCTGATTCAGCTGAGTTTTATTTTCCTGGGACACGTAAATATTCTTGATCACACCCTGGTCGGCAAACTTATAGGCGATATCGCCGGCCTGGCGCTGACTGTTCGTTTCAATCAATTGCTTGATCTGGGCATCCAGTGCCCGCGAGTTGGCAACTTGATTCTTGACCTCGTTTTTCAGCCGATCACTGGCCAACTTGTCTTCCAGCACTTGTTTGGCCTCAAGCTTGCTGGTGTCCACTGCCCCATGTTTTTCACGAACGTCTTTACGATGCAGGCCGTTCTGGGCCTTGCGCAATTGCTTTTCGCTGACGAGGCCCACCTTGCGGAGTTGATCTTGCAGCGATGAGCCCCCCTTGCTGTTCTTTTTCAATTTCCTTCTCTCCAATCAGTTTTCAAGGGGCGAACCAGACCATAAGGTATCTGGGTCCTGGGGTTGCCAGGGTGGGTATTTTGTCATAACCCCGGCAAACAAGTCTCCTGCAAGGAGCCCGTCAAGCCATCGGATCAAAGCGCTATAGGGTCGAGTGTGAAACCAGGCCAGGTCGACATGGGCAAATTGCCGAACAAAAGGCAAAATGGCCATATCCACATAAGACGGTCGTTCACCAAATAGATAGGACCCGCGGCGCAGTCGCTCATCCAGCTGAAACAGGAAAACCTCACATTGATCGCGGGCGGCGTGCGCTTCTTCGACAGCATCCCGACTGGCATACTTATAGCGATCCAGATGCCCTTTAAAGACCTGGTCATTTTCTGCTACCAAGGCCGCCATCAAAGCCAATTGCGGCCCATCGGTGCTGAGCCAGCCGGCCGGGTCATTTTGCGCCAGAGCCCAGAGCAGTATATCCAGACTCTCATGGATCACCTCAACGCCAGCCAACACTAGCACCGGCACCGTGGCCTTGGGCGAGATTTGTAGTAAAGCCGCCGGCTTATTTTTCAAAGCGACCTCTCGCAGACGCACAGTCACCCCCGCCACAGACAACCCCAACCGCGCCCGCATGGCATAGGGGCAGCGACGAAAGCTATAAAGAATAGGGTGCTCAACTCGGGTCAATGTCACGCTACCAGTCTGGATCAGAGACTTAAGCATAGCGTTTTTACGAGGTTTATATAGCCTAATCATAAGCAATAGCTGGCAACCGCAAGCTAATGCGCTAGCATAGTGGCTTTCAACCGCTAGCAGCAGCCACCAAAATTATTGAGAGGCCACAGTGATAGAGCAGCATATCGATATTCAGACCCAAGACGGCGCCATGAACACCTTCATTACCCACCCCGAAGAAGGCGGTCCCTTTCCCGTCGTGATGTTCTATATGGACGCACCGGGCAAGCGCGAGGAGCTGCACGATATGGCCCGGCGAATCGCCACGGTCGGCTACTATGTAATATTGCCCAACCTCTATTACCGCAAGACCCGGGAATTTGTCTTTGAGCGCAACGATGCGGGCATGAAGAGCATGATGGAGGTGGCAAGCCACTTGCGAATCAAGCTCATCATGGAAGACACCCAGGCGCTGCTCGATTTCCTGGAAACCGACCCCCACGCTAACGTCACCAAAATTGGCGCAGTGGGTTATTGTATGAGCGGTCCCTTCGTCTTCGCCGCGGCAAGCCAGTTCGCCGATCGCATTCAATGCGCAGCCTCTATTTATGGCGCCAACCTCATGACGAAGCGAGATGACTCGCCCCATCTGAGCGCGAACAAGATCAAAGGCGAGATGTATTTCGCCTGCGCCGAGATCGATCACTACGCACCTAAAGAAACCATTGACGCACTGGATGCTCACCTGAAAACCTGCAATATCAATTATCGTATCGAGTGGTATCCTGGCGCCGAGCATGGTTTTGCTTTTCCCGATCGCGGCGAGATTTATCACAAGCCTAGCGCCGAACGGCACTGGTCACGACTGTTCGACCTGTTTCAACGTAATCTCCGCGACGGCGACTGAACCCAAGCCTGCCGAAAACCACTGTAATCAAACGATCCGCTACCACGAGCAGCAGCACCTTATGGCCACTAAGCCAACTATCTTTAAGCTCGGCGTCACCATCTCTGACATGAATCGTGACTATTATCAGACCCATCAACTCACGATCGCTCTGCATCCGTCGGAAACTCACGCTCGTATGATGGCGCGGATCATGGCTTTTTGCCTGAACGCTGAAGAGCACCTGACATTCAGTCGCGGCTTATCCGACAATGATGAGCCAGATATCTGGTCGCACAGCCTTGACGGCCAAACCGAGCTATGGATTGATGTGGGCGAACCTTCCGTGGACCGAGTGAAGAAGTCTACTCGGCTCGCCAAGTCGGTGCAGGTCTATAGCTTCAACTCTAAGTCCGATGTCTGGTGGCAAAAATCGGCCAACGAATTCAGTCAGCTGAAGGCCACTTACTACCGATTTTCCTGGCCACAGATTCAAGCCCTGACGACCTTGATCGAACGTACCATGACGCTGTCGGTAACCATCTCTGAGGAATCAGCCTTTATCGCCGGTGATGCCGGTGAATTTGAACTCAGCTGGACAACATTGAATCCTTAGCAAGTCTGGCACGCGCTAAGCCAACAGCACAAACAGGAAACGTCAATGATTGAAATCACCGCAGAGGTGTTACGCATACTCAACTATGCCGGCGTTTTTGTCTTCGCCCTTAGCGGCGGTGCCGTCGCTATCCGGCACAACATGGATCTGTTTGGTGTAATGGTTATCGGCCTCATCACCGCGGTCGGCGGCGGCACACTGCGAGACATACTGTTGAACCTGCCGGTCTTCTGGCTCGCTGACAGCACCAGCCTGATACCTGCCGCACTCGGTAGTTTGTGTGCTTTTGCGCTCGGCGCGCCCCTGCCCGTCAAGCGGGTCATGCTCTGGGCCGACGCCCTAGGGCTGGCGGTATTTGCCGTGCTCGGCACGGTTAGCGCCCTCAGGGTCGGCAGCAGTCCTGTGATCGCTATTGTGATGGGCACGATTACCGCCACTGCTGGCGGCCTACTTCGCGACATCGTCTGCAATGAACCGCCGATTTTGCTTAAAGATGAGATATACGCCACCGCCGCATTACTGGGAGCGATCGTCTATGTAGGTTGTCTGCAGGTGCCAGCTTTGCAGGAACTAGCAGAAGTGCTGGGCGTACTCGCCGCATTCAGCACGCGCCTGCTGGCTATCCAATGGCACATCACCTTGCCCAGAGCTCGACAAAGCCTCGATTAATTGTCACCTAGATGCCTAGGTCGACGAACGCGACCAACTCAAATGCCAGGCAAAAAAACGGGCAAGACCTGCAAGGGTCTTACCCGCTTTTTATTGATCAATAGCTTGCTGATCAATAGCTTACCAAGCAATAAAATGCCAGCGCAGCAAAAGCGCGCAGCGTTCTAGATACGTTCGATAATAATGGCTGGCGCCATACCACCGGCCGCACACATGGTAATCAAACCAAACTGCTGACCACGACGCTCGAGCTCATCAAGCACGGTACCAATCAGCATTGAGCCAGTAGCACCAATCGGATGACCCAGCGCCATCGCGCCACCATTGACGTTGACCTTGTCACGATCGAGGTTCAAGTCACGAATAAATTTCTCAGCAACCACGGAAAACGCTTCGTTGATCTCAAACAAATCGATATCGTCAACCGTCATACCCGCCTTAGCCAGAACCTTACGCGCAGCCGGTACGGGCGCATTCAGCATCAGCGTTGGCGAGTCTCCCATATTACACATGGCAACGATTCGCGCTCGAGGCTTCATGCCATGGGCTTTTGCATAATCAGGCGATGCCAACAGAACCGCACCGGCGCCATCAACCACGCCAGACGAGTTACCCGCATGGTGGAAATGCTTGATATCCAGACCTGGATACTTTTGCAGTACCAGGCTGCGGAATGTCGTGCCCGACTCGTCCAATGGAACATCCGCAAGTTTCGCGAATGAGGGATCCAGGTTACCGAGACCTTCAAGGGTTGTTTGCGGGCGGGGAAACTCTTCATGATCCAGAGCAACGGTGCCATCAGCGTTGTAAACGGTGATCAGCGACTTGTCGAAATAACCATTTTTGATGGCGTGATCGGCACGCTGTTGGGAGACTACCGCCAACGCATCCAAGGCTTCGCGATCAATGCCTTCAAGGGTCGCAATCGTATCAGCACACAAGCCTTGATGGGGCTGGGGATGCACCGAACGCAGGCGAAAGTTATCATTGTCGAGGAAGGGTGAACCACCGCCACCGCCACCGCCATAAGAGGACATCATCTCTGCGCCACCACCGATACACAGGTCTTCCATGCCGGACATGATGTTCGCCGCAGCAATATTCACCGAGGTAATACCCGAACCACAAAAGCGGTCTAGGGTGACGCCACTAGCGCGAACATCATAGCCGGCATCCAAGGCCGCCATACGCGCCAGGTCACCACTTTGCTGGCCACGCTGAGAACTGGTACCAAAGACAATATCGTCCACTTCAGCGGTGTCGAACCCGACCCGCTCCTGCAAGGCTTTTAAAACTGCGGCCCCTAAATGCTGAGGGTGTTGATCGGCTAAGGCGCCCTTACCTTTTTTGCCGATTCCACGGGGGGTCCGGCAGGCGTCAATAATCCAAGCTTCTGGCATGGTAATACTCCTATTTAGAAATCTTTCTGGGAACTCACCGCAACGGCACGCCCAATAACGGGGCTCATTCCCAAGCTATTTATGTCACTAGCGAGCTTCGCATATTAGAGTGATTGAGGGTATGCGGCAAGTTTCGTGGTCAGCCCGTGAATTTCAAGGTTTACCCATACGTGTTATCCACGTTCAGGCGCCGCCAGCAACTGCGCTGCCTCATTATCTATGACCATTTGCAGCAGACCAATCACCATTTGTTGGGCATCCGCCAGCCCTTGCTCGTCGGTCAAATCCAGCGCCAGCTGCATGGGAATTAAAAATGTATTGAACAGGCAACCAAAGGCATAGTCCTGGATCAAAGCTGCATGATCATAGTCATCGACACCCGCCTGCAACAGTTTCACGTGGTAACGATTCAATAAAGGTGTCTCGACTTGACGGCGCAGCTCAACGGGCAGCAGGCCGAACAGGTAAGCGATATCATGAACACCACAGCCGAGATGACAGCCATCCCAATCAAACAAAACGACTGGATCCAAGGGTGTCGCCGCATCAAAGAATATATTCTGGCAATGCATATCCATATGACACAACGTCAGATTCATCGTTGGCCACTGTTCCGTCATCCGCGCCGCAGCGGTAGCGGCGAGTTTTCGGCACAAATGAGTCCATTCCGGAGACATCGAAGCCGCCATCGACGAGTCGAGCCAGGCGGCCCAATTGGCGGCCATTTCACCGGCCCACTGCCGCCAAACAGGATGTGAGGGGCTCATCACTGCCTCGCTGGTATCAAGCGCAGCAGTTCTTCCCCACCAGTGAGCATGGAACCGCGCCGCGGCATCAACGATATGTTCAAGCTGGGCAAGATCTGGCGGATTGAAGAAAGAGAAGGCCTGCATGGCTGAGCAGTCCTCTAACAATAATACCGCATCACCCGTCGCATCATCCCAAAGCGCCGCATAGGCCTTGGGCAAACGGACTGGCGTCGAGGCCGCGAACTCATGATAGAAACGCGCTTCTCTGCAAAAGGTTCGCCGCTGACGAGCCATCTCGGCAGTCGCGGGGTAATCTGGCATGACTTTAATCAGGAGCTTTTCGGGCAAATGACGAGTGGCTGTTCCTGGCCGCCACTGCAGATGAATGAAGCCTATATCACTACCGTAGCCCCGCTTCACCGCCGGCGCTGT
>DGOD01000244.1 GCA_002389265.1 Gammaproteobacteria bacterium UBA4475
GGCCGCGCAGGTCGGGCCGCGCAGCTCCAGCAGATCGAAAACTCAACCAACTACGGGGTGCTGACTACTGCCGCCAAAGCCTGACTTCAGAGGTGAGCACGTCGCTATGAGACCGGAACGGATTGATATCAATGCCCCCACGGCGGGTGAACCGCGCTTGGACGGTCAACTGCTCCGGCTTACAGTGATTCATAATATCGGTAAAGATTCGCTCACCAATTTGTTCCGCAAACTCCGGATGTTCCCGGAATGACACTAAATAGCTCAACAAACCGGAGTGACTAATATTACGCCCATGGTACTGAATCACGACGCTGGCATAATCTGGCTGGCCAGTCAGCGGGCAGAGTGACTTGAACAAATGGGTGTAAAGCGATTCTCGAACAATCGTATCGCTGACAAGTTTCAGGTGATCAGGATTCCAGGTGTACTCATTCATTTCAACATCAAGGTTATCCAGGGACTGCCCCACGAGGGCACCAATGCCATGTTGTTGAACCTGATCTGGCGAGAACAAGGTCACACTCACGGGACCTCTGGCTGCCAGGGTCAAGTCAGACTCCAGCGTATTGATGACCTCGGCCCGCCGGCTAAAATGGGTGCCCGAGTAGGAGCCCAGGTAGAGCTTAAGCGACTTTGACTCAATAATATTAATCGACTTGGCTGGCACTTGAAGCTGGGCCACCGCCACTTCCGGGCGACCGCGACTATTCAGCCAGCTGAATTCATAGGCATTCCAGACATCCACACCTCGAAACGGCAATGCATCAGGCGCAATCCCAAGCAGCTGCCGTTGCTGTTGACGGGGAATCGATTCCAATAGCGATGGTCGATAGGTTGTAATGTACTCTACGCTTTTGTTGTAGTGTCCCCCGGCTTGCTCTGGGACTACCATTTCATCGGCCATTAGCTTGATGCTCACACTTCATTCGATGGGGTATGTTCACGCTTCCGGCAGGACTTTGCAATGTTTCCAGACTCGCGGCATGGAATACCGTGTCACCGGTCGATATTCTAAACTTTTGCAGACTGGGTCCCTCAGCAGCTTTAAAAACCGTTATACTGCCCCTTTTTTAACAGGCCAGTAACGTGCTTCGATTTATCACCTGTATCATCCTCGGCGGAATTTTGCTGCCGACACTTGCTCATGCCAATATCCTCGAAGAAGTGGTCGTGACCGCCAATCGTGCGGACCAGACCATTGCTGAGGTGAACTCCAACATCGGCGTCATTTCAGCGGATGATCTCGCGCGCATCAATCCAACGCACATCAACGAGGCCATGCAACGAATCGCAGGCGCGTGGATCAGCCGGGGCAACGGCCAGGAACATCTGACCGCCCTTCGATCACCCGTACTGACAGGCGCAGGCGCCTGCGGGGCTTTTCTGATGGCCCAGGATGGGATTCCTTTGCGCGCCAGCGGCTTCTGTAACGTTAACCAACTGTTTGATGCCCACTCAGAGCATGCCGGTGGCATAGAGGTGATCAAGGGGCCTGCTAGCGTAGTCTATGGTGCCAACGCGATGCACGGCATGATCAACATTCGCACGCCAGCCATCGACGGCAGTTCTGGCGTAGGCCTTGAAGCCGGCCCGCACGACTACTACAGAACCTCGATCACCCTGGGCCAACCTACTTGGAGGTTGGACTTCAACGGTACCACCGACGGCGGCTACAAAGACGCATCTGGCTTCGACCAACAAAAGCTTTCTGCCAAGGCGCTCGGCCAATGGCTTGGCTTCAGTGCCACTACAGGATTATCTGTCACCAACCTGAATCAGGAAACATCAGGCTTTATTCAAGGGCCGCAGGCGTACAAAGACAAAAGCCTGGCGAAACAGAACCCTAATCCCGAGGCTTTCCGCGACAGCCGTAGCGCACGAGTCTACAGCCGTCTGGAGCGACCCCTAAAAGCCGGCAAACTGGTCCTGACGCCTTATGCTCGCGATACGAAGATGACATTTATCCAACACTTTTTGCCGGGCCAGGCATTGGAAGAGAATGCCCATACCAGCGTTGGAATCCAGAGCGCTTGGTACAAGGATCGCTGGACAGTGGGCGCTGATTTCGAGGTCACAGAGGGCGAGCTGCGAGAATATCAGCCCAACCCCACCACGGGCAGTGACTTCCTGGTAGCAACGATTCCTGCGGGCGAGCATTACAATTACCAAGTCGACGCCAACACGCAGGCCCTCTTCGCCCGCTATCAATGGCCCCTGACTGAAGCCACCAAACTCACCGCTGGTGCCCGCTGGGAACGCGTCCAATATGATTACGATAACCTGATGCTCACCGGTCGAACTCGAGATGACGGCACCGCGTGCGCGCGCGGTGGTTGTCGTTTCAACCGCCCTGCCGACCGCCAGGATACTTTCAGTAATCTTTCGCCACAGCTCGGACTGACCCACCTCATCACCGCCGAGCAACAACTCTACGCCAACCTTTCCAGAGGCTTTCGAGCGCCACAAACGAGCGAACTGTATCGACTCCAAGGTAGTCAGGAAGTGACCGATATTGATGTCGTGCAGCTCGACAGCCTGGAACTGGGTATCCGTGGCGGTGGGGCTGACTGGTCATATGATGCCAGTCTGTATGCCATGAAAAAGTCAAACTTCATTTTCCGCGACAGTGACCGCTTCAATGTTGACAACGCCAAGACGCGCCACCGCGGACTCGAACTGACCTTATCGAAGAGTCTGAGCGAGCAACTGACAACCAATATCTTCTGGAGCTACGCGCGCCACCAGTACGCGAATGAACCTGAACCGTTGGAGCGACAAATCAACGGCAACGATATTGATACGGCACCACGACAGATGGGTTCCGCGAATGTGCAATGGCAATTTAGTGAAGCTTATAGCGCCGAGCTCGAATGGGTTCATATGGGCAAGTATTACGAAGATCCAGAAAATCTGCAGCCATATCCAGGCCATGACTTGCTGAACCTAAGACTGTCACTGGCTATTAACAACGACTGGCAAGCCTATATCAGGGTCATCAACCTGACAGATACTCGCTATGCCGAGCGCGCAGATTTCGCCTTTGGCAATGATCGTTATTTTGTCGGCGAACCCGCCTCGCTGTACGCGGGATTTAAAGCAACCTTCTAGCCTGAGGCACTAACGCCGAGCGGACTCCACGTCCCTCGGCGACTGCCTTTTTCTCACCTTGAATCGATTTCTCGAACCCTTCCGTCGATCGAGCCTTAACAGCTCGCACCTTGTAGTTATTGCCTTTCATTTACAGGGGTCTGGGGCTATATTCCTCTCCTTAACCCGACAGCCAGCACTTGGCCACAAACATGAATCAGGCAAATGGAGTATTAGCGCTCTTTATTACCAACGAGTTGTTTGTCGTCGGTGACCATAACACGCCTGTGAGCGATACCGTTCAGGCTAGCACCATTACCGTGAGACACTCGTCATCAAGCTTCGATCCTTCAATAATTTGTTGATTAAAATCCCTAACTAAACAGAAAAAATTTGAGGCAAAAAAAATCAGCAACCGCCCGAGTAGACAAGATGCCGATCAATAAGACAATTCTGGGTTGGCGAGAATGGCTCGCTCTGCCAGACCTGAATATCGAGAAAATTATCGCTAAGGTGGATACCGGTGCGAAAACCTGTGCCTTACACGCTTTTTACATTGAAGAATTCGAAAGAGATAACCAGGCATGGGTAAGGTTCGGCCTGCACCCGAATCGTGATAGTCGTCGTCAGCACGTCGATTGTGAGGCACCGATCAAAGATCGACGAGATGTTACCGATTCCGGTGGTCACAGCGAAAATCGTTATGTCATCGACACCACTTTCGCACTGGCAGGCAAGAAGATCCTTGCCGAGGTGACACTCACCAATCGCGACAACATGCGCTATCGACTATTACTGGGCCGCAACGCACTACGCAGACGTTTTCTGGTTGACCCAGGTAGGTCTTATCTGCTGGGCAAAGAGCCACAGCCGGCCCTGACGAGTAATATTTTAATGTAGCCCTGCAACAAAGCAAAAATCTTGTGCCATTTCCGCCATTGCCCTTGACGAAAGGCACGAACCTCCCTAGAATTCGCGACTTCAAGTTTGCTGAGTGTCCCCATCGTCTAGAGGCCTAGGACACCGCCCTCTCACGGCGGCAACAGGGGTTCGAATCCCCTTGGGGATACCAATGCTTTTCCAAGCATAATATCCAGCCAGACATATACCACCCTTCTAACTGTCTTTTCGATACATCTATATTTTCGTTTACAATTTTAATAACTTTTCACCCTCCCTTAATCTTTTATGTTCACTATAAAAATTAGAGGGGATTTTCCGGCTGACACTATAAACGAGGGGTAGAAAACATGAAAACAAAT
>DGOD01000288.1:0-1745 GCA_002389265.1 Gammaproteobacteria bacterium UBA4475
GTGGCGGATGCTAACGGAATAATTGATCGGCAAAAAAGCTGGCAATAGCATCGTTAAAGCTTATTGGTCATTAGAGTGTCCTGCTCAAAATATATTTTTTTGATACTTAAGCCATTGCCGGAACCATACGGGTTTAAATCTCTATTATCAGCTGGCTATATGTTGTTCAGCGCGACTGGCGCCGGCAACAAATCAAGGCATTTTATGCATCTCAAATGTTGGCTGGCAGTAGCGCTGCGTCTAGTGTGACAAAGGCATCGTTTGTCTACATTAACGCTGTTAAGGTATGAGCATTCTCGACAGGCTTAGGTTGAATTGAACCGAGATGTTTGTGGAGAAACTGAATTCGAAAGTCTGAGCAGGCGAAAGTGCCGATGCACTCAAGACTACCGCGAAAATGTCCAGGATTTGCCTAAAGGAATCCGCCCTTGATCCACGTGGAGTAAATTCAAGCAAGTGCAAAAAAACACCAAACAGCTGGGCCTATGGATGTGCACGGCGCTGGTCATTGGCAACATGATTGGTTCCGGTATATTTCTGCTGCCATCATCCTTGGCCGCCTATGGAGGTATCAGCATAGTAGGCTGGTTGTTCACGGCTTTTGGCGCCTTGATGACGGCCCTGGTGTTTGTACGTTTGAGTCGCAAGCATCCCGCACAAGGCGGGCCTTATGCCTATACTCGCGACGGATTTGGGCGGTTAGCGGGTTTTACAGTTGCCTGGGGTTATTGGGTTTCGTTATGGTGTGGTAACGCGGCGATTGCCGTGGCGATGGTATCCTACTTAAGCGTGTTTTTCCCCGTGCTGCATGCAAGCCCCTTATCTGGCGTTGCGGTGGCTCTGAGTGCCATTTGGCTGTTGACTGCGGTTAACTGCATGGGTGTGAAAGAGGCTGGTGTTATTCAATTGATTGCCACGGTGCTGAAGCTCGTACCGCTTCTTGTCATTGGTGTGGCAGTGGTGTTTTATTTTGATAGTTCGGCATTTACGCCTATAAATACCAGTCCTGTATCCAACTTTGAGGCAATCACTGCCACGGCGGCGTTAACCTTATGGGCCTTTTTGGGTCTGGAGTCGGCAACGGTGCCTGCCGACAGTGTGAAGAATCCTACCGTTAATATTCCTCGTGCAACCTTATTAGGCTTTTTAATTGCGGCGATTGTCTATATCTCCAGCACGGTGACCATTCTGAGTGTCGTGCCACAGACAGAACTTGTTAGCTCTTCAGCGCCGTTCGCAGATGCGGCACGCCTGATGTGGGGCGAGTGGGCTGGCTACTTCATTGCTTTTATCGCTGTCATCAGTTGTTTTGGTGCGCTGAATGGCTGGACGCTGATTCAAGGGCAGATGCCCATGGCGGCAGCCAATGATGGGATTTTTCCTGCCATATTCAAAGGTCATCCGGAATCGGGAGTGCCCAGAGCGGGTTTGATTATTTCTAGTGTGCTGGTCTCTGTGTTGACTATTTCAAACTACACTGGTGGGTTGGTAGCCTTGTTCACCTACACGATTTTGCTGTCGACCCTCGCCGTGTTGGTGCCTTATTTATTTACTATTATGTATGAATTGAAACTTACCTGGTTGCAACGGGGTGGGCTTGCCAAGTGGTGGATCCTGCTTTCCGGCACACTGGCGCTGGTCTATACCTTGTGGGCAATCTCCGGCATTGGCCAGGATGCGCTGCTGGGTGGGCTGGGTTTGATGCTGCTGGGTGTGCCAGTTTATTGGTGGATGCAGCGAGCATC
>DGOD01000288.1:1757-7496 GCA_002389265.1 Gammaproteobacteria bacterium UBA4475
GTCGTTAAGCTGGTCTAAGCCAAGTGGTCTAAGTCAACTGGTCTAAGCCAGCTGAGCTTAAGCTCAGCTGTATAACAGCAACGCGCAATAATAACCTGCTATCGAAGGAATCCGTATCTCGTGTCCCTGAATGAATATGACAACCTGACCTGGGTGGCCGTGCGCGACCCCCGTGCTGCTTTTAAAGACGACCCGCGTATCGACGCGCAATGGCAGCCCCTGCGCTTCCATAGTCGGCCTGATTTTGATGCTGCTATTGTTGAGCACCAAGCCTTTGTTGAATGTCTGACGAATGCCGGCTGCAAAGTAATCTACCTGGAGGATGCTGAGGGTTTGACCCTGGATAGTATTTATACTCGTGATGCGTTGCTGGTTTCCCCAAAAGGACTCATTCTGTGTCACATGGGTCGACCCACGCGCCGCAGTGAGCCGGCACTCAACAGCGCGCAACTTGCGGCTCAACTAGCCTCGCCGCACTTGCTCCATTCTCGGCAGCATCTGCCATTAACCATCGCCGGTGAGATATACGCCCCGGGCACGCTCGAAGGCGGTGATCTGATCTGGCTGGATGATCATCGTTTGGCGGTAGGGCTTGGCCCGAGAACCAACCAGGCGGGTATTGATCAGCTCAAGCAGATAGTTGGCCCTGATGTGGAAGTCCATGTCGTGCCGCTGCCTGCGCCCACGCATCCAGAGGATGTCTTTCATCTGATGAGCATGATCTCACCGTTAGCCAAAGATCTGGCGTTGATCTACCGGCCGTTGATGCCTGCCAGCTTTCTGCGGTGGTTAACGGCGCTCGGTATCGAGCTGGTAGAAGTGCCCGACGTTGAGTTCCCCACCATGGGCTGTAATGTGCTCGCCACAGCACCGCGGCAAGTGTTGATGCTGGATGGACTCGACCTTACTCGACAGCGCCTGATAGCGGCGGGCTGCCAAGTCACGGTTTATCAAGGCGATCATATCAGTCGTAAGGGTGAGGGCGGACCCACCTGTTTGACCCGGCCCTTGGTTCGAAGCATTGACGTCGGTGAATGATTGCCTCGAAGGGTGACGACGACCTATCGAGCAACATTTTTGGCTAGTTGAATTGAGCAGGGTGATGATGACAATGCTGCGGCCCGCGCGCTAGTATGCTGCCTTTTAAAACAACAGGTATGCCATGACAGATATGACGCTTGAAGAAGCCGTGCGCGCTCGCCGTTCAGTACGTGGGTTTTTGCCGAAGCCGGTGCCAAAGGCCTTGATGACCCAGGTTTTTGAGCTGGCCCAATGGGCCCCGTCAGGCACCAACGTGCAACCCTGGCAAGTATGCGTCGCCTCAGGCGCGACTCGTGATGCGCTAAGAGAAACTTTTATGCAGCGAGTGAGGGCCAAGGAGCCGGCCACGCCCGACTATTCTGACGGCCGTATCGCCGAGCAATATCGTGGCCGCCGACGTGAGTGCGCGCGGGTACTTTTCAACGCGATGGGCATTGACTGGGAAGACAAGCCGGGTCGTGCTGCCGCGAGCTTTCGCAATTTCGAGATGTTTGATGCACCCCATATGGCATTTTTGTGTATGGATGATGTTTTTGGTAAGCAGTCTGCAGCCGATGTTGGGATGTATACACAAACCCTAATGCTGGCGCTGACAGCACATGGCCTGGCTTCCTGCGCCCAAGGTACCATGGCACATTATCCGGATGTGGTGCGTGACACCTTCAACCTTGGTCCAGAAATAAAAGTCCTGTTCGGTCTCGGCTTTGGCTATGAAGATGTAAGTGTGCCCGCCAATACCGCCCGCACCACTAGAGCGCCGTTGGCAGAGACAGTGACATTCTTGAGTTAGAATGACGAGCATGGCAGGGTCAGTATGGCAGAGTCTTGTCCCAAGTCTCTGTTACTGTCCTGACAGGCGACCTCGTTAATAGTTTTCGGCTAGACGACACCTGACATGCCTCGTTGGTTGAAAATTAAGCCTAGATCGTCTAGCTTATGACGAAGTGGCTATTCATCACTGAAGGTTGTCCGGCGAAGACGATAACGTGAATTAATTGATCATTACGGGAGCGCACTATGACGATCGAACTACAAATGCTGATACTCACGGCTGTTTTTACAGCTGTACTTTGGGTGCCTTATATTCTTTGTCACATATTGCGTTACGGACCTGTGCAGGCCTTGTCTTATGCGGCAGATGGCAAACCCCTGCCG
Source organism: Gammaproteobacteria bacterium UBA4475 (assembly GCA_002389265.1). Lineage (GTDB taxonomy): Bacteria > Pseudomonadota > Gammaproteobacteria > Pseudomonadales > Azotimanducaceae > UBA4582. The sequence goes on from DGOD01000288.1 coordinate 3,954, forward strand.
GGTTGGGCGGCACGACTCAAGAAAGCCCACGGCAATGCTGTCGAAAATCTACCGATCTTTGCCATAGCGATTTTGGTTGCTCACGTGTTGAGCATTTCCACGCCAGTGACTGTATTCGCGGCGCAGACCTACTTGGTTGCCCGGATCCTGCATGCAGTGGGCTATGCGTCAAATCTGCCGCTGGCGCGTACCCTGACCTTCGCTGCAGGCTTGATCGCGACATTGGCGATTTTCCAGGAAATTTTGGTCGCCGTGTAGTAACCAAAATGACCGATTGTTGTGTGAGACCGGCGGTTGAGGTGCAGCGTCAATGGGTCGGTGCATCACAGGCTATATCTGTATGCTCACACTTCAGTCTCACCACGATCTATGTTGTAGCGATAACGTTGCAGGTGATTTCAGCACGACTTAAACCCCGCTAAGTCAGCCTGATGTTGAAGTCGATGCTTGGAAATCAGCGGTAAATTGCTGGTGATGTAGCGCCTTTTTGGTCCTCACGAAGTACCAGGCTGGCGCTAAACCAGTGACCGTCTCGTCATCACCGTCAACGCGATGGCGCCTGCCAGAAAGGTACCGATATACACGAGGCTGATGGTTCCGAGGCCAAAGCTTGGTAGCACTGGCGCCATCAGGGTCAAAATGTGAAAGCCAAGTACCAGGATAGCAACGTTAAAAAATGCCAGTTCCTTGGCGATGGGCGTGCTCAGGTCAGGGTCTAGAATCCGCAGCAATAATAAGCCACTGCCCGTGGAACCCGTACAGCAGCCAAAGATCGTTACCGCCCTTTCAACGCTATAGTTTTTCAGCAGGCGGGCAAAGCCAAAGCACAACAGCGCCGTGGTCACTGCAATCGCGATGCAAGTCAGGATGATTGGCAGCAGATAAGCGCTGAGTAGCGAAAACTGGATGCTCATGAGGGTGGCCACCACCATTAAGTCCACCGACGTACCCGTAATGCGTTTCTGAGTGTCGTTATCAATCAGGTGCCCCCAGCCGAGACGGTCAATGCCCGCCCGCAGCAGCACGCAAACAATCAAGCCATGAAAGAAGAACAAGTTGTGGCTGAAGATCAGTCCGAGATTCACGCCGCCCAACTGCCATGTGTTGGCGAAAGGTTGGATGAACGCCAGGTACTGATCGGTGAGCACATAAGCCAAGCCTAAAATCGCCAGATGAAACGTCAGGGAATCGACATTCGCCGCATGGGTCACTTGAGTGCCAGCCGAGACTTTAGATGCAGGTTGCATGATGCCCTTAAGAAACTCCTCATCAATGCGTGCAGTCTTGTTGGCATGGCTGCCGCGCCGAATCGCCTGCCGTGCCATGGGAACACCCACTACAAAGGCGACAAGAAATCCCGCCGAGGCATAGATCAGGCCGAAGTCTACCGCATGTTGAATGCCCAGGGCGCTCTCCCAGATGCCACCCAGGGCCAGCGCCTGGCCTGGTCCTTGCGTGAATCCGTGGGTGGCAATCATGCCGAGAAAATACGACAAATCACCCCCAGTGAGGTAGTTGTAAAGTACGATGACGACTAGACCTACCATAGCCTGCATCACGAGGCTCATAACCCAAATCACGGCCAGCCAGCTGCCACCGGCGACCACGGAAGGTGCCTTGTCCACTCGTGGGTCGCTGCCCGTGAGCACCAATGACATAAAGCTCAAGGTGAAACAATGGAAGGCAAAGACGGTGAAGTCGCTGTTGATCAAACCAAAGGACAGATCAAGATTTATTAACGCGAAACCCAGCAGGCCAGCGATCAGGCTTGCCGGCACCAGTGCCGACTGGATCCAGGTAAAGCGGGCTCGTAAGCCGACACCCGTCAGAATCAGGCTGACCATAAAGGCAAAGGCAATAACGCCAGGAAATGTGGCTGCCATAATTGTTAATCCTGTTTACACATTGAAGGGGGTTACTCTGCCCTCGGTGCGGCAGGTTGACGTTGTGCGGCGTAACACATCGAAGTTCGGCGTTGGTTGCGCCAGTATAGATACGCTAGCGAAATACTGCTCCAGTGCCTTGGCTGCGCTCAGTAACCGCTGGTCTGAATACATGGCCCCGACCACTTGGATACCAAATGGCGTGCCCTGCTCGTCCAGGCCGCAAGGTAGTGCCACCACCGGGTGACCGACGACTGTCAATGACGAGGTCAGCGCTAGCCAGGCCATGTAGTTTTCCACCGGCTTGGCATCAATCTGCTGTGGGTTCAGTTGCTGCCAAGGAAACGGTGGAATGCTGACCCCGGGGCAGAGCACCAGGTCATAGTCGTCAAAGATGCTGCGAAATGCTTGGAATAGTGCCATCTGTCGGCGTCGGGCGCTGGCAATAGCTGCCATGGGGGTTGTCAGAGCAGACCGATAGGTTGCCTGGATATTCGGATTGAAGCCTGCATCCCAGCTGCTGGCCTGATCAATATACTGGGTTACAAACAGGTCCTGGCGCACGTGCCAGTCCACGTCAGGTGCATCCGTCAGGTCGATGTTATGCCAGTCACAGGTACCGAACTGAGGCGCAATCAGGTTCATCCTGTCCGTGAAAGTGCGCCGAATAGTCTCAGATACCAGCACACCACCCAGATCTGCCGTCACCGCCACTCGCAAGCCGCTGAGGTCGACATCATCAAGCTGCGCCAAGTGATTGGCGTCCAACGGAAAAGCCATGGGGTCCAGGCTGGCATTGGCGTCGCGCTGGGCGATCACAGACAGCAGTAGGGCGACATCACTCACTGACCTCGCCATGGGGCCCTGGACGCTATAATTAGTCTGGAGGGTCGAACGACCTTCATTGGGAACAACGCCGGGCGTGGCACGATAACCAACAACGCCGCAGTAGCAGGCTGGAATACGTAAGCTGCCACCATGATCAGACCCTGTGGCCAGCGGCGCCATGTGGGTAGCGACGGCGACGGCCGAGCCGCCAGACGATCCGCCGCAGGTCAAATCAGGGTTGTAGGGATTGCCTGTTGCACCGAACAAGCGGTTGACCGTATTGGCGCCGATGCTGGACTCGGGAATATTGGTCTTGCCGACAATGATGCCGCCCGCCTCACGAATACGCTGCACAATGCCTGCATCCGCTTCTGGAATGTTGTCCGCATAGGCCGCAGAGCCATAAGTTGTGCGGATACCGCGAGTAGCCTGGATATCCTTGATAGCGATCGGTAGACCGTGGAGTGGGCCCAACTCGTCGCCCCGGTTGGCGGCCTGCGTCGCCAACTGTGCTTGTTCTCGGGCCCGGTCATAGACGCGAGTAATCATGGCATTGACCACGGGGTCGACTTGCTCGATCTGCGCGATACAGCTTTCCAGCAGCGCATCGGGCGTCAATTCGCCCTGCCTGATCATTCTAATCGCATCGGTGGCATTCAGCGCCGAGGGTCGCTCGCTCATATCTACCTGTTTTACAGTGCTGTCAGCCTGCAACATACCACTGTGACGGCCCGTTGTGCCAATTGACTTCGTGGCCAGGCGTGACTAGTCTCGATCAATGTATCAACTACTTGAAATAGAACGGGTGAATAGAACGGATAAATAGAACGGA
>DGOD01000235.1:0-2326 GCA_002389265.1 Gammaproteobacteria bacterium UBA4475
AGGGTAACCCGGCGCCCTCCAGGAACTGTTTGTAGTGACTTAGGGATTTAAGCCCCGCCGAGCTAGTTGCCGCACGGTAGGTGCCCACTCGCTCCAGATCAACCGCTGCGCCGCTAGCCACTACGTCTTTTACGATGGTTTGCATGGCGGCTTGGGTCAGACTATTACAGGTCAGCATGCGCTGCATATTCGCGGGATTAGCATCTTCTGCCAGCGCTATCTCTAACAGAAAACCTGAGTTTCGGCCGGGATTACCCTCGCCGATTTCGCTGGCATCAATGACCACCACGCGCGCATTCGGCGCCAGCTCTTGCCAGCGCCGAGCACAGGCCAAGCCGGTAAACCCCGCACCGATAACCACAATGTCAGCCGACTGCTTACCCTGCAATGCAGGCTGTGCTTGGCGATCTGGCAGCAGCGCATTCCAGCCACTTTTTAGTTGATAGTTCGGAAAGGCTTGTTTCATCTTTTTATGAAGCCCTATCTATAAGCACCGCGATTAATGGCTACTGAAAGCCGCCCCTGAACAAATCCATAGCACCAGAGCCCTCTGCAACCGTCACCATAGCAGACAACCCAGCTGTCCACATAGCAGCCAACAGCCGCTGTCTGTTAAGGGCTATATTGACAACTACATCGCGGACAACCAGGTTCTAGCGAAATGGCACCTGCAGGTCAGCGACGGCGGCTTGGACCTGCTTGAGGGTCAGGGACGTCATACATTGATAGCTCAGGTCGCACAGCTCGGATGCACAACGGGCGCCACAGGGCAGCACACCTCTGACGACAGTCACATGGGGGCCCTTCGGGTTCCAGCGGACCGAATCACTAGGTCCGAACAGTGCGATGATCTGACATCCGGCGGCTGTCGCCACATGCATCGGGCCGCTGTCATTACCGACAAATACCGTGGCCGCCTGACAGAGCGCCGCCAACTCGGTCATTGACAGCTGATTGCAGGCATTCGCCACCGTGGCGGCCGTCTGCTCCAGAAGCTGTTCCACTCGGACTTGTTCTGCACTGCCCGCTCCCACAATCACAACTTGCCAGCCCACGCCGTCTAGCCAATTTGTCAGCTCCGCGAAACGGGCTAAAGACCATTGTTTGTATTCCTTACCCGCACTGGCGCTCGGGTGGATCACGGCGATCGGCCGGCTAGCGTCTAATCCCAACTTTTTGGTCACAGTGGGAACTTCCGGGCTGGTCGGCAGGTTGAGGTAATGCACACTGGGTACCAAAATTCCCAGGGGCCGCAGCATGTCTGCATAATCATCGAAACAATGTTGCGTGAGATGATTCACTGGCACCAGTTGCTGATAGGTCCGAGTGCGGCTGGTAAAAGCCGGACCCATCTTGACCCCGGCGCGCACCAAGCCCACCAGGCGCGCAGAGACCACCGTTCCATCCAAGTCGAGTGCCGTGTCGTACTTGTTCCGCCTGAGCTGCCAAATAAAGCGCAGATAATGCTTAGCTCTGGCCCAGGTCGAACCTTGAGCCAACTCTCTTCGCGGATAGCTGATGACCCTGGGTTCATCACCAATGGCGAGCCGAACCAGGTCGGTGAAATTATCATCAATCAAGAGTGTGACGTCATGGCCTGAGTCCAGCGCTGCTCTGATGGCCGCCAGTGCAATCGTCATATTGCCCACAAATTTGGTCGGGATGGCGAGAAGTAATTTCAATACGCACACTTAGGGAAAGTTAAACCTGGTCTATTATAGGTATAACCGTGGTCAATGCACATCCAGGCACTGGGCTGAACTAATCGATGCTGAGCCCGATTGATCAACACCAAGCCCAAAACCCTATTCCGCTGGCAATTTGCGACCACTTCGAGGCAAACTAATCGGATCAATCAGGCTAGGAGCGCTGCCATGGACTTTCGTAAAACATCAATTGTCTCGTTAGCAAAAGACGTACAGGCCGGAAATCTTTCGGCTCGAGAATTGACCCAGGCCGCTCTGAAAAACATCGAACAGCTCGATGGCACGTTGAACGCTTTCTGCGCAGTGAACGCAAAGCAGGCATTGGATGACGCAGATACCGTGGATGCAGCCATCAAACGCGGCGAATCTTTCCCGCTGGCGGGCATTCCTATCGGCGTGAAAGACCTGGAAGACGCCAAGGGCTTCGTGACAACCTATGGCTCAGCGTTACACACGCAGGATGCCGTCGCGGGCAGCGACTCTGAATTAGTTCGACGCCTCAAAGCCGCCGGCTGTGTCGTGCTTGGCAAAACCAACACGCCAGAATTTGGTCATAAGGGCAAGACCGACAATATTCCCTTTGGCGCGACGCTTAATCCCTGGAATCTTGGCTATACCGC
>DGOD01000235.1:2413-11805 GCA_002389265.1 Gammaproteobacteria bacterium UBA4475
GGCGGCTCAATCCGAGGACCCTCTGCCATTTGTGGCTTAAGCGGGATTAAAACTTCGCAAGGCAGGATTCCGAATGGCGGCATTAATCCACCAGGCAGCGGCCTGCTGACAGTCAAAGGGCCGATGGCGAGAACCACACTAGATACCGCCTATGTTCTGGATCAGACCGTGGGTGATTGCAAGACTGATATATTTAGCCTGCCCGATAAAACCGAGAGCTGGTACGACGGCGTGCAAGCCGCGACACTGCCGAAGACCGTGATCTGGTCGGCCACCATGGGATTTGCGACCCTTGATGATGAAATCAGAGCCAAGTCGGAAAACGCTATCGCTCTGCTGCGCTCAAATGGCGTCAAGGTCATTGAAATTGACAACATCTGGTCTGAAGATCCGGTGAGGTCCTGGCTGGTGTTCTGGTTCTCGGCCCGAGCCCGAGCCCAGCAACACTTGATGGATACCGATGACTGGGAAAGGATCGATCCCGTGCTTAGAACCATGATCACCATCGGCGCGACTAAGATGTCAGGCCCCGATTACGCCTCAGCGATCGACGCTGCCCACCGCTTGAACTTTGAATTAGAAATAGCCTTTGAGCAGGCACCACTGATATTGACCCCGGGCGCCTGCGGACATACTCCAACCCTTGCTGGTGATGGCCTCGTTAATGGTGCCGAAACTACCAGCTGGCTTGGCTACACCATGGGCCTCAATATGACGCGCAATCCGGCTGGCGTGGTGCCTATCGGCTTCAGCGATGTGGGCATGCCTTTGGCTCTGCAAGTCATCGGCCGTCAACGGGAAGACCTCAGCGTGCTGGCTGCGATGCATGCCATGGAACAAATCTTTGAGTTCAGGCCATCAGCAGCAAATGGTCTCTAGCTTGCATCTGCTTGCCGACACTCATGCGCCACGGCCTGCCGGTTAGGGCTGGCCGCCTGGCTTTGAAGACTCAGATTGGCTAATCAGCTCGCGCAACTTGGCATACTTGCAGAAGCTGTTGAAGCAGCCTATCGCAATATGCACCAAACCCGGCACGCCATCCAGACAGCCGCGGCGAAAAAGGTAGAACTTGATGAAGCGCACCAACGGTGACAGTGTCAGCTTGGCAATGGACGCGCCCTTACCGCGATTGAACAACTCCTCGGCCTGCAGACTGGTATATCGGTTCTGCTTGTCCAGGTAATCGCCCAACGATGTAGCTGAGTAGTGGTCTAGGTCACCATCAATTCGGCCAAGGGCCTCGGCATAGACTACTTTTTCGTGAACCGTGTCGGCACTCCAGTGACCATGCTGACGGTGGAACAATCGCAGGCACCAATCAGGATAACCCTCGCCGTGGCGTAATGCGCGACCCATGAAGTGATTACAACGATTGACCTCATAGGCCTTTTTAGCTGGTGTCTTGCCCCCGTCAAACAAGGCCTCGATGGTATCTCTGAGTGCTGCAGAAACTCGTTCATCAGCGTCAATACTGAATACCCAATCATGGCTCGCTTGGTCCACTGCGAATTGTTTTTGCAAGCCAAATCCTGGCCAGGCATGGCTCATCACTCGCGCACCGGCAGCACGCGCTCGAGTGACAGTGTCGTCGGTACTACCTGAATCGATGACTAAAACCTCAGCGAAAAAACTGACACTTTCAACGCAGGCGGCAATCTGCTCCGCCTCATTGTGGGTAATGATGGTCGCTGTCGCGGAGACTGGGCCCATGAGATAGTCCTAATGTGGTCAGCGGCAGTATAGCAATGTCGCACCACCAGGCAAGGACAACCCCACAAAGACAATATCTCGCAAGGCTCGACGTTAACCATGCACCTGACGTTCTTTCTGTTCTTCAAGGCTCTTACAATCAAAACACTGAGTCGCCGTGGGCCGGGCGTGCAACCGCTGAATGCCAATTTCAACACCACAAGCCTCACAGTAACCATAGTCTTTGCTGTCAAGGGAGCCGATGCTGCTGTCAATTTTGTCAATGAGGCGCCGCCGCCGATCCTGAGTTCGCACAGCAACCTGCAGCTCTTCCGCCTGACTTGCCCGATCAACGGGGTCCGCATCGTTAGCGGCACTGTTAGCCATCTGGCTGGCGGCACCTGCCACTTCCTCTAACAGTTGGCGTCTCCAGTTATACAGGACCCGCTTAAAGTGAGCCTGATGCGCTGCGCTCATGTATTCATCGTTGAATGCCGGATCCAGGGCGACGCGAATGTTCATAGTTGTCCTTAATTATGTGGCTGCTTGTATCACTCGGGTTTTCATCACGGGCACCGCCACTGCTAACAACAGTATCTGTTGCGATGCTTACCCCAATGCTTATAGCAGTGCTTATAGCAATGCTTATGCCACCTTCACTTATCAGGTCGAGAATTTTGTGCGAGCGCCATCACTATGGTGCCCGGGGCACTCCAGAAGATTGAAGATCCAATGAATTTTGCGCCATATCTGACCACGATAGTCACAAATGTCCGTTTTTGGGCAAGGCGTCATGGCCGTTAAATGACCGAGCACGAAAGTCGTGAAGGTCCGCAGGCCGACCCATGAGATAGACCCTGACACTTTCACCATGCCACTCCACAGCAGATTGCCAGCCGCATCTGGCCAGGCAGAAAACTGACAGCTCTATTTACAAACGCTGTTATTGGCCAGCGATTAGTACGACCACCACTACTGTCACAAAGCTTGCGTTAGCACAGGCGGTGTCAGTTCGAGCTCATCACTTACCGCTTCATAGCTCGACATCGGAGGGCATGAGCAAATCAAATTTCTGTCGCCATAGACATTATCTACTCGACCGACAGGCGGCCAGTATTTACTAGCCCTCAGCGAGGGCGTGGGGTAAGCGGCGTCTTGTCGCGAGTAAGCGTGATTCCACTCATCACTCAGTAGCGATTCTACGGTGTGCGGTGCATGCTTGAGCGGGTTGTCGAGGGGGTCTGCAGCACCAGACTCAATGGCAGCAATTTCTTGGCGAATCATGATCATCGCGTTACAGAAACGATCCAGCTCGGCCAATGACTCGCTCTCTGTCGGCTCAATCATCAATGTGCCAGCAACCGGAAAAGACATGGTCGGGGCATGAAAGCCAAAGTCAATCAGGCGCTTGGCCAGGTCATCTACACTCACACCAGTCGCATCCTTGATCGGTCGCAGGTCGATAATGCATTCGTGCGCAACGCGATCATTGGCGCCCGTGTACAGAATCGGATAGTGCGTTTTGAGCCGCTCAGCAATGTAGTTAGCATTAAGAATAGCCGTTTGTGTCGCTAGTCGCAGGCCATCACGACCCATCATCTTAATATACATCCAACTGATTGGCAGAATACCGGCACTGCCCCAGGCGGCTGCCGACACACTGTTGTGGTCGCTGCCCATACTTGCGTTTTTCAAAACGCTGTGACCTGGCATAAACGGCTTGAGATGTTCACGCACACCGATGGGACCGACCCCGGGGCCGCCACCGCCGTGTGGAATGCAGAAAGTTTTGTGGAGATTCAAGTGCGACACATCACTACCGAACTTGCCGGGATAACAAAGGCCCACCATGGCATTCAAGTTGGCGCCGTCCATATAGACCTGACCGCCATGTTCATGGGTAATCGCGCAAACTTGCTTGATCTCGGTCTCAAACACGCCATGAGTAGAAGGATAGGTCACCATCAGTGCCCCTAGATTGGCGCTGTGCTTTTCTGCTTTGGCGCGCAAGTCTTCAATATCGACGTTGCCCTGTTCGTCACACTTGACCACCACCACCTGCATGCCACACATCTGTGCTGACGCCGGATTGGTACCGTGAGCAGAACTCGGAATCAAACAGATTTTACGATGGCTCTCACCGCGACTTGCATGGTAACCCATGATCGCTAACAGGCCTGCATATTCGCCTTGAGCACCAGAGTTCGGCTGCAAGGAGATACCCTCATAGCCGGTAGCTGTTGCCAACATTTGCTCAAGCTCGGCGATTAACTGCAGGTAGCCTTGCGCCTGAGACAAGGGTGCAAAGGGGTGCAGGTTGGCAAATTCTGGCCAGGTGATGGGTATCATTTCACTGGTGGCATTGAGCTTCATTGTGCAGGAACCGAGAGGAATCATGGCGCGATCAAGGGCAATGTCCTTGTCAGCCAGGCGTCGCAGGTAGCGCATCATCTCGGTTTCAGAATGATAGCGATTGAAGATCTCATGACTGAGCACCTTATCCTGACGCAGCAGCGCCTCGGGCAAGGTTGGCACCAAAGCTGCCGCCATCTGTTGCGCGGTAATGTCTACGGATTGATCAAGGGCAAACACTGACCACAGAGTTTCAACTGCCGCGGCAGTGCTCGTCTCATCAAAGGCGACACTGACGTGCTGATCATCCACTTCACGCAGGTTAATGCGCGCGGCGCGAGCGCGCTCAATGATGGCACTGGTTTGTGTGCCGGTATGAATCGTTACCGTGTCGAAGAAATGATCAGCCAAGGTCTTGAAGCCTAGCTGACCAATGCCCTGATTAAAAATCCGGGTTAGATCATGGACTCGACGGGCAATGGTTCGCAAACCATCTGGGCCGTGATAAACCGCGTACATGCTGGCCATCACCGCCAGCAGCACCTGGGCAGTACAAATGTTGCTCGTCGCCTTATCACGGCGGATATGCTGCTCGCGAGTTTGCAGGGCAAGGCGATAGGCTGGCTTGCCATGGCTGTCAATGGAGACGCCCACAATACGACCCGGTAAAGCCCGCTTATAGCTTTCACGGGTTGCCATATAAGCGGCATGTGGGCCACCGAACCCCAGGGGCACACCAAACCGCTGGCTGGTGCCGATGGCAACGTCGGCGCCAAGATCGCCGGGTGATTTAAGCAGCATCAGCGCCAACAGATCCGCCGCCATGACGACCAAGGCCTGCTTGGCATGCGCCTGTTCAATAATTCCCGTGTAATCACAGACTTCACCGCTGGCGGCTGGGTACTGCAGTAACACGCCAAAACACTCGATACCAGCCAGATCTGTTGCTGGGTCGCCGACGACAACCTCAATGCCTAGTGGGGCTGCGCGAGTTTGAATAACGTCGACGGTCTGAGGAAAGCAGTCGCGGGCGATAAAAAATGTTTGGCTTTTGGATTTGCTTTGGCGCTGGCACAAGGTCATGGCTTCGGCGGCAGCAGTAGCCTCGTCTAGCAAGGAAGCGTTCGCCATGTCCATGCCGGTCAGGTCAGCAATCATGGTCTGAAAGTTCAGGATAGCCTCAAGGCGACCCTGGGAAATTTCGGGCTGATAAGGCGTATAGGCCGTATACCAGCCGGGATTTTCCAGTAGGTTGCGCAGTATGACGCCGGGCGTATGACAGTTGTAGTAGCCTTGACCGATGTACGACGTGAACAACTGATTCTTGCTAGCAATCGTCTTGATGGCAGCCAGGGCATCCTGCTCGGTGCAGTTGAGGTCAAGGTTCAATGGCGCGTCGGACAAAATAGCGGCAGGTACTACTTCTCTGATCAAATTTTGCAGTGACTCGACACCCAGTGTTGCCAGCATTTTTTGCCGATCCTCAGCACTGGGACCTATATGGCGGCTGACAAAGTCGCCAAACGTGGCGTAGGCAGCATTGGCTGAATCGTTTGTCAGCGCAGCAGGTTGACTGTTAGATAGGGTCATGTCGTTACCTTGTTCTCGTGAATATTGCCGTTGTTATCGGTTGTCTCGGCCAACTTTCGGCTATTGCCAAGCCTTAATGGCGTTTATGAGCCCATGCTCGCCAGCAGTTCCGACGGTCACACCCGATGCTGATGACAAAAAATCGTGGCACTCAGGATGCTAAAAAAAGTGAGCTACCTGCTACTGTCAGCGGATTGTTATGACCGCACACCGCTATCCAACAGTGTTAACTCCTGGATAGCGGCATCATGCCGGCACTGTTGGTCATACGGACTACGCTGTGTGACTTTTGATGTCGTCAACCGTTTGATCGACATAGACCGGAAAGGCGCGGCATAACATGACCACCTGCTGCTTGATCTTTTCAATGGACGCCTCGTTGTGGATATCGTCCAGCACATCGCACATCCAGTTCGTCAATTGCACAGCTTGCTCTTCTTTGAAGCCGCGGGTGGTCATGGCCGGCGAACCAATGCGCAGACCGCTGGTGACAAACGGCGATTGGGGGTCATTGGGAACCGCATTCTTGTTGACCGTAATGTTCGCACGCCCCAGGGCAGCGTCGGCTTCTTTACCCGTCAGGCCCTTGTCCACCAGGTCCACCAGGAACAGATGATTATGTGTGCCGCCGGAAACAATGTTGTATCCCCGCGCCATAAAGGTGTTGGCCATGGTTTGCGCATTCTGAACCACCTGCAATTGGTAGTCTTTGAACGACGGTTCGAGCGCTTCCTTGAATGCCACGGCCTTACCTGCAATAACATGCATCAACGGCCCGCCTTGATTGCCGGGAAAGATTGATGAGTTGAGCTTCTTATCAAGATCTGGATGACCCTTCGACAAAATCAGCCCGCCCCGTGGTCCGCGCAAGGTTTTGTGGGTCGTGGTAGTGACAACGTGGGCGTGGGGCAGTGGGCTGGGATAGACGCCCGCGGCGACCAGACCCGCAACGTGAGCCATATCAACAAACAAATAGGCACCGACAGTGTCGGCGATTTTGCGGAACCGCGCCCAGTCGCAGATACCGGAATAAGCAGAGAAACCAGCAATGATCATTTTGGGCTGATGCTCGTCGGCCAGCGCCTGTACCTGGTCATAGTCAATTTCCCCGGCGTCGTTCAGGCCATACTGCACTGCATTGTAGATTTTGCCGGAAAAGTTCGGGATGGCGCCATGAGTCAGGTGACCACCATGGTCCAGACTGAGCCCCAAAAATGTGTCGCCGGGCTTCAGCAGCGCCATAAAGACCGCCGAATTGGCCTGCGAACCGGAATGTGGTTGGACATTGGCGTAGTCACAGTCAAACAGGGTTTTAGCCCGATCAATAGCCAGCTGCTCAACGACGTCGACATATTCGCAGCCACCATAGTAACGCTTGCCAGGGTAGCCTTCGGCATACTTGTTGGTCAGCACCGAACCCTGGGTTGCCATCACCATAGGGCTGGTATAGTTCTCTGAGGCGATCAGTTCCACGTGATCTTCCTGGCGGACCTCTTCGTTCTGCATGGCCTGCCACAGGTCTGGATCGTAATCTGCGAGGTGAACTGACTTGTCAAACATGGTGCTGTCCTTCTATCGGCTGCTGCGTGTGTGCAAAATAGCGAATTATTCGCTATTTATAAAATTGATAATTAAAATACATCTATTAGTAATATTAATGCCATTAATGCTGCTTATTTTTAGGCGCTTCCACGGCATTGGCATCATTGTTGGTGCCTGCCCGCATTCACCGGAGATCGATTGTGATTCGTAACTTACCCACAGATTTACTGCGCGCCTTTGTCACTGTCTCAGAGCTCAATGGATTTACGCAAGCGGGTGAATTGCTGGGTCGTTCTCAGCCAGCGGTCAGCCTCCAAATCAAGCGGCTTGAAGCACTGCTAGATTGTACGCTGTTTGCCCGCGAGGGTCAGCGCCTGCAGTTGACTCAAGCCGGAACGCGATTGTATCAATATGCCAAGGATATTCTAGCGCTGAACGATGCGGTATTCACCGACTTCAGCCAATCAAAAATGACCGGCGTCGTGCGCTTTGGCATGCCCAGTGAATTTGCCACGACTCTGCTGCCAAAGATATTGCGGGCTTATACTCAGGCCTACCCTGGTGTTACCCTGGAAATCAACTGTGACCTCAGCAAGAACCTGCTGGCCCAGCCCCGCAAACAGTATGATCTGGTGCTGGCGCTGCAAGACGCACCGTCCTTAAAACCTGCATCGCGCCTCAAGGAAGAAGAACTGGTGTGGGTCAGCAGCCCAGATCATGAAGTGCATCTGCAGGCGCAGTTGCCATTGGTGCTGGCGCCCGAGCCCTGTGTTTATCGACTGCGAGCGATAGAGCGTCTAAATGCAGCAGACAGGCCGTGGCGCCTGGTGTATACCAACGCGGACTTAACGGGCATTCAAGCCGCCATCCAGGAAGGCCTCGGCGTCACCGTGCTGGCCCGCAATACCGTACCCGACTCTTTGCGGGTGATGCCCGTTTCAGACAGATTCCCTCGCTTAGGCAAGGTGGGCATTCACCTTCTATACGACAAACGGACTAGCAGTGACGCGATACTCAAGTTGGCAGAATACATTCGACTCAGCATTTGAGCCCGGTGTAAGAATGACTTCGCGGCGACCTTCTCCAAAACTAGCACCATAACGAAGCTGTGACTTTCGCCCGCACTTCCAGTCACATCTGACTAACGGTTGATGGACTAACCAGATGGGGGGTTTTAGAATGAGGCGGCAATAATGAATGAGAATGTAAGTATGCGATTATCGCTAGCACTACTGATTTTATTAGGCTCACTCAGCGTTAGCGCCAGTGAGTTTGATGAGACGAAAGCTTTGGCGGAACAGGGTGATGCCGATGCGCAGTTCGCTCTGGGATACAATTATTACGCAGGTATAGGGGCTCCGCAGGATTATAAGGAAGCCTTGAGGTGGTATCAGGCTAGTGCTGCACAGGGTGATCAATATGCTCAGTCCTCTTTAGCTAAAATGTACTATGACGGTGAGGGGACTTCTCAGGATTATAAAGAAGCCTTGAGGTGGTTTAAGGCAAGTGCCGTGCAGGGATACGCAAGCTCGCAGTACTACCTGGCTATCATGTACCAGAATGGTGAAGGGACTCCTCAGGATTACAAGGAAGCTTTCAAGTGGTTTAGTGCTAGTGCCGAGCAGGGAAATGATGGCGCACAGAACAACTTAGCCGTGTTGTACAGCAATGGTGAGGGGACGCTTCAGAATTATAAGGAAGCGATGAAGTGGTATAGGGCCAGTGCTGAACAAGGATATACGCAAGGCCAGTTCAACTTAGCTTTGATGTACGTTAGAGAGGAAGGTGTTCCGCAGGATTATAAGTCCGCTCACATGTGGTGGTCGATCGCAGCCGCCAGTGACCATGCAGGTGCGGCAAAGAACAGAGACAAGGTTGCTGGAATGATGACCCCAGCAGAAATCAGCGAAGCTCAGCAGATGGCCAGCGATTGGATCAAGGCTCATCCTTAGGCGCTCCGCTACCTTCTCCCACGTCTCGGCAGGTGCATACACTTGATGATTGGTGTGCTAGGTGGAGCAATCAAGCTGGCAGGCGCCTGTGAACAAGCAGCAAAGACAACCACCTGGCCTGCTTTTCTCCGCTTAAGTGCGGATCAATAGCAGAGCCTGATTCAACCCGAAAAAATATCAGAAACAAAAAACTGAGGTGCTTGAGTCAGCGCCATCGACGCCTGAAGCGTTACGGTAAGTCTGCCTACCCTTGCTGGCCGGATATCA
>DGOD01000350.1 GCA_002389265.1 Gammaproteobacteria bacterium UBA4475
GACTATGGGTCGCATGCCCTCCTGCGCTGCTCCGAAAGCAACGCCATACATACCAGATTCAGCAATGGGTGTGTCGACCACACGATCGGTACCAAATTCTTCAACTAATCCCTTGGTATGGGGGAATATGGCGCCACGTACATCTTGGCCCACCACAAAAACGCTGGAATCTACCCGCATCTCTTCTTCGATGGCTTCGCGGATGGCATCGGTTAACGTGATTGTTCGCATCATTCAGTCTCGTTATTGGGTGGTTGTTTACGGAGCGAAGACGCCCTGCATAAGCTCTTCGACAGGTGGTCGGGCAATCTCGCTTTCATCGGCGAACGCTTCGACATCAGTGATTTCACGTAGCGCAGCTTCGCGCATGTGTTCAATATCGGGCTGAGTCAACCAGCCTTCCTCGAGCGCAATCTTGGTAGCTATAGCCACTGGCTCCCGCGCGCGCATTTCGGCATGCTCTTGCTCTGATCGCTCCTCCCAGCCCGAAAGGTCGGGTGTGCCAATATCATGTTCGTTAAAACGTAGAGTTTTGGCTTCAATAAATGTTGGCCCGTCACCTGCTCGCGCTCGAGCAATGGCTTCTAAGCAAGCTTCGGCAACCTCAAAGACATTTTGTCCGTCCACGATGGCGCTGGGGATACCGAAGCCTTCGGCTAGAGAAGAAATATCCGGCTTGGGATGCATCTCCATTGCCGTCGAGAAAATGCTCATGCCGTTGTTCTCGCAGAAGAAAATAATGGGCAGCTTCCAATTTTGCGCCATCAATAATGCTTCGTGAGCTCGCCCTTGTCCGTAAGAGCCGTCGCCGGAGCAGTTCATCACTACCTGGCCTTTTTGACGCTGCTTGGCGGCGAAGCCCCATCCCACTGCTGGTGCAAAGTTGTAACCGATAAAGCCTGACATCATGTAGACCTTGTGCTCGGGGAAGCTGAAGTGGAACGCGGATCTTCCCTCGCAGCAGCCGGTGACTTTTCCCGTGTGTTCAGCGAGGTAATACTTAATATCAATACCTTTACTCAGCATGTGAGTAATGCCGTGACCTCGGTGGTGGGGGGATAGGTTGTCGTCTTGATTGAGAAACGTACTGGCGGCAACTCCCGGAGCAATTGCCCCCTCAGCGGGATGATAGAAGCCAATGAGCTTCCCCTGCATCATGCGTCGATACATCATGCGGTTAAATTCTTCCGCACGAATGAGATTAGTCATGAGTGATTTTTTCTGGTCGATAGACAGTGCCACGGTTAAAGCCTCTGCGAACGTGATTAGCAAATAATCAGCCGTCGTGGCGTTGACAACAATGGAATCAAAGGCCTAGTCTTTGTCATTTACGGCCAAGGAGTGTCTGTGACAAAAAAGCTGACTGAACTAAATAGCTATGTTCGTCATACGTTGCTGACGCTAATGTCCGTAGGAATCGACTGTTCTGGTTACCTTGGCCGCTTAGGCGTCACCATGGCAATGCTTGAACAGGCTGATGACAAGGTAACCCAAGAGCAGTACAACACATTACTGGACGAGGTCATTGGTGATTACCCAAATCGTGGTCTAGGCTTGCTCGACGGTCAAGGCGTATCGCTACTGGAGCATGGACTGCTTGGTTACGCAATGTTTGCCAGTGAAAACTTAAGTAAAGCGCTGGCGAGACATACTCGCTATCAGGACGTCATCGGTGCTGCGTTACACACCAAGCTATTTATTTCTGGTGGAGAGGCAACGTTGCGAGTCACTGATATTTCTCGGCCAGAGCTCATTAATACGCCTGCTAAATTACGCTACGAAACCGAGAGATTATTGGCGCAGTGGGCGGAAATAGGCCCAGTATTTGGTGCATCTAGGCATTGGTTTTCGCGCTTAATGGTCGCGTACCCCAAGCCGTCTTATGCCGACCTTTACGAGGATATTCTTGGACCTCACATTAGCTTTGACGCGGACTATACAGAGATTATTTTTGACGCAGATTTGCTCGATCAGCCGCTCAGTTTTGCAAATGAAGCCGCTGCAGTACTGTGTGAGCAACAATGTGATGCATTGCTCAAGCAACTCCAAAATACTGAAGGCTATGTTGCGCGAGTGCGTCGAATTCTTGCGGCGAATCCCGGCGGCAATCTTGCGATTACCACGGTGGGCAAAATGCTAGGAAACAGTGAGCGCTCGCTGCGCCGGCGTTTAAAAGAGGAAGGGACTACCTTTAAGCAAGTGGTTTTGCATTTTCGAATGGAGCTAGCCGCTAGTTATCTCAGAGGTGACGAAATGACGATTCAAGAGGTGGCTTTCACCACCGGATACTCTGATCCCTCAAATTTTCATCGCGCATTTCAACAATATTATGGGCAAACGCCTGCGGGTTTCCGTGCCAGAAAGTCCAGCTAGGACAGGCGCTGGGCTGGTCTCGAATCACTCTCTAGTCAAAGCACTAAACAAGGGCAGGCCGAGTCCTGCAGTCATTCCGCCATCAACGCGAATTTCTTGTCCGGTAATAAATGTTGATGCATCACCGGCTAAGAAATTATAAATACCTACAATCTCATCTTGACTGCCCATCCGGCCAAAAGCATTAAGCTGACTCAAGAAGGCGGCAGTCTCGTTACCATCGTCCGCGACCATCATGCCGGTATCGGCAATTAGAGCTGGGCACACGCAGTTAACTCGAATACCCCGTGGGGCGTTTTCAATGGCACTGGCCCGGGCAAGGTAAGCACCGCCGGCTTTACTCGCCGCGTACACCGCCGATCCGGCATGGGTAATACCTGAACCCGCGACCGAGCCGGTGAAGATGATCGATGCACCATCTTTTAACACAGCGGGTCCATACTTCAGCGCATAGAAAGTCCCTTTGAGATTCACATCAATCATGGCGTCCATGGTCTTGCTGTCGAGGACTTCAATGCTTTCCTCATCCGCGGCTATGCCTGCATTGATGACCAGAATATCAATCTTGCCCATCGTCTCTTCAATCGCGCTAAGCGCCAATCTCACGTCTTCTTCATGGGTGATATCGCAGCGCCGGTACTCAGCGCCAATCTTTTCAGCGATCTGCTCGCCCTCGGAGCGCCTTCCGGTAATCAATGTATTGGCACCCGTGCTAATAAAGTTTTGTGCGACGGCCAGGCCAATGCCCGATGTACCACCCAGAATTACTGCTTGTTTGCCTTCTAAACTATGCATAAATACGCTCTTTTTTTAATTATTCCTGCGTCCACAGGTAGATTTTGCCGCATTGCTTGGATACCTGAACGTCAAAGGCCTCTCCGGCGCGAGACATCGGAAATTCATGGGTCACCATGACGTCAACCATGCGCTGTACCTGGGAATCCAAGAGGGCTCGTATCAAATACTCGCGGTCGAGGCTGCGGACGTCGTGCTGTCCCATGATGGTATGGGCAGGGTCTATAACATGATGAAGCGGACTGAGCTGGATCTTTGCCCCCGGTGTGTGGCCGCTGAAGTTTACCTTGCCATATTTACGAACCGCCGACATCAGTTTCTCCTGATAGTAGGCGACGCCAGATCCATCCACCGCAACATCGGCGCCTTGACGGTTAAAGGTCAGGTCTTTAACCCGTTCAAGCCAGTCTGGCTCATCCGGGTCAATGATGTGCTCTACGCCCATCCGCCTGAGCATGTCGACTCGATAAGGATTTCTCGCCAAGGCGATCACCCGAGCGTTTCTGTAGAGCGCAGAGATCACGTGTCCTAGGGCGATAAAGCCTATGCCGCCAATCAAGACGGTATCACCCGCCTTGACGTCCATGGCTTCTTGATTGGAAAAGCCAACCCCAAAGGAGCAGTTTGCCGCCGCCGCATATCGAAACTCTAATTCGTCAGGGATGCCGACCAAATTGGCTTCTGGGGCAATACGATAACGCTCCATAGCGAATCCGCCCGAAGCGCTCTGATTACGTTTTTCGATACCTCTCATTGCGGCACCCTCGATACCCTGGATATCGGGATCATTGGCGTCGCAGTAGGTCGGCGAGAGGGCACTGGTGCAGGCATGGCATCGGCCGCAATGATCGCCTTGGAAAACGATGACTCGATCTCCCGCGGCGAAATTGGAACCGGGCATGACCTCGATGACGGTTCCTACACCCTCGTGACCAAGGTGGGTGGGATCATCGTGAAATTCAAAATCATGGGACGACCAAATGCGCGAACCCTCAAGGCATACGGGCGCAATTTCTGTCTTGATAATGGCGTAGCCGGAGGTGATGGTGGGAAAAGGGCGCTCCACCAGCTTAAATTTTCCCGGTTCGGGTATGGTCAGTACTATATTTTTGCGCTGTTCTAGTGTCATTCTCTGTGCGACCTTGAAAACTACAAAGAAGTGTAAGTCCCGCAGTATGCGACTTTAATGATATTTTTGAACCTTTGTATGATATTTCTGATCCGTCACGCTGGCCGTAAATGACACTTAACATGACCCCTCAGGCCATTTCTCTGGGCAGATCACTGGCATACCGTAGGGTCACTTCCGCCGGCAAGGAGCCCGTTGACTTATGAAATCTGCTACCGAACTTGATTACCACCTTCATCACCTGTGCATTTACGATGATCAGCCGCGGGAAAATATGTTTCCTTACCTACGCTGGCATCACGGTATTACCAACTTCTTCTCCGGCAATGTTTTTCATGTAACCGGCGAGGGCCATTCGGATTACACGTTCCTCGGGTGTGGCGGTCGTGCGTATCAAATCCAGATAGAAGCTCCTCCCTTCCAATTTGAGTATGAGCGTAATTGGTGGCGGGATCATGGTAAGGGCTACAACCATATTTGCTGGATTACCTCCGATGCTCGCGCTTCGATGGCGCAGCTACTGGCAAACGGTGCCACTGAAGTCATGCCCTTCGAAGAGTTTCCCACCTATGATGGTTTTGTTGTGCATGACCCCGAGGGCCGATGGGTGGAAATCATGGAGTACACCGATGATACGTTTCGCGTGCAGGAGTTTACCCATGCGCCTTCCGGCGAGTGCGGGTTAGAAATGGTCGGGAATGCAGAGATTTGTAATGATGTCGATCTGATGGTCGATTGGTACGAGCGCGTTTTGGATCTTCGCGTTTTGGAGCGATTCGATAGCGATGGGGACAAGTTCGTGGTGATGTCCGATCGCAAGTACGACCCCGTCGGTAGGCGTACGCTTTTTGTATTACAAAACGCGCGTCATGACTTTGAAAAATCCAAAGCCGATGCTCATGGTGCGCACATTGCATCTATTCTTTATCAAGCGAAGGATGTTCAGCGCGCTTGGGAAGACGCGCTATGGGCTGGCATGAAGCCTTTGATGGAGCCCCATGTCGATACGCTAACGGGTTTGCTGACCGCTTATTTGTCTGAGCCATGTGGCAACAACGTCATTATGCTCACCGAGCACTATGCTCCGGGCGCAGAGCTCGCGAACGCCGCATGATTCTGGGCTTTGCGCATCCTGCGATCGTCGTTCAAGACCTGGAGCGAGCGGTTCAGTTTTACTGTGAGACATTTGGTTTTCGAGTGTTCTCGGAGGCCAATGAAGGCTGGCGCGATAATCCTGCCGTTGACGCTGCCACCGGCTTGAGCAACAGCGACGTCACAGGGTGTATGTTGGCTGGTCACAACTGTTACCTGGAACTATTCCGCTTTGATGCGCCGTCCAATAAAGCCCCCTCGCCTCATACTTTCGATGCGGCAGGGCTCGGACTGCGCCATTTATGCTTCTATACCGATGATGTAGAGCAAGAGTATCAGCGGGTGCTCGACCTCGGTGGTTTACCGTTGGGTACGCCGCAGAAGGAGTTGGGGGTCACAGCGGTGTACTTGCGTGATCCGGAGGGAAATATTATCGAGCTGGCTGAGTTTCCGTGTGAGTCAGAGGATCTGCGAAACCTTCCGGGTGTAAGTACTTTACAAGGAGTCTCTTAAGTATGTTCGATTTGGCGGGTAAACGGGGGTTGATCACCGGTGGCGGATCAGGGATTGGTAAGGCCGTCGCTGAGATGTTTATTGAGGCGGGAGCAAAGGTTGCCATTGCCGATATCGTGTTCCCGGATTCGGTGGCAGCACACATCGGAGCGCAGCCGATCCAGTGTGACGTCAGTGACGAACAGAGTGTTGCGGAAGCCCTAAAAAACGCGCGGGATATTTTAGACGGCGATCTTGATTTCGTGATTTTAAATGCAGGAGTTGGGGACGTGGGCCCGGCCATTACTGAGCAATCTACGTCGCTTCTTGAGAAGGTTACCCGGATTAATTACTGGGGAACGGTGCACGGTTTGAAACACGCACCAGCTGTCATGACAGACGGGGGAGCGATCGTATCGACTTCATCCATGGCGGCCTTTATTAACATGCCTGGTTCCTCGGCGTATTCAGCCAGCAAAAAAGCCGTTGTTAGTCTCACTGAAATGTCTGCTCTAGAGCTGGGTAGTCGAGGTATTCGTGTTAACTGTGTGTGCCCTGGATACACCGAAACCAGTATGGGCAGTGGTGATGAGGGACGGCAAATTTGCGAAGCTTTTACCGCATTGGGTCGAGTCGCCACCGTGGATGATATGAAGGGTGTATTTTACTTTCTCGTAAGCGATGCCAGCCGGTATCTGACGGGTCAGGCTCTCAAAGTGGATGGTGGCTGGTCTTGTGGCCCTACGCCTAACTTGCTTTCCATTATCACGGGTTCGACTCAGGCGCCCAGCTAATGATTGGTAACAATGCTTCTAGTCGACGGGCCGAAGAGAGCAAAATTGTTGCGACCTGGCTTGTGCGTTTGCGTGATCTGCTGGAAGAAATGGGCAGCACCCAGTTCAAACTAGCGTTGCGCGATGCGGGGGTCGATCCAATGTTGCTGCACCAAGGCAATGACCAACTCACGCAAAAGCAATTAGACGCGGTATTGCTTCAGTGCCGACAAGTTCACTCGGACGTCACTTTGCGGCTTTTCAGCAAGGCTGAAATATTGGATCTTGGTTTGGTGGGCTACGCAGCGGTAAACAGTGATAACGTGGGTTCCGCGTTTCGAGTGATGTATCAATACCACAGCCTTGCATCTGATCGATACACCGACGAACTCATCATTGAGGGTGACACTGTGAGGGTGGTGCCCGTGTACCATCCCATGTTCGAGGACGACTACCAGAATATTTGCGAAGACAGTTTCAGTGGGAATTGGCGGGCGCTTCAGTTGCTTTTAGGTCCCAATGCCGACAAGCGTAAAATTTCAGTGAAGCTTGAATTTCGCGCCCCGGAACACGTTGACACCTATTTCGAAATCTTCGGCAAGAATTGTGTATTTGAGGCCGGTGAGACTGGCTTCTCTTTTCCCGCTGAATGGCTGCGGCAGTCCATTCACCGAGGAAGCGGATCCTTAAGCGATGTCTATAAGGCAATGTGTGAGCGAGTCCTTGGCCCCAGTACTGCGGACAAAGATACGCCATCCCAGGTTAGGCGCTTGCTGTTGAGTCGTTCTGGGCGCCAAATGCCGAGCCTTGAGAGTGCGGCAGAGCTCCTGAGATTGACTCCCGCGCAATTGCGCAAGCGTTTATATCGCGCCGCCACTTCATATAAAAAGTTGGTGCTAGAGACTCGCATGGAGTTGGGAAAACATTATTTGCTGGATACCAACTTATCGATCCAGGAAATAGCTTATTTGCTGGATTACGGCAGTCCGCCGCCGTTCAGTCGGGCGTTCAAAAAGTATTTGGGACACTCCCCAGAGGATTACAGGAGCGTTGCAGGTGATGCGGGGGCAGGGCCTTAAATATCAACTAAAGGGCCTTAAATATCATTCAGGAAGAAGGCTGTCACACATAATCTTTCAGGCTAAGGAATCATTCTGACAAGGAGCTAATCATGAAAACTATAAAGCGCCCCCTATCTTTTGCGGTTACTCTAGCCGCCGTCGCCATGGCAGGCACAGTGAACGCCCAGCTAGAGGAAGTCATTGTCACAGCGCAAAAGCGCTCCGAAAGTATTCAAGACGTCCCTATCGCAATTAGCGCATTTTCCAGCGATGAGTTGCAGGCGATGGATGCCAAGGATTTTCGTCCCATAGTCCTGCAAACACCCGGTTTATCGGGGAGTGCGGATGCTGCAACGCAAACTGTACTGACCGTTCGCGGCATCGGTACAGGTGCTTTCAGCCCTGGTGCAAACAACAGCGTCGGTACTTACTTCAACGAAATCCCGGTCAGCCGTAACATTGGCGGCATGGGTTATCTTGATGTTGCCAACATCGAAGTCGTTAAAGGCCCGCAGGGAACGCTCTTCGGGCGAAACACTTCGGCGGGCGCTATTAGTATTACTAATCAGTTTGCTGTTGTCGGTGAAGCCACGGGCAGTGTACGAGTGGCAGCGGGTGACGAAGGTCAGCTGCTTTACGAGGGTATTGCGAATTTTGACGTGTCTGACAGTTTCGCTCTGCGTGTGGCTGCGCGTCATGAAGAGCGTGATGGTACTTTCGAAAATTCAGTAACCGGGGATGAGCTGAATGGCCGTGATCACGATCAATATCGGGTTGGCTTCACTTGGAACGCAAGCGATGCAGTGACCGTAAACGGTTACTGGGACCACTTTGAGATGGAAAACCGTTGGCAAATGATCGATAACTTCGGCCTGTGGGGCAATGACCTCTACGCCGATGAGGTGGCGGTTAACGGACAGCCTTCCCAGAAGATAGACGCCGACTTGGCGGTGCTGAAGGTAAGCTGGGATATTAATGACAATCTTTCTTTGACATCAAACACCGGCCTTTATGACAGCAGCATTGTGGCTTTGCCGACAGATGCGGACACCGGTGATGTTCCGATTGTCGATTTCATTGAACCGTGGGATCTAGAACAGTTCTCACAAGAGTTTCGTCTGAACGGCAGTAATGATCGGCTGACGTGGTTTGTGGGTGCCAGCTTCTATAGCGAAACCGCCACTGCCGTCACAAGTGTTACTATTTATGAAGACCCGGGCCTTGATGTTTTGTTCGGTGACGAAGGCTTGTGCTTGGTAGCTGAAGAGTTCGGCCTGGCGTGTGGAATACACAACGAATCTAGCTTTGCGGAGAATGAAACAACAAGTTACGCCATTTATGGCGACGCAACTTACGATATCTCAGATCGATTGAGCATTACTTTTGGTTTGCGCTATACCGACGAAGAGAAAGAAATGGTGTTAAACACACCACTCACTGATTCCACAACGACAGCACTGATTGGTGCAGTGACGGGTGGGGCAAATAACGCGATATTTTCGTTCACCCCAGGGAGTATTGTTGCTAAAGATTCGTGGACATCAGTCGATCCACGTCTAGCAATAGATTATAAAGTCGGCGAGTCTAGCTTGATCTATGCCAACTATGCGCAAGGCTTTAAGTCAGGTGGCTTCAATCGTCAACCTACGATTGCCGGTGGCCGTGCTATTCTCGCCTTTGAGCCCGAGGAGAACGACGCTTACGAAGTTGGCTTCAAGACAGATTTTGCCAACCAGCGTGTGCGCCTCAATGTTGCGGCGTTTATGTATGACTACACGGACTTTCAACTAGAAACTAACGACAACGCCTCCATTTTGATCCAAAACGTGGCAGATCTGGAAACCTCAGGCCTAGAAGTGGATTTGACGTGGCTAGTATCAGACAGTTTCGATTTGCGTCTGTCTTATGCGATGCTAGATGCCGAGTTTCAGGAAGGCATAATTGTTGATGGTGATGGCAATCCTACCGACCTACAAGGCAATGACTCTATTAGAGCGCCGGAGAATACTTACTCTATTGTCGCTAACTGGAACGTGACTGACTCACTTCGCGCACGCGTTGACTATGCATATGTTGATGAGATGTTTTACACCGCCGACAACTCTCCTGATCTGCTCGCAGATGACTTCAACTTGCTTGGCGCCCGCATAGACTACACTTTTGGTGAGTCTGGCTTAGGCGTTTCGGTAATTGGTGAAAACTTGACTGACGAGGAATATGTACAGTCAATGATCAACTTCTTGCTACCCATGTCCATGCCGGGATATGGACGAGCTGTTCGTGCTGAAGTTCGCTACACGTTTTAATCTTAGGTAAACGCGCAGTTAATTAGAGAGCCCGCTTTTGCGGGCTTTTTTCATTCGATGTTGTTATTTTATTGGGTGCGCCAGGGGATTCTGCGGGATGCTAGAACACAGCCAAACAACAAGAAACTCGATGTTGGCGATTGTCTTAGGCTCAGTCCTTTTTGGCTACTGGCTTATTTTGCCCGTGGTGTTGGGGGTCTACAGCGATATTTATGGCTTGCAAGAAGATAAGCTTGGGGCGCTGGCCAGTATCTACTCGCTGGGGATTTTTATCACCA
>DGOD01000239.1 GCA_002389265.1 Gammaproteobacteria bacterium UBA4475
ATATCTTAAAACTATATCTTAATAATATATCGAGAAACATATGACGTTCAGCCCCCTGATGGCAGTGACCCCGATCGACGGGCGCTATGCCGACAAGACCACGGAACTCGGCAGCATTTTTAGCGAATTCGGCTTGATTCATCATCGCGTGGTGGTGGAAATTCGTTGGTACCAGTTCCTTGCCGCAAACGCTGAGGTCAAAGATTTGGCCCCCTTATCAGCTGCGGCTACGGCTTATCTCGACGGCATTGTGGATAACTTCAGCCTCAAAGACGCCGAACTCGTCAAGGACTACGAACGGACCACTAACCATGACGTCAAAGCGGTAGAATATTTCATCAAACAGCGCTTTCGCGAAAGCCAACAGGCGGAGCTACTCACCGGCCTGGAGTTCGTTCACTTTGCCTGCACCTCTGAAGATATTAATAACCTGGCCTATGCGTTGATGCTGGAAAAGTGCCGTTCGTCAGTCTTAAGTACCCAACTACCCGCTGTAATGGATCATCTCAAGAATTTGGCCCGGCAGTACGCGGCAGTGCCGATGTTGTCAAAAACACACGGCCAGATCGCTTCGCCCACCACCATGGGCAAGGAACTCGCGAATGTCGTCGCGCGCTTGCGACGTCAGTACGTGCAACTGATGGCTGTACCGATTATGGGTAAGATCAATGGTGCGGTCGGCAACTATAACGCCCATGTCTCCGCCTATCCTGCTGCGGATTGGCTGGCGCTCAGCGAACAGTTTGTCACCTCACTCGGCTTGGTCTGGAACCCTTACACGACTCAGATTGAACCCCACGACTACATCAGTGAACTTTTCGATGCCCTCGCCCGCTTCAATACCATCTTGCTCGACCTTGATCGAGACATCTGGGCCTATATTTCCATTGGTTACTTTAAGCAGCGCCAAGTCGCGGGAGAAACCGGGTCTTCCACCATGCCGCACAAGGTCAACCCCATCGACTTTGAAAACTCTGAGGGCAACCTCGGTATGGCCAATGCGATTCTCAATCATATGGCCGAGAAACTCCCGATCAGTCGCTGGCAGCGAGATCTGACGGACTCTACCGTGCTCCGCAACCTTGGCAGCGGTATCGCCTACTCGTTGATCGCCTATAAATCGACACTCAAGGGGCTGGGCAAGCTGGAACTTAACCATGACGCTTTGCAAGCAGATCTGGATAACAGTTGGGAAGTGCTGGCGGAACCCATCCAGACCATTATGCGCAAATACAATATCGAAGAGCCTTATGAAAAACTTAAGGTACTCACCCGCGGCCAATCTCTGAATCAACAACGCATCGAAGCTATGATATTGACGCTGGACTTACCTGAAGAAGCCCGCCAGCAGATCCTGGCTTTAACCCCTGCGAACTATATCGGCGCAGCCGTGGCGCTCACTGACAGGCTATTAAATGATGCCTGACTTAGCTATGCGGCCCATCGACTCGATCAATCCATCGTGACCTGGTTCGAGCACGCCGACATTACCTATAAACAATTCCAGCAGCGCTACTGGCGCAAACGTCCGTGGCACGGCGAAAATTTATTCGGAAACACATTAAGTAACATTGATAACGAACTGAATAATAATAATTTATTTTATTTAGCTGGAGATCCTCTCATCGAATCTCGAGTCATCAGTGGCGCTCCAGAAGATTATCAGCTGGAACTGGGTCCTTTCGACATCGAGAACCTGGCCAGCGGTGAAATGCTGATGATTCAGGGGCTGGAACAACACCTTGAGGTCATCAGCGATCTTTTGAGCCGCCATTTTGGGTTCCTGCCCCGCTGGCGTATTAACGATGTTATGGCCAGTTACGGTCATAGTGGTGCCAGCTGCGGTCCTCATTTTGACCATTATGACGTCTTTCTGCTCCAGATCCGCGGCGAAAAACACTGGCAACTGGCGCCCGGGCCCTTTACCGATGATGACCTAATAGCGGATGCAGATATCCGCTTACTGGAGACTTTCCCCACTACCGATACGCTGACTCAGCGGGCGGGAGATATCCTGTACATACCACCGGGTGTTGGCCACTATGGGGTCGCCTCAGAAGACAGCCTGACACTCTCTATTGGGCTTCGAAATCCAACCCTGGCTGAGATGATATCCAGCTTGGCAGACCAAATTACCGATGAACTGGTGGACACCCAGACCCTCGATGATCGTCTTGGTGAACCAGCCAGCGGGCTGATGCCCGATGACATCCAACAATTACAGGACAAGTTAATTCCCGAATTAACCCGCGCGGGCACTATTAGTCGCTGGTTCGGCTGCTACATGACACAGCTGCAGGAACCAGACCTGATCACCCAGGATGACAATGCGGTGATCCACTGGCCAACGGCTAAGGGCGCTTTAGTCTGTCATCTGCCAACTCGTCTTTGCCATCAGCAAGGCCCAGACTCCGGGATGATCTTCGTCAACGGCACCGCCAGCGAAGTGGACCCTGAAGTGCTTAGCTGGTTTGCCGTTTTAGAAACACTGCGTAGAATTGATCTGGCAGATATTCCTGCGGCACCAGCACACCGGTCGGTGATCGACTGGCTGTTCCAGGAGGGTGCTGTTGCACTCATCCCTTAACCACCCAGCCACGGGTCTTGTATCGACTTATGTCGAGCAAGCATCAAATTGCTGGCCCTATCGAAGGCTTCGATATGCCAAATGATCTCCAGCTTAACCGTTACCAGATAACCCGAGTTGACTGGCTGGTGGCACAGAGCACCTTGTCAAACTTGCGCCGCCAGGTGTTCATCATTGAGCAAGGCGTGTCCCAAGAGGAAGAATGGGACGGCCAAGACGCAACCGCCCAGCACTGGCTAGCCACAGATGCTGCTGGCATCGCCATCGGTACCGCGCGCCTGCTACCAAGTGGGCAGATTGGCCGAATGGCCGTACTTAGCGACTATCGTGGCACTGGCATCGGGGCCGCGTTACTTCAAGCGGCGGTAGACCACGCTCGACACCTGGGGTTTGCGGTGGCTTTTCTCAATGCCCAGAGCCACGCCCTGGGCTTTTATCAACGGGCCGGCTTTACGGCTGATGGCGCTGAGTTCATGGAAGCGGGCATCCCTCATTATCATATGACCCAGTCACTGATCACCACTGAAAACCCACCTGCGCGCACAATCGAGGCACCAGATATCGCTCTGCTCGACGTTGACATCCTCGAGGCCGATTGGTCCGCTGACGGCGAAATCATTACCGCGGTTCGAGATCTGGTGCTCCGTCAAGAACTCGGCTTGCCGGTCGACAGGCTTAGTGACGATACTGACAAGACAAGCTTGCACTGGCATGCCAAGAACCCATCGGGCGAGACCATCGGGGTCGTGCGTATGGACCTGGCGGGCAATATATCGCGCCTGGCAGTCTTGCCTGGACATCGTCACCAGGGTGCCGGTCGCGCACTTTTGGACGCCGCAGTCGCCAGAGCCACCCGTTACGGCTTGCCCGCGGCTCAATTAGCGGGCCTCCAGAACCTGGATCGCTTGTTTACCCACAGCGGCTTTACCCCGAGTGGCGAGCCATTCATGGTTCACGGTCATTCGCATCAGATTTACCGAAAAGACCTGACGATCAACAATATAGGGCATCAGCGCCAAGAACTCAGCAGCATCAGCGCCGACGATGACGGCATTGACGGTCACACCTACAAATTGGGGCAAGACCATCAACTGCTACGACTAAAGCGGGAGGCGGAATTCCGCGAGGTTATTCTCCACATGTGCCAGCAGGCCCAGCAATCCATTCGAATCTGGTCGCCAATGCTTGATCACAAGTTATTCCACTCCGATGAACTCAGTGACTGTATCTCGGCCCTGGCCCGCCGCAATCGCTATACCAAGATCGAGATTCTGCTGTACGACAGCCATCGTGTGGTTAAGACCGGCCACGCCCTCGTAGATATCAGCCGCAAACTGTCGTCTTCTATCAACATCAAGATCGTCGACCCGGAACTCCGCCATCTGAATGACGAATTTGTACTCGTGGATACCGAGGGCGTCATCTATCGGTCGGATTTCGAGCAGTATGAGGGCTTCGTCAACTATAGAGATATCACGGAAAACAGCCGCTTGGGTCGCCAGTTCAAGTCAGCCTGGGAAACCGGCTTGCACGACCCTAATCTGCGTCAACTGAAAATCTAGCTGCAGCTCAATCGGGCATCGATAGGGCTTCGACCGAGACCAAAACACCATTGTTGTCGGCATAGAGATACTCCCCAGGAATACACTCGATGCCTCCAAACGTGACTCGCTCATTCAGCAACCCAATATCGCGCTTGACACTTTTCATAGGATGACACGCCAGAGCCTGAACACCCAGATCAATTAGACCAATAATATCTACATCACGAATGCAGCCATTGATCACGATCCCCTGCCAATGGTTCTCAAAGGCTTTCTGCGCGAGGTTGTCCCCCAGCAAACCGCAACGCAGGCTACCGCCTCCATCGACGACCAATACCTTGCCATGCCCCGGCAGAGCCACCTGCTGGGCCACCAGGGAATTGTCTTCATGGCATTTGATCGTGACGATCTGACCCCCAAATGCTCGGCGGCCGCCAAAGTTTTGAAAGATCGGCGTAGCTACCCGCACGAGATCCGGGTAAGCATCGCAAAGGTCGGGTAATACAATGTCCATGTCACTCTCCGTCGCTATCAAAAGGTCATTAAGCCGGTCAAGCCCACCGCCTGTAGGGAAGATAATTTTCACACCGGGGGAAAGCCGCTAGACTCAATCTAAACTCACTTAATACCGTCATGAAACCTATGCCGTTGCATCCATCTCCACTCGCCAGCGCCCCGCTTAAATCAGCGGTATTACAGCAGCTTGCCTGGCTTTTTTGGGGTCTGTGCCTGGTCCTTGCCACACTGCCAGTCGCAGCTGACGTTTACATCTACCGTGGTCCTGACGGCGAGCGCCTATTGTCAGACAAGCCGGTTTTGGCCTCAGCGCATCAATATACCTTAGTTCGCCATCGTCGCACCCTGAAGAACGCTGGCCACATTCTCGCCAATCGCCAGGTAAAAGCCGAGCGTCGAGGCAGCAGTGCAGCAGACTATCGCAACTTTATTGAGGACGCCAGTCAGCAATACCAGATTGATCCGTTGCTCGTCGAAGCGGTGATCCAAATCGAATCAGGCTTCAACCCGAATGCGGTATCCCGTAAAGGCGCCACCGGTCTGATGCAATTAATGAAAGACACCGCGTCCCAATATCAAGTCAGCGATCGGTTTGATCCCCATAAAAACATTGGTGCCGGCGTTCAGCACCTGCGCTATCTGATGGACCGTTACAGCGGCCAGATCCCGCTGGTATTGGCCGCCTACAATGCGGGTGCCGGTAACGTTGATAAGTATCACGGTATCCCGCCGTTCCCTGAAACTCGCCGCTACGTCAAGAAAGTGCTTGAACATCAGGCTCAACTACAGACCACAAACCTGAATAGTCTTGGCATCGTCAGCGCTAGCGGTCGATGATCAACGGCGGAATTTGGTTTCCAATATCAGCGATGAATTTGTTCGCTCAACCCCCTGCAAATTACCGATCAAGTCCAGCACCTGACTAATTTCAGCCGTTGAACCGGCCGCGATCTCCGCCATCAGGTCATAATCACCACTCACCGCATACAGGGCGTTGACCTGCGGGATATTGCGTAGTTCCAGGTGAGTACGACCTGTCAGCTTCTGATTGACCGTGATCAGCACATGGGCTGAGACCTGCTGATCAGCATATTCTGCGCCAAACAACACCGTATATCCCTGGATCGTACCCAAGGCCTCAAGGCGTTTGATTCGACTATTGATGGTAGACCGCGAGACCCCCAGCTTGCGAGCGATCTCCGAGGTGCTACTGCGGGCATTGTCACGCAGGCTGGCTATCAATTGCTGATCGAGATATTTCACTAATTTGCTCATAGATGTCGTGATTCTGCTCTGTATTGTAGACAATAACGGCATTTTATCTATTCATTCTGCACAACATCTTCGTGAAACTAGCTGAGTACCCAATATGCGTACGACCCGCCTAGGAGCACTGTATGACCCAGCCAACCCCAATCGCCATCATCGGCGCCGGCAAGATCGGTGAAACGATCGTTGATTTACTGCTCGAAACCGGCGACTACAGTATCACCTTGATCGACGCCTCGGCCGAGACACTGCATCAGTTTAAGGACCATCCCTTGCTCAAAATCGTCCAGCAGGATGTGAAAGACGTTGCTATGCTCGAAAAATGTATGGCGGGGCATTTTGCCGTTCTGAGCTCGACGCCATTTTTCCTGACGAAAGTGATTGCCCAGGCAGCACTGACCGTCGGCTGCCACTATCTTGATCTGACAGAGGACGTGGATAGCACCGACTTTGTTCGAGAAATCGCCAAAACTGCCAAATCAGCCTTTATTCCACAATGCGGCCTCGCACCAGGATTTATCTCCATCGTCACCCAACACATTGCCAATGGCTTCGATGAACTGGACTCAATCCGCATGTGTGTCGGTGCCCTACCCCTGTATCCATCGAATTCTCTTAACTACAATTTGACTTGGAGTACGGACGGTGTCATCAACGAGTATTGTGAACCCTGCATCTGTATTGAGGATGGCAAGGCGATACACGCAGCCGCATTGGAGAACCTGCAACATTTTTCTATGGATGGCATTAATTATGAAACCTTCAATACCTCTGGCGGGATCGGCTCACTGGCAGAGTCTATGGCGGGCAAGGTCAAAAGCCTGAGTTATCAGACCATTCGTTACCCCGGTCACCGCGATATCATGAAAACCCTGCTCCACGACCTGCGGCTCAAAGAGCGTCGAGACCTGCTCAAGGAGGTGCTGGAGAATGCCGTTCCGGCCACCCTGCAAGATGTTGTCCTGATTTTCGTGACCGTCAGCGGTAAGAAAAACCACCATCTCATTCAGGAAACCTATGCCAACAAAATCTACAGCCAGCAGATCAAAGGCGTGCAACGCAGTGCCATTCAAGTCACCACGGCCTCCAGTCTCTGTGCCGTGCTCGATCTGCTCCACAACGGTCAGATTCCAACCCAAGGTTTCGTCATTCAGGAAGAGATTGATTTGGATCTGTTTCTAGGCAATCGATTTGGTCGTGTTTACGCGATTCAGACACCTGCCAAAGGCTGCTCACACTAAAATGACCAGGAGTTAATGATGGAAATCCAAACCGCGATAGCCCATACACTAACAGCCATTGGCGTGGCACCGACGCGCTACACCCAAGGTGACCTGGCCGTCACAAGTCCTGTGGATGGTCGGGTTGTAGCCCAGGTTCACACCACCCCCGTAGCCGAGGTAGACACCATTATCGATCAAGCCAGCAAGGCGTTTCAGGCCTGGCGCCAGATTCCCGCGCCTCGCCGAGGCGAATTGATTCGTCTGCTGGGCCATCACTTGCGCTTACAAAAGGACAACCTAGGTCGGCTAGTCAGCCTTGAATCAGGCAAGTTGCTCCAAGAGGGGTTAGGCGAAGTTCAGGAGATGATCGACATCTGTGATTTCGCGGTTGGCCTGTCTCGCCAGCTCTATGGTTTGACCATCGCATCGGAACGACCGGAGCATAAAATGCAGGAAAACTGGCATCCGCTAGGGCCGGTTATGGTCATCTCGGCATTCAACTTTCCAGTCGCGGTCTGGTCCTGGAATACGACACTGGCGATTGTCTGCGGCAATAGTGTTATCTGGAAGCCGTCGGAAAAGACCCCGCTAACAGCCCTTGCCTGCCAAGCTATCTTCAGTGCGGCAATGGCTGAATTTGGTGATGCACCTGAAAACCTGAGCCAGCTGCTCATTGGCGATGCCAGTATTGCCAGCCAAGCATTGGATGATCCTCGAATACCTTTGATCAGCGCCACAGGCAGCTCTGCCATGGGTCGCGCCGTGGCGCCCAGAGTAGCTGCTCGTCTTGGTCGCACGATTCTCGAATTGGGTGGTAACAATGCCATCATTGTCTGCCCGAGCGCAGACCTTGACATGGCGGTACGCGCCATCGTATTCGGGGCTGTGGGCACGGCAGGACAACGTTGCACATCCACTCGACGGCTGTTTGTTGAGGAGTCCATCCATGCCGAATTGTGCCAGCGACTACAAACGGCCTATGCCTCCGTCGCGGTTGGCAACCCCCTGGAAGCGGGCACGCTGGTAGGGCCGCTGATCGATCAACAGGCCTTTGAGCAGATGCAAGCTGCGCTGCAGACCGCCGCCGCTACTGGCGCCAAAATCACCGGCGGTGACCGCGTGGCCGTCGCCGGCCTCGAAGCCGCTTTCTATGTGCGACCGGCACTGGTCGCCATGCCGACCACAGAAGCCAACGTCAGCGTCGAAACCTTCGCGCCGATATTGTATGTCTTCAGCTACAAGACATTGACTGCGGCAATCGCTGCCAACAATGCGGTTCCCCAAGGTTTGTCTTCTGCTATCTTCACTAATGACGTCCGCGAGGCCGAGCTTTTTACTTCAGCCACTGGCAGTGATTGTGGCATCGCCAACGTCAATATCGGCACCAGCGGCGCAGAGATCGGCGGCGCATTCGGCGGCGAGAAAGACACAGGTGGTGGCCGCGAATCTGGTTCGGATGCCTGGAAAGGCTATATGCGCCGCAGCACCAATACGATCAACTATTCGTCCGAGCTGCCCCTGGCCCAGGGGATCAAATTCGACCTGGCATAAGCGCGGTTCAGGCCCTCACGCTCTGATAAAAAAACGGCGGGCAGATTCATGAAGATTCTGCCCGCCGCTTAGTTTACTGCTTGCACGAAAACGCTTTAGCCGCGTTGATCGATACTCGTATAAGCTCTGTTTTCTGGCCCAATATAATCTGCACTGGGGCGGATCAAGCGATTGTTGGAACGCTGTTCCATTACATGAGCAGCCCAGCCGGTAACTCGGGACATCACAAAGATAGGGGTAAATATCTTGGTTGGAATGCCCATATAGTTATACGCCGAGGCGTGGAAAAAATCCGCATTCGGAAACAGCTTTTTCTCGTCCCACATGGTCTTGGCAACCGCCACTGAAATATCAAACAAGGTCGTGTCGCCAGCTTCATCAGCGAGCTTACGCGCCCATTCCTTAATAATATCGTTACGAGGATCGTGGGTGCGATAGATCGCATGACCAAAGCCCATGATAGTTGCTTTACTCTCAAGCATAGCCAGGATACCCGTTACAGCTTCTTCCGGTGTCTTGAACTTCTCGATCAGCTCCATCGCCGCTTCATTCGCACCGCCATGGAGTGGGCCACGCAGAGTTCCGATGGCGGCAGTCACGCAGGAATACATATCCGACAGGGTTGCGGCACAGACTCTTGAAGCAAATGTGCTGGCATTAAATTCATGTTCTGCATACAGAATCAGCGAACAGTTCATCACTTGGCGATGCATCTCAGAGGGCGTATCGCCACGCAGCATCTTTAAAAAGTGACCGCCAATACTGGCTTCACCGGTATCCGTGTCGATCCGCACACCGTCGTGGGTGAAGCGATACCAGTAACAGATAATGGCTGGCAACGCGGCCAACAAACGGTCCGCCGCCTCTTGTTGCTCAGCGAAACTTTTCTCGGGTTCCAGATTGCCTAGCATGGAACAACCGGTTCGCATCACATCCATGGGATGAGTGTCTTTCGGAATCAACTCCAGCACGGCCTTCAAGTTGTCAGGCAAGCCACGCATCGCGGTTAACTTATTGATATAGGCAGCCAGCTGCGCCTTCGATGGTAACTCGCCATACAACAACATGTAGGCGACTTCCTCGAATTGTGCATTCGCCGCTAAGTCATCGATACCATAACCTCGGTAAGTTAAGCCTGAGCCTTCCTTGCCGACCGTACACAGGGCCGTTTCGCCTGCAGACTGACCCCGTAAGCCTGCGCCTCCCAGTTTTTTCTCAACCATTTGATTTTCCCCTATTCATCCGTTGATATAAAAAGATTGCAGCGAACCGCTACGAATTGCTCGACTCTTTAGTAAACAATTGATCCAGTTTGTCTTCATAGTCGTGGTAGCCCAGAAACTCGTACAGATCGTTACGGGTCTGCATAGTGTCAATCACCGCTTGCTGAGACCCCTCTCTACGCAATGTCTGGTAAACGTTGAGCGCGGCGGCATTCATCGCTCGAAACGCTGACAAAGGGTACAAGGCCATCTTAATACCAACCGACGCCAGTTCCTCGGTGGTATAACAGGGCGTTGCGCCGAATTCGGTAATGTTGGCCAACACCGGGATCTTCACTGCGTCGACGACCCGCTGATACATGTCGAGGCTAGTCATCGCCTCGGCGAAGATGGCATCAGCGCCAGCCTCTTCAAAAATTCTGGCGCGCTCGATCACTTCTTCAAGGCCGACAACGGCCAAGGCGTCGGTGCGCGCCATGACGACAAAGGCATCATCAGTCTTCGCATCAACTGCAGCTTTGATGCGGTCCGCCATCTCGGTACGGCTTACAATTTCCTTATTCGGACGATGACCACAACGTTTCTGCGCCACCTGATCTTCAATATGCACGCCGGCGGCACCCGCTCTGATCATTTCTTTGACAGTTCTGCTGATATTAAAAGCGCCACCCCAACCAGTGTCGATATCGACCAGCAATGGCAGGCTCGATGCGCCCGTGATCCGGCGAACGTCTTCCAGAACGTTATCCAGCGAGGTCATGCCCAGGTCGGGCAGACCATAGGAGGCATTCGCCACACCGGCACCAGACAGATAAATACACCGGTAGCCAGACGCCTCAGCCATAATCGCTGTATAGGCGTTGATGGTCCCCACTACTTGCAGTGGACTCTCCTGCTCAATCGCCAGCCTGAATTTTTGCCCCGCTGTTATCATTCTATTGTCCTCTTTCGTCTGTCTTCAAAAGCTGCCAAGTATACAGAAAATTGGCGTTCAGTGGCGTAAATATTAGTCCTTGAGCGCCGTCGACGTTAGACTGCCATTCCTTAATCGACGCAGAATATGCCATGCCCTGGAGTGTAGAAAAACTGCCTTACGAAACCGACGCTTTCGCGTGGTTTCGCAGACTGGAGGAACAACATCTGCCGTTTCTGCTCGAGAGTCATGGCGCCGAGCAGCAGCGTTACGACATTATCGGCGCCAACCCCAGCAGGACCATCGATGTCATCCGGGGTCAAGTGCGGGTAGACCAAGTACTCACGACGCTGGATGGATTCGATGCGATCGAACAGACAGTCCGAGCAATGGCGCCAGATTCACCTTGCCCACTGGATCTGCCGTTTCAGGGCGGCGCGGTTGGGTTTTTCGGTTACGAGCTGACTCATGGTACTCACAAACTCCCAGAGCTCGCTGATGCAGAGATTGGTTTGGCGGACATGCTGGTAGGTATTTATGACATCTTTATCGTTATCGACCATGCACTACGCCAAACTCACCAGGTCTGCACGCCAGGGGCAACGGCG
This sequence comes from Gammaproteobacteria bacterium UBA4475, assembly GCA_002389265.1. Classification (GTDB taxonomy): domain Bacteria; phylum Pseudomonadota; class Gammaproteobacteria; order Pseudomonadales; family Azotimanducaceae; genus UBA4582. The sequence goes on from DGOD01000239.1 coordinate 11,435, forward strand.
CAGGCTAAGGCACTCTGGGCCAAACTGTTAGCGCCATCTCGCGAGCTGACCGACTTGGATTTTCAGAGCACCAGCGACGTTCAAATGGACATGTCAGCCTCGCAGTATTATCAGGCGTTTGCAAAAATCAAAACCTATATCGATGCTGGCGATTGCTATCAGGTTAATTTTGCCCAACGCTTCAGCGCAGCATATCAAGGCAACCCCCTCGGGCTCTATCAAGCTTTACGGCAAACCCAGCGCGCGCCATTTTCTGCCTGTTTAAGAACACCGGGGGCCGACATTCTGAGTTTTTCACCGGAGCGTCTGGTGCGGGTTGCAGATCGACAGATTCTCACCCAACCTATCAAAGGCACACGACCCAGGCATCCACATCCAAAGGAAGACCTGCGTCTAGCAGAGGAATTACAGAGCAGCGAGAAGGATCGAGCCGAGAACCTCATGATCGTCGACCTGCTCCGTAATGACCTGGGCAAGACCGCCGTGCCGGGGTCAATTGCCGTAGACTCGCTGTTTGAACTGGTCTCATTCGCCAATGTTCATCACCTTGTGAGCTCGGTGAGTGGCAAGCTACGCCCCGGTGTGAGTGCCATGGATTTGTTGCGCGCCTGTTTCCCCGGCGGCTCAGTGACCGGCGCACCTAAACATCGAGCCATGCAAATCATCGCTGAGCTTGAGCCGGTCAAACGGCAGGCTTATTGTGGCGCTATCGGCTATTACAGTTACCACGGCAACCTGGATACCAACCTGCCTATTCGCACCATTATTTGCACCAACAACAGGCTTCACTATTGGGGCGGCGGCGGTATCGTCGCTGATTCTGAGGCGGCGCAGGAATACGAGGAAACTCTCACCAAGGTCAATTTCATCAGTAATGCACTGGCGTCGTTGACCCGTAAGACAAAGGCTCTCGCCCGCGACTAAAAATGCCCCGAGCGCAATTATTTGAGGGTCGAAACTGCAGCCTCATCGATGAATTGACGCAACTCAGCGTAATCGTTAGTAACACGAAACTGCGGAAATTCCTCAATGACATTCTTCGGCGCACGAAACAAGAACCCCACATCGGCTTCTGCCAACATCGTTGTGTCGTTATAGGAATCTCCTGCCGCAAAGATTCGATAGTTCAACGCATGCAGCGATTGCACCGAGATTTTCTTGGGGTCCTTCTGGCGGAGTTTATAGCCGGTGACATTCCCCGCGTCATCTACGATCAGCCGATGGCAGAACAGGGTCGGCCAGGCTAGTTGTTGCATCAATGGTTGAGCGAATTCATAGAAGGTGTCAGATAAGATAATCACCTGATAACTGGCGCGCAACGAATCAAGAAAATCTTTAGCGCCATCCATGGGTGCCAGTGTTTGGATCACGTCTTGGATGTCATCTAGTTTGAGATTATGTTCCGCCAAAATGCGCAAGCGTTGCTGCATGAGCACGTCGTAGTCGGGGATGTCACGTGTGGTGGCGCGCAATGACTCGATACCGGTTTTATTAGCGAATGCAATCCAAATTTCCGGGACTAAAACGCCTTCGAGATCTAAACAAACAAGATCCATGACCTATCCTATTGATGAGTATAACGGTCGCAGTCACCACTAGCAGATTCACCAGTTCGCTGCAAAGAAGCCAAATTGTTTCATGGCTCGCTTGGGTTTAGCAAGAAGTATTCCGCCGACGATGCTTTTTAAAGCGCAGTCGATGCTGATATAAATCAGCGCGAATACTACAGGGCAGGTAATTTAATCTCGCTAAAGAGCAACTCCAATTCAGCTCTGTTTTGGCGCTCAAAGGCATCGTCAACAAGCTCACGAGCCAGATGTGGCGCGAACAGTTCAAGAAAGTCATACATATAGCCGCGCAAAAACGTTCCACGGCGACACCCTATCATCGTTGTACTCGAGTCGAACAGATGCGTGACATCAAGCGCCACCAGATCACTATCAACTACCGGGTCATGTGCCATTGTGGCAATAATGCCAATACCTAATCCCAGCCGCACATAAGTCTTAATGACATCAGCGTCAGTGGCTGTAAAGACAACCTTAGGTGACAGGCCACGGCGCATAAAAGCATCATCTAACTTCGATCGCCCGGTGAAGCCAAATACGTAGGTCACAATTGGAAAGCGGGCGACATCCTCTAGCGTCAATTTTCCCAGCTCAGTTAAGGGATGTCCTTTCGGGACTACAATACAGCGATTCCAGGTGTAGCAAGGCATCATCACAAGATCACCAAATAACTCCAGGGCCTCTGTCGCGATGGCAAAATCAACGACGCCATCGGCGGCCATCTCGGCGATTTGCATTGGGCTTCCCTGATGCATATGCAATGAAACATCAGGGTAGCGTTCGATAAAGGCACTGATCACTTTGGGCAATGCATAGCGGGCCTGAGTATGGGTCGTCGCGACTGACAGGCTACCCTTCTTTTCGTTACTGAATTCTTGAGCAACCTGCTTGATGCTCTCGACCGTATGTAAAATCTCTCCGGCTTTCTCGATGATGGTCTGACCCGCCGGGGTAATTCGGGTTAAATGCTTACCGCTGCGAGCAAAGACTTCGACGCCCAACTCATCTTCCAACAACCGAATTTGCTTGCTGATTCCTGGCTGTGAAGTGAACAAGCTTTGCGCCGTCGCAGAGACGTTCAGGCCATGATGGGCCACCTCCCATATGTATCTGAGTTGTTGAAGTTTCATAGGCGGTCCAACTGAAATTATTGGTGCTTGAGGGGTGTCTTCGTACTTGTGGCTTTAAAACTTATGAACTGCCACTGCAACCGCTAATGGCCAGATCCTTGAGCGAAGTCTTATTATAGGCACTAATCGTCTAAAAATGTCATCAATTATTCTATTTGTCTCTAACGATCTATCGTCCTGATGAAGGTTCGCCACTTGAACGACCCGCGCCTGGCATAAAACGTCGTTACCGCCTGTTTGTAATACCGTGGGGTACGTGTCCCGTCGGCACAAATTCGCTGGCGAGACGGCAATGCTCGGCCTGATCATCGAAGAATACATCCGCACCGAATGCCTTGAGGAACTCCGCTTTGCTCATGCCACCCAGGAACAAGGATTCATCTATACGTATATTCCAGGCCCGCAGTGTCTTGATCACCCGCTCGTGAGAAGGCGCCGCTCTGGCGGTCACCAACGCCGTTCGAATCGGGCATTCTCCCGTTGGGAACTCACTCTGCAGATCATGCAAGGCTGCCAGGAACGGTTTGAAAGGCCCGCCCATCAGCGGCTCATTGGCTGCCTGCTGCTCATTAGCGGTAAATGCCTGCAGCCCCGCCGCCTGATAGATTTGCTCTGACTCATCAGAAAACAACACCGCATCACCATCGAAGGCAAACTGCAGTTGATCCGACTGTTGGGGTTGTTGTGGTGCCGGCAGGATACTGGCAGCCGCCATATCATTGTCGAGGGCCTCGCGGACATCTTCCGGATTGGTCGAGAGAAACAGGTGGCAACGAAACGGCCGCATATAACGAAACGGCGGTGAGCCGCCGGTAAATGCCGCCCTGGAAATCGGCAAAGCATGATGTTGAATTGAATTAAACACCCGCAGACCAGTATCTGCGGTATTTCTCGACAGTAATATCACCTCAACCTGCTCTTCTCCTGCGAGCAGTTGATTCAAGTGCAGCAGCTTTTTCACTAGTGGAAATGCATCACCGGGCGCCAGCGGCTCTGACTCGCGAGCTATCTGATAAGCCGCATAGGCAGCGACCCCTTCTTCGCGATAAACTCTGTCACTCTCGCTGAGATCGAACAGGGCACTGCTTGATGTTGCGACCACCAGCTTTTTTAATTTGCCCGCCATCCTCAAAACCCCTAACCTTGGGACTGCAACGTTAACCTTTCATCCACAGAAGTCAATCAGGCTAACCAGCAACAGGAATTATGAGCAAGGACCCTAATCTTCCCGGCAAGCCCTCCCAAGCCGTCAGTCAGTTTCTTGACCGAGTGGCTCGAACGCCGGTCAAGTCTAGCGGCACCGGCGCCGGGCGGCTGATTTTTGCCTTGGACGCCACCGCCAGTCGCGAACCTATGTGGGACAGTGCCTGCCGAATCCAGGCAGAGATGTTTGCCGAGACTGCCAGCTTGGGTGGCCTCCAGGTTCAGTTATGTTACTACCGGGGCTTCCAACAGTTTCATTGTGATAGCTGGTGTACTGACACCAGACGCTTGCAGGAGCAAATGGCCCAGGTTCGATGTCTCGGTGGTGCGACCCAGCTTGGCCGCGTGCTAGCGCATTGCGTCGCCGAGGCACGCCAACACAAAGTTCAGGCGCTGGTGTTTGTCGGTGACGCTATTGAGGAGGCCACCGATCCGCTATGCGTGATCGCCGGCCAACTGGGCTTGCTGAACGTACCTGTTTTCATCTTTCAGGAAGGCCGCTCCGCGCAAGTCACCCGCGTATTCCAACAAATAGCCCAACTGTCAGGCGGGGCCTGCGTCCCCTTTGATCACCACAGCGCCAATGAGCTTCGTGACCTGTTAACCGCTGTGGCTGTATACGCGGCCGGCGGCCGCAAGGCACTGGAGAGTTTCAGTCGTCGAGCAGGACCGGGCGTTGCCCTGCTCACCCGCCAATTTAAGGACCAGTAGATGTTACAGCTGACCCTGGTTATCGTTGTTTTGATTATTTTGTTCGCTGGCTTACGAATCGCCCTCGGCAGCCGACGGCTGAGTATTCGGCAATTTATGCTCATTTACGCTAGCGTCGTCGTCGGCGGCATGCTGATTTTTCTGGGTCTGACAGGCCGTCTCAATTGGTTATTTGCCCTGCTCGGCGCTGCGCTGCCTTTTCTGGCCCGGGTACTACCTTGGATCACTCGCAGCCTTGGTGTCGCCAGTCTCTATCGTCGACTACGCGCCTTAACCGGCTTTGGTGCACCGGCCCAACCTGCTAGCGGCCAGACTTCAGCGCTGGATACGCGGTTTTTTGCCATGACTCTGGCGCATGACAGCGGCGCCATGAATGGCATGGTCCTGGAAGGCCAATTTTCAGGCCAACAGCTATCCCAGCTGAACCAAGAACAATTGCAGCAATTACTCGAAGAATGCCGGATCGATAATGATTCCCTCAACGTACTGACGGCTTATCTTGATCGTCACTATCCGGATTGGCACACGCATTTCGAAACGCCAGCCACGACGGCAGCCATGGATGTAGCACAAGCCTATGAGATACTAGGACTGCAACCCGGGGCGACACGAGAAATGGTGATTGCGGCCCATCGAAAACTGATGCAGAAATTTCACCCTGATCGAGGCGGCCCCACCTACCTGGCAGCGCAGATTAACCTGGCCAAAGATCTACTCATGGAGCATTTATAATTGCCCGCAGCAACCCCGACCTATGTGGGCTTTTGGTCCAGGTTCCTGGCTTTTTTGATCGACAGCCTAGTGGCCTCCCTGTTCCTCTATCCGCTTTCGCTGTTGTATGATCCCGCCTTAGCGACGAACATGGATCCCACCCAGACCAAGGAGATCATCGACGAGCTGCTCACCAAAATGGTGCTGGAAATGCTCCTGATTGGCTTGATCTTTATCGCCTTCTGGATCTATTTTGGTTCTAGCCCGGGAAAAATGCTATTCAAGGGTTATATCGTCGATGCCAGAACTCTGGGCTCGGCTAGCCGTAAACAGCTGTTGCTTCGTTACTTAGGTTACTATGTCAGCTTGCTATCCTTTGGTCTGGGCTTCTTTTGGATTGGGCTCGATCGTCGCAAACAAGGCTGGCACGACAAGTTGGCCGATACATTAGTCGTCAATCAACAGACCCGCGATGCCTTCCGCGTAGAATCCACCAGCGACAGCCCATGACACCTTTCGAACAATTGACCGCAGACCATCAGCAACTGGGCAGACTCATTGTCAGCCAAGCGCTGGACGCAGACCCAGACATTACCCCTAGACTCACAGCCCTCGACATTCAGCTGAGCGGCCTCGCAGTCACTGCGGCGCGGGCAGAACACAGCGCTGCCCTTGCCGCGATGCTGGCCCTGCAGATTCAAAAGACCAGCCAGGAGATCTATTGCCTTGCCCATTGCGCGCTAGGTTATCTGGCGCTGGTAGACGAGCTGCCAGGTACCAATGAGCCCTTGCTGGTGCCCGCAGAATTCAGGCGACTCAGTCAGTTGTACCTGAACCCCCAGATTCCAGCACTCGAAAGCGGCGATGACCCCAGGCAATATCTGATCGACCTCTTATTAATGAATCCTTCGCCAATCTTAGACGCCACAAACTCGGACGGAATTATCGCAATACAAGATACGCACCTTGAGCAGGAGCATAAACGATGACGCGCCATGACCCTGCCGACCCTCGAAGCCGTGACCCAGAACCCATTGAGGCCTACATTTTCGACTTGGATGGCACCCTGCTGGACACACTGCAGAACCTGGCTAATTGTTATAATCGTGTCTTGGTAGAACTGGGCTATCCGCCGCACCCGGCAGATGCCTATCGATACTTCATTGGCGATGGTGCCCGACGTTGCGTCGAACGTTGTCTGCCCGCCAGCGCCCAAAGCCCTGCTATCATCGATCAAATGCTGGCGTTGCAACAATTGGACTATGTTGCTACCTGGCAGCTCGACACCCAGCCTTATGCCGGCATCATTGCCATGCTGGCGTCCCTGGTCGACCAAGGAATACCTCTGGCGGTCCTATCAAACAAAGACCAGCGATTTACTCAGGCCTGTGTCGAATTTTTCTTCCCGAACACGCCTTTTCAGCACATTGTCGGCTATTCAGACTCAGTACCGCACAAGCCCGACCCCACCGGGGCCAAAATGATCGCAACAGGCTTCAAAATACCCCCCGCGCGCATTGCCCTATTAGGCGATACAGCCATGGACATGCAAACTGCGGTAAGCTGCGGTATGCAGGGGCTGGGCGCCTTGTGGGGCTTTCGTGACGCAGCTGAACTCCATGCCGCTGGGGCCCAACGTTTACTTAACACACCACTGGATCTAACCCACATTTCGGGAGCATAACTCGATGAGTAACACAGACAAAAAAAAGCTGGGCCATAACAGGGTACCGACTGATCTCGAAAGTTACTGGATGCCATCTTCCGCTAATCGAAAATTCAAGCAAGACCCGCGCTTCATCGTTTCCGCTCGCGGTATGTACTACACAGACAGCAACGATAAGGAAGTGATGGATGGCTCGGCCGGACTATGGTGCGTCAACGCCGGTCACTATCGTGAGGAGATCAACCAGGCCATTGCCGAGCAGCTCGAACAACTGGATTTTGCCCACAGCTTTAATGCCGGCCATCCACTGGCATTTGACTATGCCAGCCGTCTGGTAAAACATTTTCCAGACCCGCTGAACCACGTGTTTTTCACAAACTCTGGCTCAGAATCCGTCGACACCGCTCTGAAGATCGCCTTGTCGTACCATAAACTCCGAGGCGAGGGTTCGCGGCAACGGTTAATCGGGCGCGAGAAAGGCTACCACGGCATGGGCTTTGGTGGCATTTCCGTGGGTGGGCTGATGAAGAATCGCAGTTCGTTCGGCATGCTGCTGCCTGGCACCGACCACCTTCGACACACCCTTGATATTGAGCGCAACGCTTTCTCGGCCGGGCTGCCCGCCCACGGAATTGAACTCGCGGACGACTTAACAAGATTGGTCGAGCTCCATGGCGCCGATAATATTGCCGCCGTGATAGTCGAACCCATCGCTGGTGCAGCAGGTGTCATTTTGCCACCCCAAGGCTACTTACAAAGGCTTCGCGAGCTCTGCACCCAGCATGGCATTTTGTTGATTTTTGACGAGGTAATCACTGCCTTCGGCCGGCTCGGCGCAAGCTGTGCTGCGAGTCGCTTCGGCGTTGTACCCGACATCATGGCGACGGCTAAAGGCATCACGAATGCCACCGTACCCATGGGGGCTGTATTCGTCTCCGATGCGATCTTTGACACCTTTATGGGCGTTGAAGATCAGGGGATCGAACTAAGTCACGGCTATACGTATTCAGGTCATCCGCTGGCTTGTGCCGCAGGTATGGCGACCCTGGACATCTACGAACGGGAAGGTTTGCTCGATCGTGCCGCCAGCCTTGAGCAGCATTGGAACGAAAACGCCATGCGCCTTCAAGGCCAACCGAATGTCATTGATGTCCGCTGCCATGCGCTGATCGGCGCGATTGAACTAGCGCCGCGCCCCGGCGCGCCAATGGCGCGAGGTGCAGAAGTCGCTAAACGATGTTACGAGCTGGGACTGTGGAGCAGGAACATTGGCGATATGATTGTCATGTCACCGCCACTGATCATCAGCGAGGCGGAGATCACTCGGATGTTTGATATTATCTGTAAAGCCGTGGCAGCCACGCCCTAGCCTGGCACTTAGGCGGCAGGTTACAGATTCAACGGTTAACATAGACGGCTTAGCTGGTCGACAGAAGGTCTCACAAACGCCCTTTGATCGCAGCCAAGTCTGCAACTCGAGGGCTTTACCGCCTCTTACTCAGGATAAGAACTATGAAATTAAACGACAAAATCGCCATCGTCACTGGCGCTGGCAGTGGTATCGGTCGCGCCATGGCGAAACGATTTATCCAAGAAGGCGCTCGTCAGGTCATTATCGCCGATCTGCATGCTGATAGCCTGACATCACTGGCTGCTGAGATTGGTGCCAGGGCGATCAAGACCGATGTCGCCAACGAACAGGAAGTCATTCACTTGATCCGTACCGTGGAACAAGATTATGGTCAGATTGACCTGCTCTGTAACAACGCCGGTATCGGGGTCGGTGGCGGCCCAGAAACGTCTAACGAAGATTGGCAGCGAATCTGGGAGATCAACGTCATGGCGCATATCTACGCCACCCGCGCGGCACTACCGGACATGCTCAACCGTGGAGAAGGTTATATTTTGAATACCGCCTCAGCTGCTGGCTTGCTCACTCAGATCGGCTCTGCACCTTATGCCGTGACAAAGCATGCGGCCGTGGCCTATGCCGAATGGTTAGCAGTGACCTATGGTGACCGTGGCATCAAAGTCTCGGCGCTCTGCCCACAAGCGGTCAGAACGGCTATGACGGCGAACACTGAGGGCGGCGGCGTGGCCGGCGTGGACGGCATGATGGAGCCCGAAGAATTGTGCGATACAGTGATTGAAACCCTGGATGCCGAAACGTTCCTGGTCTTGCCGCACAAGGAAGTTTTAACTTATATGCAACGCAAAACAGCAGATTACGATCGCTGGATCAAGGGGATGATGCGTCTGCAGGCAGCCTATGGTGTGGACTCCTTTCCTGATTGATATCCCGCGTCAAAGACTTATAATGGCTGGCACGAAACCAACAATACAGCGCCGATTTGAGTTCAGCTTGCGGGCGCTATATAAATACTGCTAAAGAGTATTAAACCTGCTTTAGCGCTAATGCTGAGCAGGTTTTTTTTTGAGGACGAACCACCATGCCATTGCGGATTCCAGACAATTTACCCGCGTCTCAGGTACTCGAGCTAGAAAACATATTTTGTATTTCCGACGCCCAGGCCCAACATCAGGATATCCGGCCGCAGAGAATACTGTTGTTGAATCTGATGCCGAAGAAAATCGACACTGAGATCCATCTACTGCGCATGCTCTCGAACACCCCATTGCAGGTAGAAGTCGACTTGATGCGAATCTCTGACAAACCGTCGAAAAACACACCTGTCGCCCACATGGATGCATTTTATAAAGACTTCAGTGCGATCCGTAGCAACAAGTATGACGGCATGATCATTACCGGCGCACCCTTGGGTCAAGTACCCTTTGAGGATGTTTATTTTTGGCAGGAGATGACAGAGATTATGGATTGGACGCTGACCAACGTCACGTCAGTCATGTATCTTTGTTGGGGAGTACAGGCCGCCATGTATCACCTGTATGGCATCGACAAAGTCGTATTACCGAAGAAGCTATCTGGTGTTTACCCCCACCATCTCGTTAAACCCTTTTCGCCTATAGTCAGAGGCTTTGACGACACCTTTGACGCTCCCCACTCGCGCTATGCGGAGGTGCCAGTGAGCGCCATCCAGCAAATCCCCGAGCTCGAGATTATTGCCGCCTCTGAGATCGCCGGCGCTTACATCATCGCAAGTTCCGATGGACGCCAATTATTTGTCACCGGCCATTCCGAGTACGAACCATTGTGCCTGAAAGACGAGTATGAGCGCGATCTAGCAGCCGGTCATCAGCCGGCAATACCAGAACACTATTTTCCCAACGACGACCCAGCTCTGCCACCCATCGTCAACTGGAAAAGCCACGGCAGCCTGCTGTTCTCCAACTGGCTCAACTATTATGTTTACCAACTAACTCCCTTCGATATGAATAACATCGGCGAGCAGCTCGGCGAGACCAAAATGACCCTGGTCTAACAAAAATCTGCTGCTCAGCTGCCGGGCCGCGCTAGCTAACGAGTTCCGCAGGTTCCAACTTATAGTCTGTCATCATGTCTGCGGCGTACGTAATCTTGCCCGTCATCTCATGGGGATCACCGTGAACCAGACGCAGACAAGCCTCTGCCATATGTTCTACAGGGGTGATGCGGTCCTCTGGGGTCTCGTCGGTAACTAATTTGTGATGTAAAACACCCGGGGTGGCTACCAGACCGGGGGAAATGACATTGACCCCAATATTATCTACATAAACCTCAGATGCCAGTCCCGTTGTGAAGCGTTCCAATGCAGCCTTACACATGCCGTAGACTGTGCTCCCACGACCCACCAGGGCCTTGTCTGGATGCAAGGCAGCATGGGAAGAAATATTCAGAATCCAGCCCGACTTTCGGCTACGCATGCTCGGCAATATCAGTTGGGCTAGATGGAATGGGGCATAAACCTGCACTTCCAACATCAGATCGAAGTGCTTCTTCTGAAACCTTTCCACCGGCGTGAAATAGGTGACAGCCGCATTATTCACCAAGATATCCACTGGGCCAAAAACAGCTTGCGTTTCCTCGATCAGATTTTGTCGATGCTCTGCCAGGGACAGGTCGCAACGAATCGCGTGCGCCTCACCACCCGCCGCCTGAATCCGCCGCACCACTGAGTTGATACTGCCGGATAAGACGTGCTCGCCCTCCTCCACCGTACGCGCCGAGACGACAACTTTCGCACCTTCCATTGCGTAGCGAATGGCAATCGCCTCACCGATGCCACGGCTGGCACCGGTAATGATTGCCACTTGCCCTGCCAGTAATCCCTTAGTATTTACTTTCGCTTGTGTCATCTTTGCCTCTCCCGGATCTCGCTGCGTAGCATAATTTGCTTTGCGCTGAGTTAACCTCAGCGACACCTGACTATAAACCAGCCCGACGGCTCGGCGCAAAGGCTGCCACAGTGAACGCACAGCATTGGCTTACGCGCTCTGCGGTCAATCGCCCTTGGCCATCCAGGTATCGAGGCGCCATATTGTGGACTCCAACAGGAGGCAGCCTCGCTATGCAAGATCTGCGCACCGCAACAGGGATACTGCGGCAGAATAGATGGTCCTACACCAACGTAGGCTGCTGCGGCATTTTCACTGGGCTATTCATTGAGCTATTCATCGAGCTATCCGCCGACCAGCCACTACCCTGGCGCGCACCCTAATGCCTGACACTGCGCATCACTCCGCTAACACAGAATCACTGTTCACAGCCAAATCCTTACTTTTTCGCCAACAACAGAATATCGGTCAGGCACGTTTGATTGGCCCACCTCACCTCACGACGATCGTTATTTTGCTGGCCGTTATTTTAGTCACTGCGATGATATTTCTTACCCGCTTCGACTACGTACGTAAACAAAGCGTACCCGGCTTCCTTGAATACAGCGTCACGACCAAACGTCTGTACCCCGAACGTTCTGGCAAAATAGAGCGACTCAATGTGCGACCCGGTGATGTCGTCAATGCCGGTGACATATTGGCGGTTGTCAGCTCTGACTTACCTCAACAAGTTGAATATGGCAGGAACGCGATGGCTGACTTCGAACGGCTGATTGTTCACCAGCACCAAGCTCGAGAAGACTTTACCGCAGACAATAAAATTCTGCTGAAGAAAATGCAGGCGCAAATCGACGCGCTGACGACTGCCGGCACGTTGCAGCAAGAGATGATTAACATTCAGCAATTGAAGGAAGACCAGGCTGGTCAGATCCGTAAGGCATCGCTGGCGCTGCTGCAAGCGGGCCAGATTTCACCATTAAACTTTAGCGAGCGCGAGGAGCGTTGGCATTCGATCCGCCAGGCAACTACCGAGTTAAGATCGACGCTGGCAAATTTACATGCGCAGAAGATCCAGTTACAGATTACAGTTGCCAACAACGCTGTAACCCAGCGGGTCGGGCTGCTACCTATGAATGCCGAAATTGTCCGCCTAGAGCAGAGCCGCAACAATTATCAACGGGAGATACGCCAGGAACTGATCGCCCCACTCGCCGGCCGTATCGCAACACTACTGCACGAACCCGGCGAACATGTCTCACCAGACATGCCGATTCTCACCCTCGAGCCTAATACCGGTATCCTCCAGGCCAAGCTCATGATAGCGAGCCACGCTATCGGGTTTATACGCCCCGGGCAAGCAGTCAACTTACTGTACGACGCCTTTCCACATCAACAATTCGGTAGTTATCCAGGACAGGTTGTAGATGTCTCGCGCCACCCGTTAACAGCACTCGACCAGACCAGCTTGCCACGGGGCGCACCACCCGTGTACCTGGCAACCATTACCCTGAATGAGCATCACATCACCGCCTACGGCAAGGCCATACGCCTGCGCGAAGGCATGACACTCAAGGCTGATATTCTGCTTGAATCGCGCAGCTTGATGGCGTGGCTATTCGAGCCCCTATTCATTATGCGCGGTCGAGGTAGTTCCTGATGGAACTGCTGCGGACTTTACATCTCGGCGGTCGTCGACAGTTACCGATAGTGCTGCAAGCAGAATATTCAGAATGCGGCCTTGCCTGTCTCGCCATGGTCGCCGCCTACCATGGCCAGCAAGAAAGCTTATTGCGTTTGCGCGAGCGCTTTCAAACGAGCCAGCATGGGGTCAATCTGCATCACTTAATGATGATGGCCCGGCGTTTCTGCTTGACTAGCCGGGCCCTGCGTTGCGAGATTGACGAAATCTGTAAACTTGAGCTACCGGTCATTATTCACTGGGACTTCAACCACTTTGTGGTCGTCGCCCGCGCCAGCCGTACCAGTATCACGATTCACGACCCAGCTCTGGGACAGCGAAAGTATAGCTTGGCTGCTGCTGCCCGCCACTTTACCGGTATTGCTCTGGAGCTGACCCCGGATGCGCAATTTAAAGCCACAGACAGTGCCGCTAAACTGTCCTTAAGGCAATTCTTGGGTAATCTGCCAGGGATGGTGCCGATACTTGCTCAAATTCTATTTTTATCCGTGATCTTGCAATTCGTCGCCCTGGCCAGCCCGTTTTACATGCAGCTCGTTGTCGACGACGTATTGGTCAAACAGGATGTAGACCTGTTGATATTATTAGCTACAGGCTTTTTGGCGATCACCTTAATCTCGTTGATAACCCAAGCAATTCGCGGTTGGACTAATATCTACCTAACGAATCAACTCTCTCTTAAGTTTGGTAGTCGTTTGTTTCACCGATTACTGAGCCTCAAAGGTGACTATTTTATGAAACGTCATTTGGGTGATGTCGTTTCACGATTCGCTTCTCTGCGCCCGGTACAGGAATTTCTCACCAGTAGCGCCATCACGGTTCTATTAGATAGTGTCATGGCCTTAAGCACGCTCACGATGATTCTAATCTACTCACCATTATTAGCGGGTGTCGTGGTACTGGCTCTGCTCTTGTACTTGGTGAGTCAGATGGCATTTTATTTACCCACAAGGAATAGATCTCACGAACAGATCACTGCCAACGCCAAGCTCGATTCAAATTTCATGGAATCCATTCGGTCAATCAGCGCCATCAAACGCTTTGGCGCCGAACAACAGCGCGAGAGTGAATGGCAAAACCGCTTCAATGAAGTAATTAATGCTAATATTCGTCTTAGCTGGCTGTCCTTGGCACGAGACATTCTGAATAATGGTATCTCTGGTATATCGCAGATACTGGTCATATTTTTAGGCGCCAAGCAGGTTCTCAGTGGTCAAATGAGTATCGGTATGCTCTACGCATTTATGGCTTATCGCAGCCATCTCGTCAGCGCTGCGACCTCCCTGGTCAACGAGTTGATTCGTTTTTTAATGCTATCACTGCACCTTGAGCGCTTGAGCGATATTCAATTAGCCGCAGCCGACACGCCACCACCGATGCAAGCAGCACCCGCCATCAGCGGACGAATACGACTAGACGGTGTAGGCTTTCGGCATACCGATGATCAACCCTGGATACTGCAACAGATCAAACTGGACATCCAACCCGCGGACCGGCTCTGTATTCTCGGGCCCTCAGGCTGCGGTAAATCGACATTACTGAATGTCATGCAAAATTTATTGCCCGCCAGTCGCGGCGAAATTTACATCGATGAACTACCCCTGAGCGGCGCTGGTAGTAGCGCACTAAGAACGCACAGCGCGAGCGTGATGCAAGGCGAGGCGCTGCTATCGGGCAGTATCTTATCTAATATCGCGTTTAACGATCCTGAGTTCGACTATGAACGCGTGGAATCTGCGGCCAGACTCGCGATGATTCACGATGACATCATGACGATGGCCATGGGCTACGAGAGTCTGATTGGGGATATGGGCACGATTTTGTCTGCGGGACAGCAGAGTCGAGTTCTCATCGCCCGAGCCTTATATCATCGTCCCAAGATCTTGTTTCTTGACGAGTGCACGGCACATTTGGACGAAGCCACAGAAGCGCAGGTCATGCAGAGCATTATCGACCTTGAAATTACCTGTATCTTTGTGACCCACAATACTCGACTCACTCGTCACGCGACTGCAGTACTGCATTTAACGCCACGGGGTTATCAACTGGCTTCCAGCAATCCGTAAACTATCATTAAAAAATACAACCCTATTGTTCTGGCCATTAGTCCCTGTGGCATCTCACGCTATGACGGCGCCCAGACCCGCTGGGCAGTACCGGTGGTGTTTGGTCAACAAGTCACACCAGAGCCTCGACGACTCGTTATTCGGCCTGGGATGGACAGCGATGACTCTCAGACACTAGCATAGGTACAATATGAACAAGCTGATCGGGGATATAAAGTGAGATACATTAGGCTGATCTATTTATCGTTCTGTTTTTCATTCTGGGCCCTGTGGCCGGCCTCGGCATTCGCTTGGGGAAAACCCGGCCATCAGCTCGTTTGCAGCGTTGCTGAGACCCAGCTTGATGCTACTAGCCGCCAATGGCTGAAAACAACCTTGGCACTCGGTGAATTTCTCGACGGCAACGGCAGTGATAATTTTGCTGATGCCTGTCTATGGGCTGATGTGGCGAAGTACAGCTCCCACCGAGACAGCTATGAACTGCACTTTATCAATATTCCAGCAGGCATCGAGACAATTGACCTGGCTCGAGACTGCGCGGCCATGGACTGCCTAACAGTTGGTATCCGTCGCAGCCTGGTGTACCTGTCCCAGGACAGTCACGGTAAACGTGAAGATGCCAGAAAAGCGGCGGCGCTACGATATCTCGGACATTTAGTCGGCGATCTACACCAACCCTTGCATGTCAGTCACGAAGAAGACTGGGGTGGTAATAAAATTAAAATCACCGGCTTTGGCGCACCGACTAACCTGCATAGTCTTTGGGATGTGATACTCGTGAACCAGGCTGGCCTGAGCTATCCGGCCAGCATCAACCGCTTAAAACCAAAGGGACCTAGAGCCCCTGCAACGGATTCTGTACAAATAATGCCTTGGCTACAACATTCCTTCGAGCTGGCTCGCACAACGGCCTATCGCCACACCAATGGGCAGCTTATCGTCAGTGGCGACGGTCTCAACGCTGCTTATATTGCACGGGCGCTGCCTATGGTCGAAGGACAACTCACGAGTGCAGCTCACCACCTGGCGAGTCTTCTGACCCAAGTCGCCAACGGCCGCCTGACTGTCGACACTATGGACTCGCTGGTTTTCAAACCTGAGTGAGCTCACGACCGCGACTCGATCAAGTTTCCTCACGAATTGCCCGAGCCCGTTGCGTCAATGGAAAAATCAGGGCCAACCACAGGGCCGTAGCCGCAAACGCCAGGGCCAGATAGTAGTTACTCATCAACACGCCCGCATTTTGCAGACCCACAATCACAACTGATGATGCCCCCTTCCCTGTTCGATAGCCCAACACATCAATAATTTCCTTGGCGCGATAACGCTCATCAAAAGACAGCGGCACATAGAGCACTTCTTTAGCGGCTCGAAAGATTGAATAGTCGAAGGCTTTAAATAGAAAAAATGCCAGTCCAACACTCCAGACACTCGGCTCGATGAGTGCCATGCTAATGGCCACCAGATGAACGAGCGGCATGAGAATATGAATCCAGCGCAACCCGATGAAACTTAAAGCCAGTGGCGTGATGATAAATTGCAGGGCTAAAACACTGGTGTTCAAAGTACCAAAAAACCAGCCTTGAAAAGCAGTTTCAGCATTCGGGTCGCCGGCAAATTGAACCGATAACAGTCCCTGAAACTTGTAGTCCAATACCGCCGAGACGAGTTGCGAGGTGAGCACAATTCCGAGCAGATATGCCAGCGTCGGATTCTCTTTGAGTAAGTGCCACCCCATAGGGTCTGAAGTGGCTGCGCGCGGAGGCATCTCAGGCTCACCAAACAAAACATAGCCTGCATTTGACACCAGCGCTGCTGGTAAGCAGGCAATGGCGGCAAATAACACCATAGTTTCGGCTCCATACTCGCCGGCCGTCGCCCCTACCAAGGTACCACCGATGGCACCGCCAAGCCCTGCGATGCCTGTCACAGGACCATTGACCTGCTTTGCGGTTTTCGACGATAAGGACGAGTTGATATAGCTCCAGTATTGTTCGATGAGTAATACGATATAAAATTCTTTCAGCAGAAACAGTACTGGCGTGATCCATTTGACGCCAGTAAGCAGTATCAGGTAGCAAGCCAGAATCGACAGCCCAGAGCCCAGGGAGGTCACCAGTAGCGTTCGCTGGGGCCCAAGTACGCTTAGTAACCGGCTGTAAAGCCAGACCCCGAAAAACACCACGATGGGCATGGCAGCCATGACCAATGGCAATTTATCGGCGCCGTAGGCCGACTTGAACAACACGGTGGACGCCGAGCGAATAAATTCATACCCCGTCAGGGTAAACATCGCGGACAGGGCCATGAAGGCTGCGACCTTATAGTCTCTCAGGATTACCATCTAGTACCTCTGGCTGACACCGATCAGGCCAGGATCGGCTGGACCTAGCAAGTCAACCACATTTTGCTGTTTGATTCGGCCACACTGGCGAGCGACAGTCTATTGTAGCCAAACTTGGGCCACCCGGCACCTTTGTTAGCGGCAGCGATAATTGAACCCCTTATCGCCCTAATTTTGCGCAACAGGAGTCTATTTGGCGAAAATCAAGCCATGAATTGATCTTGACAACGTCACCCTAACCCCGCACATTGCGCTTTTTTCTCCTTTTAGGAATCCCCTGTCATCATGAACCCACCAGTAGTTAAACCGGCAAACCCTCGCTTTTCCTCTGGCCCCACATCGAAACGCCCGGGATGGTCTATAGCGACGTTGCCCACTGCCAGCCTCGGCCGTTCTCATCGAGCAAAAGCCGAAAAAGCAAAGCTCAATAAGGTCATTGAGGATAGCAAGCGCTTGTTAGGTATGCC
Organism: Gammaproteobacteria bacterium UBA4475; assembly: GCA_002389265.1. Lineage (GTDB taxonomy): Bacteria > Pseudomonadota > Gammaproteobacteria > Pseudomonadales > Azotimanducaceae > UBA4582. Next base: position 29,233 of record DGOD01000239.1, read on the forward strand.
CGCCGACTATTTGCTGGGTATCGTCCCAGGGTCTGACAGTGGTGCTTTCGAAATGGCGATGTGGACCATGCTCGGCGCCCGTGGTGTTGATGTATTGTCCTGGGAGAGCTTTGGCCAAGGTTGGTTATCAGACGCGCAGAAACAATTAAAACTTGATAACGTACGCGATCTGGGCGCTGACTATGGCGAATTGCCAGACCTGACGGCAGTGAATTTTGATCATGATGTTATCTTCACTTGGAACGGCACGACTTCTGGCGTGCGAGTGCCGAATGCCGACTGGATTCCCGCCGACCGCGCGGGGCTGACGTTCTGTGACGCCACTTCGGCGACGTTTGCGATGAATATCGACTGGCCTAAGCTCGACGTCGTCACTTGGTCCTGGCAAAAGGTCTTGGGTGGCGAAGCGGGTCAGGGCATGATTGCCTTGTCACCGCGCGCTGTCGCGCGGCTCGAATCTTATACACCCACTTGGCCGCTGCCGAAAATCTTTCGTCTGACCAAAGGCGGTAAACTTATTTCTGATATATTTGCGGGCGCTACTATCAATACGCCATCGATGATGGCCGTTGAAGACCAACTTGACGCGCTTGACTGGGCAACCCAAATTGGTGGCTTACCGGCTTTGATTGAGCGTAGTGAGGCGAACCTGGATGTGATCGCCAAGTGGCTATCCACGTCCCACTGGGCTGCTTTTCTCGCCACAGACGAGGCGACACGCTCTAGTACTTCCATCTGTATGAAGATCATCGACCCATGGTTTACCGCCCAAGATGCAGCCAGTCAGACCGGGCTTATTAAACAGCTAGTTGCATTACTGGAATCAGAGAATGTCGCCTATGACATCGGTGCTTATCGCGATGCCCCCCCGGGCTTGCGCATCTGGGGTGGTGCCACTGTCGAGAGCCAGGATATTGAGAAGCTTTTACCTTGGCTCGACTGGGCCTTTCACCAAGTTAAAGCGGGTTAACAAATCTTGCCCGGGCGCTTATAGTAGCAGGCAAATCAATGCAGGTATCTGACATGAGCGAGCTAACGGAGATCACCACTGGCCTGGAATTCCCCGAGGGTCCCATTGCCATGGCAGATGGCAGTATTATCCTTGTTGAAATTAAACGCGGCACCCTGAGCCGAGTTCAACTGGATGGCACTGTTGAGGTAATTGCGCAGCTGGATGGCGGTCCCAATGGAGCGGCCATAGGGCCCGATGGTCACTGTTATATCTGCAACAATGGTGGGTTTATTTGGCATGACAGAAATGGTCTGACATTCCCCGGCGATCAACCCGAAAATTATTCTGGCGGCCGAATTGAGCGAGTGAATCTCGCCACTGGTGAAGTTGAGACGTTATATACCCACTGTGCCGGCAACCCATTACGCGGACCAAACGATATCGTCTTCGATCAACAAGGTGGTTTCTGGTTTACTGATCACGGTAAAAATAGACCACGAGACAAAGATCGCACGGGGGTTTACTACGCGTCCATCGATGGCCAACAGATTAAAGAGGTCATCTTCCCTTTAGAGGCACCTAACGGTATTGGCTTGTCGCCCGATGAAGCCACCTTGTATGTGGCAGAAACCCCGACTGGCCGTGTTTGGGCCTTTGATATCAAGGCGCCAGGAGAACTCGGCGGGAGTCGGCGCATGCTCGCCCAGTTACCTGACTACCATATGTTTGACTCACTGGCGGTCGACAGTGCCGGAAATGTCTGTGTTGCGACGCTGATCACAGGGGGCATCACTGTCCACTCAGCTGATGGTGCAACCGCAAGACTCATCGATATGCCAGATATTTTGACAACTAATATCTGCTTTGGCGGCGATAATCTGCAGACGGCTTTTATCACGCTCTCAGCCACCGGCAAGCTGGTATCCATGCCCTGGCATTGTCCTGGTCTGCCACTTAATTTCTTGAATCGCTAGCAGATGCCCAAGCCGCTGCTTAAAAGTTTTATCGCAATCGCTGGCCTGCTATTCAGTCTGGCGGCTCATGCTGAACTCCTGCCAAAGACCCACTTTCTTATTCCTGCGGGGCCTGGTGGCGGCTGGGACGGCACTGCTCGCGGTATTGGTGAAGCACTGGTAAAGTCGGGGCTGGTCAAGGATGTCTCATTTGAGAATCTCTCAGGTGGTGGCGGCGGCCGAGCTATTGCCAAACTGATCGAATCTGCCGAGCGCCAGCCTTACACGTTATTGATGAATTCGACCCCCATGGTGGTGAGGTCACTCCAAAAAGTCTTTCCACAATCCTTTCGAGATCTTGTACCCATCGCTGCGGTCATTGCTGACTACAGTGTTTTCGTAGTTCCTAAGGACTCGAAGCTCATGAATTTCAGTGACGTTGTCCAAGCCTTTAACGCTAACCCCCGGTCGGTGAAGGTCGCTGGCGGTTCAGTTCGAGGCAGTACCGATCACTTTATTTTCGCGCGTGCCATCGAGATGGCGGGCGGTGACCCCAGCAAGGTGGTCTATATCGCCTACGACGGCGGCGGGAAGGCAATGGCAGGCATTCTCTCGCACGAGTCCCACTTGCTCTCTACGGGACTCAGTGAAGCCATCGATATGGCTCGCGCCGGTGAAGTCCGGGTGATCGCCATCACCGCATTACAGCGCCTAATTGATGCACCTGATTTTCCAACCCTCGCTGAGCAGGGCTACGCACTTGAATTTTCCAATTGGCGCGGGGTCTTTGCGGCGAAGGGCCTGCCGCCACAACGCTATCTGGACATGATGGAGACCATCGAAAGCGTCGTTGCGACGCCTGCCTTCGAAGCCGTTAGACGCAGGAATAGCTGGACCCTGCAACTCAAACAGGGTGATGATTTCTATCATTTCCTTGAACAGCAGGAACTTGAAATTGGCACCTTGATGCGCCAACTAGGGTTTTTGCGCCCCCTGCCCCCATCGGGACAGTAAGCAATATGGTGTCCATAACCAGTGCCCGACTTGGCGGCATCTTATTTCTTATCTTGTGTGTCGCTTACGGCATTTATGCTGATGACATTCACTTGGACTACTGGTCTGAGCAAGAGGTGTTTAACGCTCGGTCTATGCCCTATTTTATCGCAGTCGTGGGGAGCTTCTGCGCTATTTTACTGATACTGGTGCCGGCACCTAAGACCGACTGGTCTGCCGTCCTGAACCTTAACTGGTTACCAGCGTGTCTGTTGCTGGTGATAATGAGCGGTTATGGCATTCTGTTGGAGCCACTGGGTTTCGTCATTGCCACCATTTTGTTGCTGATTACCGCCTTTCTAGTCCTGGGTGTCAGGTCGTTTCGAGCACCGTTGTTGGTCGCTGCCACGATAGCCATGGCCTTTTGGCTATTGATGGACCAATTAGGTATTTATCTGGCGCCTGGCGCCATTCCCGAGCAGTTATTCCAGTACCTGGGAGGCGCAGGATAATGCTCGATGGCTTATTTATCGGCTTGCAAACAGTCCTGACGTTACACAACCTGATATTGGTGTTCGCCGGATGTGCTACAGGTACGTTGATCGGCATGTTGCCCGGTCTGGGACCAATCACCGCCATCGCCCTGATGATACCTATTACTTATGGCTTTGACCCGAGCAGTGGCATGATTCTACTCGCCGGCGTCTATTACGGCGCCATCTTTGGCGGCAGCACCTCATCGATTCTGATCAATGCACCAGGCGTGGCCGGTACAGTTGCCACGGCCTTTGATGGCTACCCCATCGCCCGCAACGGCCAGCCCGGCAAAGCCCTCGCCATTGCTGCCTATTCGTCCTTCGCGGGAGGCACTCTCGCTGCCCTTCTTCTCGCCGGGACAGCACCTTTCCTGGCAGATTTGTCTCTCGGATTTCAATCCGCAGACTATTTTGCGTTGATGCTCTTGGGCCTGACGCTGGTTTCTGCCTTTTCCAGCCAGGGTGAGTATCTCAAGGCGCTGATGATGACCTGCTTTGGATTGATGTTATCTACCGTCGGTACCGACCTCTCTGCGGGTGTTCAACGTTTTACTTTCGGGCGCATGGACCTAATCGACGGCATTTCATTTCTGATGCTGGCGATGGCCACATTCGCGCTATCCGAGGCGGTCATGATGGTTTTGCAGTCTACCCGTGCCAAGGAACCGACAATACGTCTGCATAAGACCAGTCTGCACCTGTCTCTACCAGAGCTTAGGGCAATCATTCCGACTGTTTCCCGCTCTTCGGTCCTCGGCTTTTTTGTGGGTGTTTTGCCGGGCGCGGGCGCGACCATCGCTTCGTTCCTGGCCTATGGCGTTGAACGTAATCTGGCGACCAGTGAGGATCAAAAACAATTCGGCCAGGGCTCTATCAAGGGACTTGCGGCACCTGAAGCAGCCAACAATGCCGCCTGCACTGGATCATTCGTGCCATTGCTGACCTTGGGCATTCCGGGATCTGGCACCACGGCCATTCTGCTTGGCGCCCTGCTCGCTTATGGCATCCAGCCAGGACCGCGGCTGTTCATCGATGAACCGGAAATATTCTGGTCGGTGATCGTCTCCATGTACTTTGGCAACTTGATGCTGTTAGTCCTGAATCTACCCTTAATACCCTATATCGCTCGCCTGCTACTGGTGCCACGGCAGTATCTCATCCCAATTATCATGTTTTTTTCCCTGATGGGGGTTTATCTGGTCTCCTTCAATGTCTTCGACATTCAGATGATGGTTTTTATCGCCATCTGCGCCGTGTTATTGCGACTGCTGCAATTCCCGATGGCGCCCTTACTCCTCGGCTTTATCCTCGGCGGTATGCTTGAAGATAATCTACGCCGAGCGCTTGCTGTGGCCGATGGACAATTTAGTTTTTTGTGGGACCGCCCAACCACTGTCGTGCTGATGAGTTTGGTCGTGATCGCCATTTTGATCCCCATGACACGTGCACTATGGCCAAAATCCAGCCGCTAATCTAAGCCAAACACTTGTTCTGGCGTCATGCACACAGTATCGTAGCCGCTATACTGATCACTCCTATAGAGAGCTTCCCGTCGCCACAATCTAACATCCAACAGCCCGTTTTTTACCTTTCCAATCAGGCGTGGCCCAGAGTGGAGAACCAAACTGCGCAGCTAGTCGAGAACCCTCTTTGCTGAGTGTCAGCGCAAGCACCCAGGATAATCTCGAACGCTTGGGTTGGGATACATTTTTCAGCGCACAAGCCGCCGACCACCCTGGACTGATACCGGCTCGGGTCAGTCGGCCTGACCTTAACCGTTATCATCTACTGTCAGCGACAGGGCCACTGGTTGGGCTGCTACCAGGTCGTGCGCGCTCCGCCGGTCAATCCAAAGCTGACTTACCTACGGTGGGAGATTGGGTGCTGGTGAGCCCTATTGAAGAGGGTCAGGAGGATGCAGATGCTGTTCCAACCGTATTAATCGAAGTGACTCTCAATCGCAAGAGTAAGTTCTCTCGAAAAGAAGCCGGAGAACGCTACGACGAACAGGTGGTCGCCGCCAATATTGACACCGTCTTTCTAGTCACTGGCCTAGACGATAACTTCAATGTGAAACGTATAGAACGCTATCTGCTGTTGGCCTGGACCAGCGGCGCGAGTCCGGTCATCGTTCTGAGTAAAGTCGACTTATGCGAGAACCTGCCGCCAAGGCTGGATAAGGTCGAAAAAATCGCCATGAAAACTCCCATTCACGTGGTCAGCGCCACGAATGGCCAAGGAATGGAGGGGCTGCGCGAATACGTCACAAGGGGTAAAACTGTGGCTCTGCTGGGGTCTTCCGGCGTCGGCAAATCAACGATCACGAATTACCTACTGGGACACGATCATTTTGACACCGGTGCGGTGCGCGAAGGTGACAGCCGTGGTCGGCATACCACCACGTTTCGAGAGCTTTGTCAGCTTGATAGCGGCGGGATGCTCATCGATACCCCTGGAATGCGCGAGATCCAGATATGGGCAGACCAGGAAACGTTGACTGCCAGCTTCAGTGATATCGCTGATCTGGCACTCACCTGTAAGTTTAATGACTGCCAGCACCATACGGAACCTCACTGCGCTGTCAGCAAAGCCATTGCTACCGGCGATTTACCGCAAGCCCGCTTGGATACCTTTCGCAAATTTAAAGCTGAGCTCACTATTCTCACCGCTCGCAATAGTCATCAGAACAAGGCATCAAAACGACCGGTAAAAAAATAGCCACCTGATACTTTATGGATCAATAGAACATTTTAGTTGCCCCGTGAAGGCCGCTGAGGCATAAACATCGGGCATAAAAAAAGAGGCTAAATGCCTCTTTTTTTATAGGTAAGCCGTGAAAAACCTGGTTGTCAGGCCTCCAACATCTTCCTCAGTTCTTCCTGGCGATACTTCTCGCCTGCGATATACTTCAAATACCGCTTCGCGCTCTTCTCCATATCCTTGTCTTTAGCCGCTTCTCTAAAAGACTTAGACGCCGAGTCCCATCGTTCCAACTGCATCTGGGAAATCCCCAGCCAGAAGTGGGCGTTACTCTCGTTTTTCACGTCGTTATCCAATGCTTTCTCATAGGCCACGATGGCTTCTTTATGACGATCTTCGTTAGCCAGAGCCTGTGCCAGGCGATAGTAGTTATCGCCCTCTTCGGATATTTTCGCCGCTTCGCGCCAGGCCTCTATCGCCTTACCCATATCCTGAGACATCGTGTAAGAGGTGCCCAGGAGCTTCATGTTCTTTTCGTCTTTCTTTACCAGCTTCGCTTTGATGCCTTTCTCAAGTACCACTGCCGCCTCATAGGGTACTTCAGCATTCAATAGTCGTTGAGCTAGCATAACGACTTCACTTTCTTTAACCAGCATACCCTGACTATAGGCCGCGTAATAAGCAGACAGCGACTTGTCATCCCAACCCTTCTCAGAATACATCCCGGCCAAGTGCATCCAGTACTGTTTCTTCGGATATACAGCGATGAGCCGTTCAAGCACATTAATCACATTATCGTAATCCTTCAGCTCGTTATAAATAACGACCTGAATGTACCACCAATTTTCTTTCATTGGCCGACATTCTGGAACTGCTGTTTGTGCAGCTATAGCAGCCGCCTTGCTCTGCTCGCACTCAAGGGCAACGATTTTTTCAACTGCCAGCGCTTCTTTGAGCGCATTCTTGAACTCTTCAAGCTGATAGTACGCAGTGGCACGAATGAACGTTACGCCAGCATCGGGGCTACCACGAAGCTCTTCCCAGCGATCCATATAGCCGATCGCCTTGCGGTAATCTTCCTTTGAATAGTACAACTGGAACAAAGACCGCAGCGTTGACAACTCCAATGCTTCAGTAATTTCCTGTTTCAGCACCATCTCATAGGCTTTTAATGTGCTCGGAATATCTTCGAGCGTATAGTATGCAAACGCCAAGGTGTTCCAGATTTGGGCCAGCTCATAACTATTGACGCCGCGTCGCTCCATAAGATCCTTGAGAATCTCAATCGCTTTACGTGGATCTGCCACCACGTCTGGCTTGACCTCTCCCTCGGCGAGAGGAATCGAATCTGGATCAATCAGAATTTGCGCCTCAGACAGTGTCTTGTAAGTCCGTTCGCGCATCGCAGGCACCCGGCGAGTTTCCTTTTTCTTGTCAGCTGCCTGCACAGTGCCCGTGGACATAAACCCTTGGGAAAGGCCAGTCATCATGACTGGCGCACTCCAGAGCACGCAAAGGGCTACGAGAAAACCAATATTTACAGATAATTTCTTCATCGTATGCACCTAACCCTCTGTCAATTCGAAGGTGATTTTGTTCTGGACACCGGCGGTCTCAACCGGCTCTCCATCGACAATCTTCGGCTTGTATTTAAACTTCGACGCTGCCTGTTCGGCGGCACGGTCAAATACACTGTTCGGACTGTCTACACACTGTTCTTCACTTCGCGCATTCTGCACTCGTGCACAATTCTCAATAGTGACCGCGTCTTTTACAGTGCCCTGAGCGGTTACGGTAAACTCAACAATCGCCCAACCAGTCAGGCCTCGCTGTAATGCTCGTCGTGGATATTGTGGCTGGACCTTAACGATTGGCAGATATTCACCATCGCTGATGCCAAATCCGCCGCCGGAGACATTCACATTCACACTCATATCCACGTTTGACATGGAAAATCCAGCGTTATCCACAGACACATTAAAGTTCTGCGGCGGTGTTTCAGGTGGTGGCTCATCTGGTGGTGGTGGCTTCTTCGGCTTACGGTCCTTAACATTGACCTCAGCGTCTTGTTTAACGCGAACAAAATCGACTAAGTTACCGATCTTGTCATCGGTCAAGGCACTGTCGGCACCAGCAATCAACGCCTGCATAAGATAAAACAATGACAAGGTGACAAACACCCCGACAATGATTGAAAGACCTACTCTAATGACCATCGACCGTCCTCCTACTTGTCTTCTGAGGCGATAGCAACCTGGCTGATGCCAATGACTCTGGCAGCCTCCATGATTGCGAGTACCTTTTCGACTTTCGATTCACTATCAGCCTGGATAACCAGCCCGCCCTTAGGATTTTCCGCGTGTAGCCTCTCCATAAGAGGCCTCACATTGCGAATGTCGACTTTCTTCTTGTCGATCCAAATAGAACTATCAGCACCAACACCAACCAATAGCGATACAGTTTTCTTCATTTCAGCAGTTTTAGTATCAGGGCGGTTAATCTCAACGCCCGTCTCTTTTATAAAAGTTGCCGTCACAATAAAGAAGATCAACATGATAAACACCACGTCGAGCATGGGCGTTAAATCCGCAACCTTCTCATCCGACTCTTGAGTTCTTCTACGCATTGTACGTATCCTGATCTAACGTTACCGCCGTGACTTCAGACGATGAAATCTATCTTTTTGAAAAGGCCAGTCTTCGATGAACCCGTACTTAATGGTCCATCGTCAAGGCATCTTCCATATAATCTGATTCTGTTTGAATCTTGGAAGTAATAAAAGTATTGGCAAGCACGCCTGATAGGGTCGCAACCATCCCCGACATTGTCGGTATCGTCGCCATAGACACACCAGCAGCCATTGATCTTGCATTACCGCCGGAGTAGGTCATGGCTTCAAACACCTGAACCATACCGGTCACCGTTCCCAGCAAACCTAACAGAGGCAACAGCGAAATCAGCGTCTTAATAAAGTGCATGTTCGACGCCAGTTTCAGGTTCACCTCTGAGATCAACCGCAGCCGAATCATATGCGCATTCCAAGACGTACGCTCTGATCGACCTTCCCAATAGCTCAACGCCTTACCAACATCCAATTTGTGCTCAGTATTAATGAACATAGCTCGCTCAAAAATCAGAGCCCACATAATGAAAGTCGCACCGGCGATGAGGAAAAGCACATCACCACCGGCTTCAAAAAACGTTCGAATAGCAACAAATATTGCATCCATGGATTACTTACCTGCTTTCTCAGCGTGTTCGGCTATCAAACCAGCACTTTGCTCGGTCAATATATGTAAGACCCCAGAGCTACGTGACTGCACAATAGAATGAAGCAGTACCGTTGGGATGGCGACAACCAGACCCAATACTGTTGTGATCAAGGCCTGTGAGATACCACCAGCCATTGTCTTCGGATCGCCCGTACCAAACAGCGTGATCGCCTGGAAGGTAATAATCATACCGATTACCGTTCCCAGCAGACCCAGCAGCGGTGCTACCATCGAGATGATCTTGATAAACGAGATGCGCGCCTGCAGAGCGGGTTGCTCCTTCAAGATTGCTTCGTCTAGCTTCAGCTGCAGGGTTTCTGCATCAATGTTCAGGTTGTCATGATAAACAGCCAAAACACGACCTAATGGATTATTCAGGTTTGCAGTAGCGGTCTTCATCTGCGCTCGTACACGAGATGCGACGATGTTGAGCGTCGTGAATCGTTCGGCTGACAGCAATAATGCAATAATACCCAATGCTATGATGACATAACCTGGTGTACCACCCTGATGCACGCGCTCTTCAAGCGTAGGCACCTGCACTTGCAGCGCTAATAGCTGGCCGCGAGTCGGGTCGAGTCCGAATGGAACAAACCCACTGGTCGCGGCTTCCAGCTCACCCGTTGAATCTACAAACCGTGCCGCCGGCTGTCGCGCCAATTCTTTAATGATGCCATTTTCGATATCGTAGCTGACGTACTCGCCGTTACTGATCAGGTTGAATGTACCGATACGAACGATTTCTTGTTCGACAACCTCACCATCCAACTTGTTAACCTTGGCAGTAAACTTGCTGACCTTCGAAGATTCTGTCATTTCGCGCTGCAGTTCGAACCAGAGACGCTCTATTTCTTCGATCGTCGCCAGCTTGGAGCTTTTGCCCATGGACTGTGCAAATTCACCTAGCCACTCACCACGACCGGGGAACTCGGCTGAAACAATTGAGCCCTCAAACACACCCTGCGTATCGCCACTGACCTGCTGGAGAACACCAAACAATTCGCGTAACGAACCTAAGCGTTTCGACAGCACTTCTGTCAAGCTGGCTAGCGCCTGCTCATTTTTTTCAAATATGGACTCAAGCCTATCACTGCGTGCTTCTTCATCCCGCTGCATTTTGCGGGCATTGTTCAGCGCCTGTTGCTGCTTGCTCTTATCAGCCAGGAATGATCTTTCACGTTGCTCGTTGGCTTCCTTATTGACCAGCTTGCCTTCCTTAACCAGTTGCAGCAACTCGGCAAGGCTCTTCGCCTGGATCTCGTCTTCTGCCCGAGCAGTCAACGAAAACGTCAGCGCCAGGGTAATTATTGCTAGTGTTATCTTTTTCATTCTTATTCTCCAGGCGCCGGTACGGGTAACTTGACGAGGTCAGCAGTTTGAGTCTTTCGAGCGATACGAATTCCATCTCTGACCCCACCACGAAACTCATCGGGTAAGATTGCCCAGCTAGATGTGGCGTTATCCCAGACACCGGTGACTTCACCGTCGGGTGATTGAAATACCAGAGATACCCGGCCCCACTTCAACAAGTCAACTTGTCGGGACTTGCCATCAAGCTCAATCACGTCGGCATAGGCCTCAATGGTAGAACCGTATGAGTTCTCTAGCTGATAGGCCTGAAGCACCTGACTGAACTTCTCTGCGACGCTGACGTCAGGTCGATCTAATGTTTCTTTCAAGAATGCGATCCGGTCACGACGTTCGCTAATGAGGAAAGGCGTGTCGAGTTCGATATATTTGTCCAGATTGTCAATCATCCGCTCGATCAGTGGCCCGATCTGACGTTCAATGACGGTGACGTTGTCGATAGAAGCATTCAGTTCGGTCATTTCAGTTTCTTGACCAGCAATGAGTCGTTCCTGCTGCTTGTTGTAAACCCGTAAGCCGTCGACGACCTTCATGACCTGCTTGTACTGGGACAAAAGGTCCCGGGTGTTATCGGCAATTTCATCAATCTTGACTTGCGATTTTCGACCATCCTGAGTTGTCGTGGCTCGGACACCGAGCACTTCATCAAGGGATTGTGCGTTGACCATGCCGGTCGAGAGGATAGACAGGATGCTTACCGCGGAGGCGACAAGGAAGTGTCTCATGTGATGTTCATTCATGTTTATACCTATTCGGAAAAGGTTCTTTTTGTATGTTGCTCCAATCGCCCGTCGGTCCACGTCGCATCAAAATTTGATCCGCATTTTCCGGTTGAACAATCAACGACCACAGGATGAAGACGCCCCGCAGGTTTGTCAAGACACGACCCTATTTTTAATTCGTACCTGCGCATTTAATTCGGGTACTTCCGTCTAAGCCTTTGGTGTGTTATGGCGCCCCAAGTTTCAAGGATTTAATCTGGCGTATTAGTCCTCGTCACTGATCGTCGGTTATGGCGATAGTAGCATTAAATCAACATCTTTTGCTTCAGGCTCCAGTCCCCAAGCGGGAAGGCCCTACGTTTTCAGCCAATAAATCCAGTGTTCTCTGCAGCGCTTGATTGGCCGCCGCTTCGCTGTAGCTCGCCCGATGGTCACAATTAAAACCATGATCAGCCGCGTAGATGTATACCGGCACCTGCGGATGCACTGCCTTGATTTTGTCGACTTCTACCAAGGGAATATGAGCATCCAGATCGCCAAAATGCAAAATCGTCGGGACTTTGGGCGTGATGTCCAGGGCCTGGGTAATACCACCACCATAGTAGCCTGATGCGCAACTAATGCCCTGCGCTTGAGCCGCGCAAAGCCAGGTCAACATACCGCCAAAACAATAACCAACGACCGCGACATTACCAAACTGTTGTAGATAATTTATCCCGGCTTGCAGGTCATCCATGGTCAGCTTTAGGTCCAGCTTGCCGCGGGCAATAGCCGCACCTTGAGCAATATCATCAGGGTTGTAGCCTAGCTCGACGTGTTTTTCTGCACGATCGAATATCGCCGGTGCGAGCGCCGCATAACCGTGACGGGCATAGCCATCACAGACCTCTCGGATATGCTGATTGACGCCAAATATTTCCTGAATGACAAGCACTGCCCCTTTGCAATCACCCGCGGGCTGTGCCAAGTAGGCATCGAGCTCAAAGCCATCTTCGGCGGTTAAAAGCACCGGTTTTCCCATAACAATCTCCTTGACTGAAAAATAGACCCACTCAAATTGACTTGACGACAAACTCGGCGCTTAACGCCCGGGCACTATCCTCATGACAGACCACCGCGCGCGCCCCGGTGCCCTGCAGGTATTGCTGCGCGACACGCTTCACATCATCGGCACTGACACCGATAATCGCTTGTCTGACCTTATGGCGATGATCAGCACTGCGACCGAACAGTTCATTATGGAAGGTCTGGCGCGCAACTCCCGCCGGCGAACCCGGCGCATCCAGGCTGCTGATAATGCCCAAAATCGACTCTTCAATAAGGTCACCACTAATATCCGTGCGCAGCAACCAGGCCACGGACTCCTCGAAAGCATCGAAGGTCGATAGCAGATTGGGGTCTCTGAAGGAATAAAAGCGAAAGATCCCATTGCTGCTATCGTGGCCGGCGCCACCACCGTAGGCACCGCCCTGCTCGCGCAGCACTTTATGCAAAAAGCCATTACGCAGCACGCCGGCTAGCACCGATAGTGCTGGCGCGTCCTCGTGTGCCTCGGCGACGGTAGCAAAGGCGCTGGCACAGAAGTTGACCTGACTCGTAGTAATCCATGCTTGCGAGGCCTGCGGTTTGTCAAAATCACAGGCAAATCGTGCCCCTTGAGGTTGTCCTTGAAACCCCTGCCAGATTTGCTCGACTCGCTGATTGGTAGATGCCAACTCAGCTCTATCACAGACCACTAGCAAGCGCGGTTGGCCCCGCAGGACAATGGCTTGCAAGGACTCCAGATCGACAACCAGCTGTTCCAGCCTGGCCTCATCATCTAGGGCACGGTCCAGTTCCTTCAGCTGTTCGATACCCGCGAGCCCAGTCAACTCATGATTGAGGCGTGATACGGGTCTCAGGCAGCTGGATGCGGCGGTCATAGCCAATGTATGACCGCTACTGGTAATACCACCTTCGCGGCGCACTCGCATGTGCTTGACGATTTCTCGAACCCGCGCCTTTTCTCTGAAATCCGGCGTTACAAAGGTTTCATTGAGTAACAGGATCATGTCGTCTCTCTTCGAATTCAAGGTTCGACTCGACAATGTCAAGTTTGCCAGCAAGACATCTGGATCAGACACCTCACCACGTACGGCAGTGTAGGCGCTCAGACCGCCCGTCATGCCATGCTGCAAATGCTGGGTCTCAAGATAGTCTCGCCCCCCGGAGCCGACCTCGGTCAACAGATTGGTATACAGGGGCAACAACTGCAGCAGGTGCGCTGGCAAGGCGGGCAGGTCTATTACCACCTGGTGGTAGGTCAGACCATTGGTACCTGCTGCGTAACTACTGAGTTTCAGGCCGTTACCCAGCGCGGTATGCGCCCCCTGCGGCGACGATGGCTTCGGAGCGATATCAGCCAGCCCGACTTTTGGCAACAGCTCTAGCGGCTCTTCCTGATCTTGGCGTACTTGCAACGCCTGTGCCTGCGCGACGATATCCGCCTTTTGTGCCTCGCTTAGGGACTGCTTAATCGCAGCCAGGCGTGCAATTTCAGCTTCCCGCATTGCCTGATTGAGTTTCGCATCAGGACTTAATGCCAAGGACACCCTGTGGGTATTTTCCAACAACAATTGCCGCACCAGATTTTGAAAAAAGTCAGGCGCTTCAACCTCCACTCGCAGCTGCACCAGCGCGGCATCGAGGTCCAGCAGCGCGATAGGATCACCGCGATGGATAATCGCTGACATCGTAGAGAAGATCAGTTGTAGTCCATAGGGATAGCCGTCGCCGCCTATCTCACGCTGATTGAGCTCCAATTGATGCAGGCAGGCTTCAATACTTTCCTTAGGCACCCCGTCCTTGGCGACCCGCTCTAGGGACTCCAGAATCAACGCTTCCACCGCTGCTTGTTGATCGGGATTGCTGCCTTCAACGCCACAGAAGAAACTCATCTCAAAGTTGGACTCCTCCAGGCCACACAGGGGTGATGCGTTAGCGCCCAGACCACTGGACTCGAGCGCACGGCGCAATGGTGAGGCGCTGGTATCGAGCAGCACATCCGACAGAAGATTACACTTGAGCAGGAGACCAAGATCCGTGTTGGGACCCAGCAGCCAGCCCATCACAATATGGGTCTTATCAGTGAGCTCAGTGACGTCGTCCACCGCGTAGCTAGCCTGGATACGCTGGGTTTCGGTGTAGCGTTGTTCTGGGCGTATCTCTATTTTCTCGTCCCGTCGACCAAATCGACTGAGCACCTTGGTTTCGAAACTTTCTTGCAAGGTCACCGCGGGGATATCGCCAAAGGTCATGAAGATGGCGTTACTGGGGTGGTAATGACGCCGATAGAATTGCATCAACTCGTCATAGGTTAACTCGGGAATATGTGCCGGATCGCCCCCACTATTGAAATGATAGGTGCTAGTAGGAAACAAATAAGACTTCAACGTATCGTAAAGCACGGATAACGGCGAGCTCGTGTCACCTTTCATCTCATTATAAACCACGCCCTTGTAGGTTAACCGCGACTCGGGATCATCAGGCACCTCAAACTCGAGTCGATGCCCTTCCTGCGCAAAATCCAGTGGGTCAAGACGGGGGAAAAATACTGCATCCAGGTAGATATCCAGCAGATTATCAAAGTCCTTACGATTCTGGCTCGCGAAGGGATAGGCAGTATAGTCGCTCGCCGTAAAGGCATTCATGAAGGTATTTAAGGACCGCCGGATCATCAGGAAAAACGGGTCCCGCACAGGAAATCGCTCGCTGCCGCACAAGACCGTGTGTTCGAGAATGTGCGCAACGCCGCTTGAATCGGTAGGCACAGTGCGGAGCGCCACCATAAAGACATTTTCCTGGTAGCTACTTTCGAGATGCAGATGCATCGCACCGGTACCGCGATGCTCAAACTCGTGCACCGTCAGGTTAAGGGTATCAATCCGTCGACTGCGTTTGTGCTCAAACGCTTGATGGCACGGAACCTGTGCGCTCATATTAGGTGTGCACCACCGTCTAAAATAATGTGCTCACCAGTAATGATGCCAAGCCCACCGATAAAAGCAACGATCACCTCAGCCACCGATTCAGCTGTACAGGTTTGCTTTAACGGGGCCCGAGCCTCGAGGGCCGCCAATGTCCGCTGGTAGTTATCCTTACCTAAACCTGCCTCTAGCCATTCGCCTTGGATGAAGCCGGGACAAACCGCGTTAATCCGAATTTCTGGACCCATGACCCGCGCCAGAGAACGTGTCATTGTTAGCAGCGCCCCCTTGGACGCTGCATACGCGACGGAGCTGCCAATGCCCTGCACGCCGGCAATGGACGCGACATTGACCACTGAGGCCTCGCCAGCAGCACGCATACCCGCCTCTGCCGCTCGGATCATTTGATAAGGACCCACCACGTTCACGCCATACAGATGAAAGAAATCATCTTTTCCTAGACCGTCAAGTTGATGATGTGGATTAAACTTAGTGGTTCCCGCGTTGTTCACCAAGGCATTAATCTTGCCCCACTTAGCCATCGCCTGGTCGACCATTGATCGACAAGCCTGGTCATCACTGACGTCAGCCTGGCAGACAAGCGTCTCGACGCCGAACTCCCGACAGGCTTCGGCTGTCGCCTCCGCACCACCTTGGCTGTGTGCGTAGTTGATCACCACATGGCAGCCTTTGCTGGCCAGCAGTTTCGCTGTGGCCGCACCCACACCAGAGGACGAGCCCGTCACTATCGCTACCGCACCCTTCAACTCCATGATTGACTCCTAAATAGTAGTTTTCTATTTTGATTAACTTTACGTTGTCGACGCATTCGCCAAAAAAGACGCCTCAAGCACACTGCTGGCGACGCTAATCACCTAAGGCGGCCACTTGAGACACTGTACAATCCGGTCGAGAGGGATTAGACGCCCTCAGGATGCTCGCGATGAAACTTTTCCCAATACTCTGCAATAGTCGTTTTCATTTCACGATGTAGCATCAGCATGGAAAACAAATTGGGCAATGTCATCATGGCCAAGGTGATCGCCGAGATCAGCCATATCAGCGAGGTATCGGCGATAGAAGCCAAGAAGAAACACCCAACATAGACGATTCGGTAAGGCGTCACCGACCGAACCCCAAACAGGTAGGTCATGGCTCGGTCGCCATAGTAAGACCACGCCACTGCCGTGGAAAAAGCAAACAGTACCAACCCGACGGAGACTATGTATTTACCAAATTCACCGAAAATTCCTCGCGTAAATGCTTTGGTGGTCAATTCAACGGAATGGATGAGGGATTTTCCCGTGACGTCGATATCCCCGGCAAGCTTGCCTTGTTCAACCGTGATAATACCACTATAGGGTGCACCCTCCCGGTAAAAGCGAACATCCTCGGCCACGGATCGATTGTGAATTATAGTGATATCCTGGCTAGCCGCGATGCCATTGAAGACAGAGATCTCACCGGAAAATGCTTGCACCGGGTCATCTTCCAAACTGAAGCTCAGGTGCTTAAACAGATCCTGACGTTGCACAGGGTCTGACTCAGTGTAGACCCCCTGAATCACTTCCATATCAAATGTCTGGAAATTATTTTCAAACTTCTCAGTCCAGACGCCCGATGACAAAATAACCAGACCGGTCACCGTGCAAATCACAATGGTGTCAATAAAGGGCTCCAGGATAGAGACCATCCCTTCGGAAACCGGCTCGTCGGCTCTCGCCGCAGCATGAGCTATGGGCGCGGAGCCCTGCCCGGCTTCGTTCGAAAACAAACCACGGTTAACGCCACGATTAAACGCATAAGCGAAGGTGGCGCCCAGAAACCCGCCGGTGGCAGCACTGCCGGTGAAGGCATCACTGAAGACGGCCACAAAGGAGGGAATGACATTATCGTAATTGGTAATAACCACGCCGGCCGCGCCTACCAGATAAATCAATGCCATCAGGGGTACGATTTTCTCCGCCACTTTTACGATGCGACTAATGCCGCCAAGAATGACCATCGCCAAGATAATGGCTAACACGAGGCCAGTGACCCACTCAGGCACACCGAATGTCGCCTGCACGCCGCTGGCAATATTATTGCTCTGCGGCATATTACCGCTGCCAAAGGAGCTGATCACTGTGGCGCTGGCAAAGGCCACTGCCAACCACTTCATGTTCAAGCGTCGTTCCATAACATACATGGGACCGCCGACGATAAAGCCATTTTCGTCCTTAGTACGGTACTTGTGGGACAAGGTAACTTCGACAAATTTCGTTGCCATGCCAAAGAATGCGGTCATCCACATCCAGAACAGTGCAGCCGGCCCGCCCAAAAAGATAGCCAGCGCCACGCCGCCGATGTTGCCGGTGCCCACCGTCCCGGAAATCGCAGTGGTCAACGCCTGAAAATGCGTTGCGTCGCCCTCGTCACTCTTCTTGTCATATTTACCGCGGACAACGCGCAAAGCATGGCGAAAGAATTGCACCTGGGGGAATTTCAAATAGACTGTAAAAAGTAGGCCGGTGCCGAGTAACACAAACGGAAAGTACTGGGCAGAGCCCAGAAAACTGTCGAGCAAGTCGAGAAAACCAGTAAGCGATTCCAATGTGTCCCCTTTTTATTTTAAACAGCGTTTAACTGACTTACCGAAACGACGGCTCTGCCGCCGCCGACGATAGCAAATTACACCGGTTGAGCATAGCCCACAGGTACTATCAGGTTAATCGCCAGACCCCGTTGATCACGCTGACTGGTCTCCAACAACGCCGCCCAGCGACCCCGCAGCGTCAAGAGCAGCACCATCGCATCCAGAATATCGTCACGTTGGACCTCACTGCGTCGCCAGCGTCCCACCGCCTGATGGTAAACATCGGTGACCGCCGGCCAGTGCCCGCTGAGAATGGCCAGTCGCTCCAGCTGCCCTGCTGCTTGCTTCTTGCTGTGGGTTAAGGGCTGCCCTTTCACTCTCGCGAATGCCAGTTCCGGGTGCGACTCTAACATTCGCTCGCGAGCCTCAGGACAAATTTGCAGAAAGCGATCTAACTGGCGAATTTTTGGACAGATATGCCAAGCCTGAATCGACAAGCGTTTGCCCAATTGTTGCGCATTGATTTCACAAGCCTGTTCATAGCTACCGGCATAGACTGCCTGCCGACAAGGGACCGAGAACACACTCGCCGCTCTACCTCGCAGCCCCTTGCGGGCGGCGGGTTCCACCTGCCGGGGTAGGCCCTCAAGCAGACCGATCGGCATATCCACCAGCAACAGGCTGGCGTCGTGATGAGCCGACCAGAGTGCCTCGATAGTCGCAAAGACTTGGATATCGATAGACTGGTTCGCAGCACCCATCTTCAGCTCATTGCTGTCACAGCTGACGGCCAGCCAGCCAGCACGACAGCCATCGATCCCGACAATTTTGCCAGTCGGCACCTAACCCACCCTAATCGCCAACCGCTTCACGCATGGTGACAAATTCCTCAGCAGTCGTCGGGTGGATACCGATGGTTGAATCAAATACGGCCTTTGTCGCGCCGGCCTTCAACGCGATCGCGATCCCTTGAATGATTTCACCCGCCTCAGGTCCAACCATATGCACACCTAAGACCTTGTCGGTCTGTCGATCGACTATCAGTTTCATCAGGGTTTTCTCATCACTGCCGCTCAATGTGTGTTTCATCGCTCGAAACGTCGAGCGATAAATATCCACTTCACCGTGGGCATCCCGGGCCTGGTGCTCAGTAAGGCCCACCGTACCAATGTTCGGCTGGCAGAATACGGCCGTGGCAATATTGGTGTAATCCATCCGCCCAGGCTGCTGCAGGAACTGACCCCGAGCAAAGACCATGGCCTCGGCAATCGCCACTGGCGTGAGCTGAACCCGGTCGGTGACATCACCCAGCGCAAAAATCGAGGGTTCAGAGGTACGGAAATGATCATCGACAATAATCGCACCGTTATCCCGACAGTTGACATTCACGTGCTCAAGCCCAAGATCGTCAACCGCCGGCGCGCGGCCAGTCGCATACATGACACAGTCGGTTTCGTGCGTGCTGCCATCAGCAAAAAACACCTGGAGACTGCCATCGAGCTGTTTCTCAATATGGCTAACCGTTGAGTTGAAATGCAGATTGACCCCCTTCTTGGCAATCTCGGTGGCAACGGTCTGGCGCACGTCCTCATCAAAGTTACGCAGAAACAGCGGCCCACGATAAGACAGATGACTATCGCAACCCAACCCCGCAAAAATACCAGCGAACTCTACAGCGATATAACCACCACCCACTACCAGGGTACGCGGTGGCAACGTCGGTAAATGAAACACCTCATTGGAGGTGATCACCAGGTCGTTGCCCGGAAAATGTGGCACTGATGGCCAGCCACCTGTGGCGATGAGAATCTTCTCGGTAGAGATCACTCGATCGCGAACCACCACATGGTGGGCATCTTTAATCCGGGCTCGACCATCAAAATGGGTCACGCCGGCATTATCAAGCAAACCCTGATAGATGCCATTCAGCCGGCTGATCTCTTGATCTTTGTTACTGATCAATGTTGGCCAGTCAAAGTCGGGTTTTACCGGCGACCAACCGAAGCCCTGGGCATTTTCGAAGTCTTCCGCATAGTGGGAGGCATAAACCATCAATTTCTTCGGTACGCAACCCACGTTGACGCAGGTACCGCCCATATACTTGTCTTCCGCCGTGGCGACTCGCGCACCATAAGCTGCACTCATCCTCGCCGCGCGGACACCGCCCGAGCCAACGCCGATGACAAAGAGATCAAATTCATAATCCGACATGCAACGCCCGCCTCACCTATTATTGAAAAACCGTAACCTAGCATAAGCAGGGTGATGAAGTCCGATTCTCTGACAGATTTCCGCTGCGAAATTCAACGTCGAAGGGCGATTTCGCGTTATCATACCTCCCGCAGTCCTGCCCCAGATGATACAGTCGACTCATGCTTACCGCCCTGCGCGCCTTCAGCCCTACCCCCCTGATTCAGTCATTGCACTGCGATGTGCGCTGGACTCAGCAGACGCTCTACCTTGAGTATCAACTTGTGGCTGAGCGAGCGGCGCTCAATTGGCCGGCGCCGGCGGCGAACCCGCAACGCCGAATGGCGCTATGGGAGCACACTTGCTTTGAGTGCTTTGTGGCAGATCCCACGGCCACCGGTTACACCGAAGTGAATGTCGCACCCAGCGGTGACTGGAATTGTTTTGACTTTCAGGCTTATCGCCTTGGCATGCAGGCGTCCAGCAGCGCAAGTTTGCAATCGATGTCGGCTCAACTCGATGACAAGTACCAAACGCGAATTCAGGTTGAGCTGGATTTGCCCGATTGGTCGGAGGCTGTCCCCGCGTTGCAACTGGGTTTGTCTGCGATCATCGAGGACAAGCAGGGACAACGCCACTATTATGCTCTGCAACATATTGACGGCAATCCGGATTTCCATCACCGTGACACCCACATTCTGACTATCACCCGGGGCATTGAATGACATTTCGGTTCGGTATCGACGAGCTTCTCGGCAGCGCTGAGCTCCTGCAATCATTACGCTCGCGGCAAGTCGCGCTGGTGGCCCATCCCGCATCGGTGACTTGCGATCTGCAACACGCTCTGGATAGCCTGATCCAGCAAGGCGTCAAGGTAAACCGAGCATTCGGTCCGCAGCACGGCATGCGCGGCGACAAGCAAGACAATATGATTGAATCTGCGGATTACCTGGATCCAACCCACGGTATTCCTGTCATCAGCCTCTACGGTGAACACCGCTTTCCAACTCAGGAAATGCTGGCTGATATTGACGTCGTGCTCTTTGACCTGCAGGACGTTGGTTGTCGTATTTACACCTATATCACCACGTTGAAATACTTCCTTGAGGCCTGCGGGAACGCCGACGTTGAACTTTGGGTACTGGATCGCCCCAACCCCGCTGGCCGGCCCGTAGATGGCTTACGTCTCGAGGTGGGCCAGGAGAGCTTTGTTGGCTGCGACACACTACCCACCCGACATGGGCTGACCACCGCTGAGCTGGCTCAGTGGCTGGTAGCAAAACATCAGCTACCCGTGCGACTGAAGACCATTAAGATGATCGACTATCAGCCGACGATGGGGCCGGGTTACGGCTGGCCGCTACAGCAACGCCCTTGGGTTAATCCAAGCCCGAACGCCAGCAGCTTGAATATGAGTCGCTGCTTCCCAGGCACCGTGCTACTGGAGGGCACTGAATTGTCTGAAGGTCGGGGCACCACAGTACCACTGGAAATTATTGGCGCACCGGACTTTCCGGCAACGGAAATCCTCGACTATCTGCAAAGCCAACGCCCAGACTGGCTGCAAGGCGTCTTTTTACGTCCCTGTTTTTTCTCGCCGACCTTTCACAAGCACCAGGGTGAGCTCTGCGAAGGCATTCAGATTCATACTGATTTCGCTGACTACCAACACGAGCAGTTCAAGCCCTACCGACTAATCGCAGGCCTGCTCAAGGCCCTGCGTCATATCCGTCCGGATTACCCATTATGGCGCCACCACGAGTACGAATATGAACCTCACAGGGTGCCTATCGATGTCATCAACGGCGGGACCTTTTTACGCCAGTGGGTGGACGATCCGACCCTGGGTTTTGAAGCACTCGAGGCTCGATTGCACGCCGAAGAGCAGCCATGGCTCGAAGAGCGCGCGCGACATTTGCTTTACTAACAACTAACAGCAACGACAGGGCTGGACGCGTCCTGCCAAACCATAAAATTTTGGCATAGTCGGCATAACCCGGCAGGAACTAAAATCTGCGTGTTAGACTTGCCCCTCACATATGTACATCACAGGACAACGCGGACCTAATGACAACACCAACGACGAACAAGACCAACGCCTACAAAATCGCGATCCTCGCTGGGGATGCCATCGGCCCCGAGATCATGGCCCAGGCCGTCAGAGTCTTCGACCTGGTCAGTAAACACCGTGACGTTGAATTTGAACTGACTGCGGCCCCCTTCGGCGCCCATGCCTATTTTGAACATGGCAAGGCCTTTCCCGATGAAACCAAAGCTGTCTGCGATGCCGCTGACGCTATTCTCAAAGGACCCGTCGGCTTAAGTCATGCGGAATCACAGAAGATTCCGGTAGAAGAACAAGCCGAGCGCGGCGCTATCTTGCCGTTGCGCGCCCGCTACAACACTTTCGCCAACTTTCGACCGATCTATTTAAGCCGCGACATGGCGCACTTCTCGCCCCTGAAACGCGAAGTCATCCAGGATGGCATAGATATTCTGCTGATCAGAGAACTGGTAGGCGGTTTGTACTTCGGCGAGAAAGAGCGCGGCGTGAATGCTGACGGCAAACGTTACGTGAAAGAGACCCTTGAATATAACGAAGACCAGGTGCGCCAGATATTGATCGTGGGGTTTGAACAGGCCCGATTACGCAAAGGCGTGCTGCACAATATCCACAAGAGCAATGTCTTGATGTCCAGCGTCTTCTGGAATGAAATCCTCGACGAGGTACACAAAGATTACGCGGATATCAAAGTGGTGCATCTGCTGGTTGATGCTGCCGCTACCGCCTTGTGCCTGAACCCAGGCCAATTCGACGTCATGGTCATGGAAAACATGTTCGGTGATATTCTCAGCGACCAAGGCGGCGGCATTCTGGGCAGCCTTGGACTAATGCCATCGGCTTGTGTCGGCCCAGAGAAAGCCTACTATGAACCGTCTCACGGCAGCGCCCCGGATATTGCCGGTAAAAATATCGCTAACCCATACTCTATGATTGGCTCTGCTGCCATGATGCTGGATATGAGTTTTGGCTTGAAGGCTGAGTCTGATGCGGTCTGGTCAGCGATGAAAAGTGTCTTTGAGTCGGGTTACTCAACTGCCGACCTGGTATCCACGGACACGAACCCAAAGATCCTATCGACCAGTGAATTCGGGGATTTGGTGATGCTAGAACTCGATCGGTTGCTCGCCATCTAGGCGAGCTGAGTCCAGGCACTCGGCAAAATATTCACTGGCTAATATTCACTGGGTAACGGCGCACTTCAAAAGCGTGCGGATTGCGCCGGTTCAGCGCCAGGCCGCGCTACAAATTGAAGCAAAGCGATCAGCATCCACTAACGAAACGCCAAATCCGGCGGGCATCTGCAAAAGACAGCTCGCTGACTTTCCGTTGTGGACTCTTTTTTCAATTCTAGACTGTTTTTTCGCTCCAGACTAAAGCGCAAGAATCTGGCTGACGATGCTGGTGGCCATGACCAGAATGGAAATCCAGCCCCAACCAATAAATGCCCACATGACGAGCGGCTGCTCGAATAGATTACCGAGTATATTGACTGTAGAGTCCACCAGCAGAAATTTAAGCGGGCGTTGAATCAACTTTTTAATCATGTGCGTACTTACCTTCAATGTGCGGAAAATGTGCAAATCATATGCGGCTACCGATGAAGCTGCGTAGTTTAGCTGGAATCGCCGCCCAAGGGGAGCCCTAGTCAAAGGCTTTTGGTGGGCTATTCAAGGACAAACGCTTGAATCGCTCGATCTCGCTGGCGATTTCCTGGTAGATCGCTTTGACGTCAATTTTTTCATTGAATTGTACGCGTTTGGAAAACACGGTAACGGGAAAAATAAAGTTGTCTGTCGTGCGCCAACGCAGGGCCTTGCTGGAACCCTCTGCATCTTCATAGCTGACCCAATGTAAACCGAATTCTCGCACCAGCAGATCCCCAAAAACTACGCCCAAGGCCTGCCATTGCGTAATTTGATCAGGACGTATGAGTCTTCGGTCTACGAGTTGTTGGTACAATGATAGATCCGCTTGGGTGTTCTTCAGCGACATCACCCCCAGACGTCGCGAGAATAAGGCCTGCATTTCTGCACGTTGCTGCTCAAGCAGCGTGAGCTGGCCAAAGGACAAATCGTCCACTACAGCTGGTCTTTCAGGCTTACTGGGGAACTGGTAGTTATCCAGCTGCTCTGGCGATAATACGGGCACATCAATAGGCGCCGCCAAGACGCCCACAGTCGTTGACAGCAACAAGATAGTTAGCAATAACGAAGCTAGTTTATGCATCACGCGATCGCCTCTTTAATGGATCCGTCGGAGTCGTTATTATCCCGATTCGAGTCCAGAGCGAAAGCCCTTATCGTCATCATACTCGACCTGACTCACCATCCTGATACACTCTTCCGCCTAGCGCGCAGTTGCCGCGCGTGACCGCGGCACTAGCCAGGTGGAATTAACACGAGAATCACCATGAACAACGAACTGATCACCTTAATTCATGGCACACCGGGCCACTGGGTCACAGCCGTAACCGGCGGTGGCACCACCGCCTTGAGTCGCCTGCTGGGTGTACCTGGCGCATCGAGAACATTGCTTGAAGCCACCATCCCCTACGCGCAAACCGCACTGACGGCTTACCTGGGTAACACGCCCGCCCAAGCGGCCAGTTCGCAAACTGCCAGAGCCTTGGCCATGGCTGCATTTCAACGGGCTCGACAGCTGACTGCATCTCAGGGAGCGACAGCGAGCGACGCAGATCAAGGTAGGGAAACGCCGCTGTTCGGTCTTGGTGCTAGCGCAGCCCTCGTCACCGATCGTAGCCGACGGGGCGATGATCACTGTTTTGTAGCGGTTCAGAGTCGTCAGGCAAGCTGGGAATTCAGCTTAACCTTCGGTAAAGCCGGCCGGCAGCGCAGTGAGCAGGAGCAAATTTGCGGTGATTTAATCCTCCAAGCCATGCAGATGGCTCAGTTAGGCCAGCCTATCCCCCTCGCCGACGATCTCCATAATAGGTTAGGACTCGACGCCAGCGACCATAACACGGCGCGCATGCTCGCAGCCCCCACTCTGTGGCAAGAGCTCTTCAACGGTAAACATAAATCCACCTGGGTCGCTGCCGAATCACCCCGCGGGGTATTTCCCGGCGCCTTCAACCCTCTGCATGAAGGGCATCGGCAAATGGTTGCTGTCGCCAAGGAAATACTAGGCCACGAGGTGATCCTGGAAATATCGGCGTTTAATGTGGACAAGCCCCCATTGGATTACTTCGACTTGCAAGCACGCGAGCTTGGCACCCAAGGGTATGCCATGGTTTTCAGCAATGCACCGACCTTTATTGAAAAGTCATTGGTGTTTCCCGCCGCGACCTTTGTCGTTGGCAGCGATACGATCGAACGGATTGCCGATCCCAAATATTACGGCAACCAGATTGCTAACCGCGACGCTGCCCTGGGTCTATTGCAGCAACGCGGTCACCGGTTCTTAGTGTTTGGCCGCAGCGACGGCGAGGGATTTATCGGACTGGAACACCTTGAGTTACCCCCGTCACTGCGCGCCATCTGTGACGGTGTACCTGAGGCAAGGTTTCGCATCGATCTGGCTTCTCGGGATCT
>DGOD01000297.1 GCA_002389265.1 Gammaproteobacteria bacterium UBA4475
ACTGGTGGCGACACGGATACTGGCGGTGATGACACAGGGGGTACTACGGGTACTACGGGTACTACGGGTACTACGGGTACTACGGGTACGACCGGGACGACTAGCACTTCTGGTACCTAGTCCAACGATGTGAGGTTGAGAGGCGGCTATGTGCCGCCTTTTTTGTGGGCTCTCAGATTTCGTCGCTATTTTAGATTATTATTGATTATTTTTTTTGGACATTTCCTTTAGTCTTCCTAGGCTAGAGTCTTGCGCAGGGTTAGGTCAAAGAAGAACACTGGTAGCCCTAAACGTTGCTGGTAAATGGGTGCAATCAGTCTCCAGAGTTTTAATAAATGAAGTTGTACTTTATTCAGACCCTTTGTTTTACCGTCCTCTGTACCTTTAGCGTTTTTTGCAAAGCATCAGACTTCGGAACAACAGGCTTGATCACCCTGCCAAGCGCTAGAATGCAGGCTGATGGAAGTCTTACTGCAACGCTTGCACGCAACGAAATTGTTGATATCTATAACATAACGTTTCAGGCAGCTCCCTTTCTTGAAACCACCTTTCGGTATTCTATTTTTAATCCCCGAGATCGTGCAGGCTCAAAGGATGCACTACGCGATCGAAGTTATGAAGTTAAATTAAAGCTGCTCGATGAGGGTAAGTATCGGCCCGCGGTTGGGGTTGGGGTGCGGGATGTTTTGGGGACTGGGGTGTGGTCCGGCGAGTATTTTGTTGTCTCGAAAGCCCTTGGGAATCTCGACGTGACCCTGGGAGCAGGGTGGGGGCGCCTAGCTGGTAGAGCGTCTTTCTCGAATCCACTTCAGCTTGTGTCCGACCGGTTTGAGGAGCGTCCCAGCGGCGCAAACATAGGCGGTATCGTTGGCGGAGAAGTTCGGGCGAAGTCGTTTTTTAGAGGTGATGTCGGTCTGTTTGGAGGGGTTCGCTATTCCCTTAAAAACTCACCAATCACATTCATTGCGGAGTACACCTCCGATGATTATCAGCGAGAGGTTAGGTTTCAAAGCATATCGGACCCAAGCCCGCTCAGTCTTGGTCTTGAGTGGAAAATAGCCAAGGGGCTCACAATTACAGGCTCGTATCAACAAGAGCAGTATTTCGGTCTGACGCTACGGAGCGTTAATGATTTCAAGCGCATACCGAAACGCGTTTATGAGCGGTTTTATAGTGCTGCCGATGCAGCAGGCAAAAACGTAGCGCCGGCTCACCTTGATCTCGATAGCTGGTATGACACGCTTTTATTTGATGCTGAACGCTCTGGCCTTAGGGTACACGCAGCTTATGTCCGCCCGGGGGACGACCAGGTCCGTTTTGCTGTTTCGAATGACCGTTATGCCCTCTGGGCTGATGCCTTAAATCAGTTTTTCACGTTAACTGAGATCCACCTTCCGCGCGAATACCGCAGTGTCTCGGTGCAGACATTGGACGACAACCTGTTGGGAAACACGCTGCGCTATCAGCGCAAAACGCCGCAAGCGAAGACAGTCCGTCCGAGCGAGAGAACGAGCCAGACTGAAAAGGAACCGGTCAGTTTGATAGATATATTGCCTGGGGCGCATCTTAAGCGGCCGACTTATCAAACAGACTTTGACTATCCGAAACTGGCCCTTGGGGCAGATCTTGCCCTACGGGTCCAATTGATGGACCCCAACGAGCCGCTGAAGCATCAGCTTTATGTAAAAGGTACTGGGCGCTTAGCGTTATCAGATAGTCTGAATCTTTGGTCTGCTATAACGGTTGACGTCTCCAACGATTTTAATACCAAACGCCCATCGGATTCAGTATTGCCGCGAGTTCGTAGTGAGATTAATCGGTATCTTACTGAAGGCGAGACTGGGGTCGATACGCTTTTTTTGAGTTGGCAAAAATCGATGTGGCCGAATGTGCATGCGCGGCTGTCTGGCGGGCTGCTTGAAGAGATGTTCGGCGGTGTTAGTTTAGAAGTGCTCTGGGAGCCTTTTGCGTCTCGTTTGGCATTAGGGGCAAATTTCAATTGGGTGCAACAGCGCGATTATGATAAACGCTTTGGTTTCCGAGACTATAAGGTCACTACCGGGCATGCGTCGATTTTTTACGCTTCACCTTGGTACAACGTGGACTTAGGGTTGCATATTGGTCGTTATCTTGCAAAAGACAAAGGGTACACCTTCGAGGCGAGAAGAACGTTCGATAATGGGTTTTCAATTGGGGCTTTCGTAACCAGAACGAACGTATCAGCAGTAGACTTTGGTGAGGGCAGTTTCGATAAAGGTTTGTTTGTGAGTGTTCCTTATAGTTTGCTTTTTCCAGTTAATACTCGCGGCAAATACAGCACGATTATTCGCTCCATAGAGCGCGATGGTGGTCGACGATTAGAAAGCGTGGGAAACCTATGGTGGGATCGGCGCGCGCTGCGGTACGTTGCCTTTGATCAAAACAAGCAGAGAATCGCGCCGTGAACGACAAGGTAATTTCTTTTGTGAAAAGGCGGTTTGCGGTCTTGATGCTCATCCTGTTCACGCAAATTCAGGGGTGTAGTTTTCAGTCGAAGCAGTTTAATGCCCTCAAGGCTGTTCTCACGCAAAGAGAACCAATAACCGCTGTCTCCTGGATGCTCGAGATCGAGGATGCGCAGATTGTTGTATATCCTATTCAGTCGGATGAGGGGGTGATTTTTAGTGATGGCAGAACCCTATTTTTAAAATTTGATGGCTGGCACATTTTGGAAATTCAAGGCTTGAGCGGGACTACCAATGGAAGGTCGGTTGAAGATTTAGATCGCGTTCGGCTTGCCTACAATATTAGAAACGATTCTCAGGGTCAGAACGAAGAGCTGACAAATGAAGAAGAAATGGGGCCCCAGTTGGAAGGCTCTTCACAGAGATACAATCTAGATTGTGCACAATGGCTGAGATCTGAGTTACGAGCAGGCCACCAATTTTCGCAATCATGTGCGTTTACTAAAAATGAACGTTTTCTAAATGTGATTGACGTAGATCAATCGGGAGATATATCAAAA
Source organism: Gammaproteobacteria bacterium UBA4475 (assembly GCA_002389265.1). Lineage (GTDB taxonomy): Bacteria > Pseudomonadota > Gammaproteobacteria > Pseudomonadales > Azotimanducaceae > UBA4582. The sequence continues at coordinate 3,005 of DGOD01000297.1, forward strand.
ATTTCGACCTTGGTGCACCCGGGCGGTTTGCGCGTCAATCTATCCAGGAGCTCGGTAGATATTTAGAATTGGCATGCCGCTCCTATACAAATCTGAGAAGCGTTTTTGTCTTAGGGCTTTTCATATCTTTTGTGTTTTTAAAGGCGTTATTTTGTTTTAAAAGGGTTAGCGCAAATGGGAGTCGGTAAGCGATTTTTTGTAGGCGTGAAAAGTCTCTTTGTGCGATACTGAACGCGTCTGCGGGCGAGGGTTCTTTTGTTGAAAGGTTTTGTTAGGCGATAGTCCATATATCTGCTTTGCCGCGCTGTCAGTCCTTTAAGGATCGAGCGCGCGAATGGCGGGATATTAGTGAATTCAATCATGTTTCTTAAAGGTAAGTGCAATATTTTATGGTAAACAGATCTGTCTTAAGGTTGTGGCTCACCACTGCGATTTTTACCTTTACCTCGGGTGCTGCGCTTGCTCTGCCGGCTATTCCAAGCTCGTTAGTTCAACAAGCTAAGAATCTGTCCCCTGCAGAGCAAAGTGCGTTAGCGGCGCAGTATGGGATTGCGTTGCCGACCAGGCAGATCGCTTCGCCGGTGCAGGCTGCAGCGGCGATTGAAGCCCCAATTGTGCAGAATGTTTTGAGGGAGGATCGAGCAGCTGATGCCTCGAAAACAGCCTCAGATAAAATGCTACCACGGTTCGGTGCCAAGCTTTTCAGTAGTGATTTGGCGGTTTATACCCCGTCTGATAAATCGCTTGCTCCGACGGGGTACCTTTTAGGCCCTGGTGATGTTCTGAATGTACAGGTTTTTGGTAAGGACGCTTTTGGAGCGCTCGCTGAAGTGGATCGTTCAGGGCAAATAACGTTGCCGCGTATTGGTTCAATAGCGATGGCGGGGTTCACCTTCGAGGAGGCCAAGCGCGTTATTGAGAAACAAGTGACAGATCGGTTGGTTGGCAGCGAGGTATTCACGTCCTTAGGAGAGCTGCGGCAAATCAGTATCTTTTTAGCGGGCGAAGTTCAAGCGCCCGGCAGTTATAACGTATCGGCATTGACCTCGATCTCCCAAGCACTGTACCTGTCCGGGGGTATAACCGGTATCGGATCCTACAGAGAGATCCAGGTCCTTCGGGGTAATCAACTTGTCACGAGCTTTGATTTATACGATTTGTTGCTGAAAGGCCGCAGTGATGACGATATTACACTCCAGTCAGGCGATACGATTTTCGTCCCGGTTGCGAGCGGCATCGTAACGATTTCAGGCGCCGTCAGGCGTCCTGCTCGATATGACCTGCAAGATGGAGAGACATTCTCCGACCTTGTTTCTATTGCAGGCGGGTTTACAGCATCAGCATTTCAGAGCCTATCAACTGTTAAAAGGCTTAATGCTGGCGATGGTGAGCCTTCAATTATTAATCTTGAAGGTAATAGTGGCGAGTTTATTCTTCAGGATGGGGATATTGTCGTTGCCAAACAGGGCTCTAGCCAGATCAGAAACGCGGTATCCTTACTGGGAAATTGGACGCGCCCAGGTCAGTACCAGTTCACGCCCGGGATGCGGATAAGCGATTTCTTAGGCGATGTTGATACGGATATCAAAATAGGCGCTAATTTAGATGTCGGCCTGATTGTTCGACGCATCAATAGTGACTTGGACATCGAGGTAATCGCTTTTGATATTATCGGCGTGACAGAATTTCCGGACTCCAATCAAGATTTACTGCTGCAAGAGTTTGATCAAGTTGTTCTATTGCCCAGCGAAGGCGTGTTGACGTCGGGTTTGTTGACACCGATTGTGAACAAGCTCCGAAGACAAGCTGGGGAGGAGAGATCAACAAATTCCGTGAGGCTTACCGGCGCGGTTAAGGAGCCTGGAGAATACCCTCTGATAGCAAAAGGCGGGCTGCGGTTTCAGATTGCGCTCGCTGGCGGCCTTGCAGATGGTGCATACATAAAATCCGTTGAGATCAGACGAATCGCTGAAGGGGAAGAAAGTGCCGTTGTCCGTCTTGTTAACCTTGACTTGACAAATGAGTTTAATTTTGAGCTTAAAAGTAGAGATGTTGTGCGGGTTGATTTTCTTCCGGACTGGAATCCGAATGAAACGGTCCAGATCACGGGTGAGGTTGTATTCCCAGGCAGCTATGCTCTGCAAGACGGGGAGACGCTTGGCTCTGTTATTAAGCGTGCGGGGGGCTTTACAAGCGAGGCTTTCCCAGAGGCTGCCCGTTTTATCTCTGCTTC
>DGOD01000200.1 GCA_002389265.1 Gammaproteobacteria bacterium UBA4475
CTGACCTTATTCTTCATTGCCTCACTGGCCCTTATCTTCTTACTTCGCAGTCTGTTTTCACGTTTCGTTGAGGGTGACTTCACTGTCGCCAACACAGAAGAAATACTTGATGACGTTGACCAGGTTGTTAGCGTTATCGAAACGATCGGGCCAGGACAGCAAGCTGGTGCCGTCGACTTTCGTGGAATACGCTGGCGAGCGCTGAGTGATGGTGCAAGAATATCGGTCGGCGAGAAGGTCAAGATTGTGGCTCGTGAAAATACCACCATCATCGTGATTCCCCTGACGACGTAAGAATCGCTGCGCACAAAATAAAAAAAGGATTTACCTACGATGCTCGCAATACTGACATTTTTGCTATTAGGCGTTGGCTTTATTATTTATAAGCTGATTTTGATTGTTCCTATGCGCGAGGCGTGTGTCATCGAACGCCTAGGCAAGTTCAAGCAGGTCATGGGCCCTGGATTTCACTTCCTGATTCCTTTTGTTGATCGCGTCGCCTATCGGCATGAAACCCGTGAGCAATGTTTGGAGATTCCGCATCAGAGTTGTATTTCCCGCGACAATATCCAGATCGATGTTGACGGTCTGCTCTATATCAAAATGATGGACGCCTACAAGGCCAGCTACGGTATTGAAAACTTCTTGTTCGCGGCGCAAAACCTCGCGCAAACAACAGTCCGGTCAGAGGTCGGAAAGCTGTCTCTGACCGAGACATTTTCTGAGCGCGAACGTCTCAATGAGACCATTGTAAAAGAGATCGATCGAGCCTCTGAGCCCTGGGGCATCAAGGTAATGCGTTACGAGGTCATGAACATTACGCCGTCAAGCAATGTCATTGATGTGCTGGAAAAACAAATGGAAGCCGAGCGGCAGAAGCGTGCTGAGATTACCCTGGCCAATGCCGAGCGGGACTCTACCATCAATCTGTCAGAAGGTGAGCGCCAGGAGGCGATCAATATCTCAGAGGGGCGCCGTCAGAAGCGGATTAATGAAGCCGATGGGCGCGCCCAGGAAATATCGATACTGGCAACGGCGACCGCTGAAGGCATGAAAGCAATCGCTGATGCGATTGAGATGCCGGGTGGCGAGCAGGCAATGAATGTGCGATTGGTGCAAAGTTATATCGATCGGGTTGCAGATTTGTTCAAGCAGGCTGACGTTTCTATCGTGCCGTCTGAGTTGGCGAAAATGCAGGGATTTTTTGAAGGCATTGAAACTGTGTCGAAAACCGTTAACGCCTCGACGGACAGGAGCTAAAGCATGGACCTATTTATCTTGGGGATCTGGGCGGCAATCTTCCTGATTCTGATCGTTAAACTATTTCAGTCGATACGCCTGGTGTCCACTCAGACAGCCCATATTGTCGAGCGCTTGGGTCAATATCATAAAACCCTCGATGCTGGCTTTCATGCCCTGATCCCATTTTTTGACAAGGTGACCTTTGTCCAGGATCTGCGCGAGGAAGCGATTGATGTGCCACCCCAGGATTGCTTTACCGGCGATGAGGTTAAAGTGATCGTCGATGGCGTGATCTATATGTCGATCTGGGATCCGGTGAAGGCCAGCTACGGAATTGTAGATTATCGTAATGCGGCTGTGCAGCTAGCGAAAACCACCACGCGCTCGGTGATAGGCACGCTGGATCTTGATCGGACTTTTGAGGAACGGGACGCTATCAGCGCCAAGGTTGTTGAGGTGCTGGATCAGGCTGGAAAGGCTTGGGGGATCAGAGTGCACCGATATGAGATCAAGAATATTACCCCACCTAGTACGGTTCGTGATGCGATGGAAAAGCAGGTTAGTGCCGAGCGTGAGCGTCGCGCCATTATGGCAACGAGTGAGGGCGACAAGCAGAGTCGCATTAATCGTTCCGAGGGCGTAAAGACTGAATTGATCAACGTCTCTGAAGGTGAAAGGCAGCGGCGAATCAATGAGGCGCAAGGCTATGGGCAGGAAATACTGTCGATTGCAGCGGCCACGGCAGAGTCGATACAAAAAGTGGCGGAGGTCGTCAACCGCCCAGGCGGAAGTGCCGCGTTGAAGTTGCAATTGAGTGAGCGTTACATCGAAGCAATCAAGGGCCTGGAAGACGCGAGGATAATCTTGCCGGCGAATATCATGGAATATCGAGCCTGGCTTGGAAATCTTGAGCTCGACAGCCTGGTGGATAAGCCCGTCAAGGATAACAAGTAGTTGGTAGCGGCGGGCGCACCAAATAAGTCTGGCCCACAGGGGCTCTTAGGTGACAAAAGACCCATAAGCGTCGAGATGTTTCGAGGTAAGTCTTGTTGGCTCAGCTGTGTGTGCGCAAAGACAGGTATTTCTACGACGACTAAGAGTTTTTGATAATGTCTAATTCTATAGTTCTATCGATGCTGGCGGGCCTATTGTTGGCTCTCGCGTTGGCGAATACGTCGGCGGCGGAGATTGACACCGAGCGTCTGGTCGAGACCGTTAAGGTGCTTGCGTCCGATGAGTTTGAGGGACGTGCACCCGGTGGTCCCGGCGAGGCAAAAACGATCGCTTATCTCACTTCACGATTTGCAGAGCTGGGTTTAGTGCCCGGTGGTAAAGACGGTAGCTGGACGCAAGCTGTGCCGCTGCATCACACGCAAATTCAAGGTTTACCAAAACTGGCTTTTCGCTATGGTGATCGCGAGGAATTATTGGCGCAGTCTATTCATATCGAGGTGAGTACCGTTCAGCCCATTGAACATCTACAGATCGAAGCAGCGCCGGTCGTGTTTGTTGGCTTTGGCGTCAGTGCGCCAGAGAGAGATTGGGATGACTTTGGTGATATTGATCTCACCGGCAAGGTTGCGGTATTTCTCGTTAACGATCCGGACTTCGCTGCGGCACAGGATGAGGCAGTAGCAGGCCGGTTCGGCGCTAAACGGATGACTTATTACGGCCGTTGGACATACAAGTTCGAGGAGGCTACGCGACGAGGGGCTATCGCCGCGCTGGTCATTCATGAAGACCAAGCCGCGGGCTATGGTTGGAACGTGGCATCGTCCTCGCCGGGTGAAAACTATTCAATCGTGCCAAGCGAGGATGCGCTAGCGCCACTGGCATTGCAGGGTTGGCTACAAGGTGAGGCCGCGGCGCAATTGTTTGTCGGTGCCGGATTAGATCTGGCGGAGCAGCGCCGGCTGGCACGAAGCCCGAAATTTCGGGCATTTGAATTGCAGCATGTCAGCTTTAGCGCCGACCTGAAAGTGAATGTTGAGCGAATCGAAAGTCAGAACCTGTTGGCCTTGCTCCCAGGCACGACTCATCCTGAGGAGACCATCATGGTGTCTTCCCACTGGGATGCCTACGGTCAGGGTGAGCCCGACGCGATGGGACGCACGGTTCGTCCCGGCGCCAACGATGACGCGCTTGGTACCGCGGGGGTTGTTGAGTTGGCCCGTGTCTTCAAGTCGTCGGCACCCATGGCCCGCAGTGTCGTGTTCGCCGTGTGGACCGCAGAAGAGAGCGGGTTGCTGGGTTCTGCTGCCTATGCCGCAAATCCAATCTACCCAATGGCGACCACGGTCGCGAATTTCACTCTGGATATACTCCAAACCGCGGGTCTAGCGCGAGATGTGATTCTGATCGGCGAAGGCCAGAGTGATTTGGAGGATGACCTGCGGCGAGCCGCAGCAGCCCAAGGGCGAGTGCTGACCCCTGAGAGTCTGCCAGAGAATGGTTTGTTTTTTCGAGCTGACCACTTTTCAATGGCGCGCCAGGGTGTGCCGGTACTGTTGTTGATGGGTATTGCCGGCGGTGCAGACCTGATTGATGGCGGACGTGCAGCCGGTGATCAGTGGATCAAGGACTATATTGGTCATTGTTACCATCAGACCTGTGATGTTTGGAGTCCCGCCTGGGACCTGCGCGGTGCTGCTCAGGATATTGCGCTATATCAGCTGATCATTGAAGACCTGGGGAATTCTCGCCGTTGGCCGCAGTGGCGGTCGGGTTCTGAGTTTAAAGCCATTCGCGCCATCACTGCAGGTCGGCGACTATAGCCACGGGCAGCTATGGCAACCACTCTAGGTTATGGTTAAGGTTGTTTCGATGTGACGTTAATATAATAATTAATAATAAGAGGTAGATGTAATGACTGTAGAATTGACGATGTTGGTCTTCAGTGTAGGCCTGCTGTTAGTGATCTTGTTGGTGCAGGGTGCGCTTGGCGTACTTTCGAATGGATTGGCTGCTCAGGCCGGGCCTCGAGATGGCTTGCCGGACCCCGGCGTCGTGCATGCGAGAGTGACTCGCCTGCGAGCAAATATGATTGAAAATCTACTGTTGTTTGCCCCGATTGTGCTGGTTGCTCATGCCACAGGCGTGTCCAATGAAACCACCGTTTTGGGTGCTCAACTATTTTTCGGTGCGCGCCTTGCACATGCTGTTATATACATGGCTGGCTTGCCTTGGATTCGTCCTGCCGCGTTTGCTGTGGCGCTGGCGGGAACCCTGATGATCGCGAGTCAGTTGTTTGACTAACGATAGTATTCAGTAGGCCAAGATGTAATGAGCAAGCTGAAAGGGATGCTTGAATGTTGACGTCAGTTGATCCTCAGACTGCCACGGCGGTCTATATTGATAGTCTTGGTGTTGATGCGCTGGCGCAGGCAGCCGCCTATACGCAGGGCAATCACTGGTTGTTGTTGGTAAGTTTATTGGTTGCTTGGCTCAATTGCTGGTTGTTTGTTCGTCTGGATATTTTGGGACGACTCAATCAACTACTCGCATCGAAACTACGTGCCTTGAGAGTATTTCTCCTCTGTAGCAGCTACTTCCTCGTGACGTCTATTGTGACCATGCCGCTGGCAATATATGCGGGCTGGTGGCGAGAGACGTCTTACAATCGTACCAGTCAGCTACTCGGTGACTTTCTTAGTCAGACGCTGCTCAGCACGGCTATCTTCGCCGTGCTGGGCGGGCTGTTTTTTCTGATGCTTTATGAGCTGATACGCCGAGTAGGCCAACGCTGGTGGGTTTGGTCCGGGATGATGACGGCGCTAGCTTTGTCGATCCTGTTACTGATTTCACCCATTCTGATTGAGCCATTATTTAACCAGTATCAGCCCGTGCCGGCGGGCCAGGTGCAAAACGAATTGCGCAAATTGGCAACTCGTGCGCAAATCCCTGTCGATCGTATTTTCACCTATGATGGGTCTCGCCAATCAAATAACTTCACCGCCAATGTTTCCGGCATCGGCTCATCAGCGAGAATCGCGATCTCCGATGTTGCCTTAAGCAGCGCCACGCTGGACGAGGTTAAAGCGGTCACGGCACATGAAGTGGGTCATTATGTCTTGGGACATATCTGGTACATCGTGGGCTTGTATGCGCTGTTGTCGATTCTGTTTTTCTTTATCAGCGCGCGGTCATTTGGATTGTTCGCGCGCCTGTTTGGGTTGAAAGCACCGCTTGATAGTGCTGTTGGATTGCCGGTGCTGATGTTCATCATCTCGCTGCTCGGTTTTCTGGGAGAGCCAATTACCAACAGTCTGATTCGTGCTAACGAGCTAGCAGCAGATCGCTATTCTCTGGAAGCGGTGAGGCTGCCTGATGCCATGGCCGGGGCGCTGGTGAAGACAGCAGAGTATCGTGATCCAAGGCCTCACCCCCTGCAGGAGTTTTTGTTTTATACCCACCCATCTGTCGAGCGGCGGGTGTTAATGGCAATGCAGTGGAAGGCCGAGCATGGTGGCTGAAGTAGCGATCCTGACCTAAGTATTGATAATGCCGGTTCTGGGTTGTAGTGATAGGAAGCCGATAGTCGGTTGGGTAATCTGCCGAAGCTTTAAGCGCTGCTGTAGATGGATTATCGAAGCTATATTGATGTCGATAATGGGTTTCCGTTTAGAGTATCGAAGCGTCTCAAAATATCAAAAAAATCATATCTTTTAGTCCAAATTGGGACATTATTCGATTCGATTCCTGAGCGTCGCTGTCGACGATATTTTTGCGTTATTTGATTTGATGTTGATGGCAAAAAATCGCGTGTAAAATCGCGTGTAAGGTTGAATCTCCTTTGTTGTTAAGGTTATGGTGGGGTTCAGAATAGTAGACCCTGAGCTAAGGTAGTGGCCAAAATAATAGCGGTCATGACCTCAGAGTGAAGCTCAAATAACAAGATTGCGTCGATCGAGGTTTGTTATAGATGAAGAGGATCGCTGTTGTAGGCGCAGGTGTGTCAGGTCTGACAGCAGCCTATCGTCTGGCGGATAAATTCGATGTTACCTTGTTTGAAAAAGACGATTATTTGGGTGGGCACGTGCACACTCACCAGCTTGAAATAGATGGTCAAAAACGAGCGGTAGATAGCGGGTTTATTGTTTATAACGACCGAACTTACCCACAGTTCATGGCTTTGCTCAAAGAGCTTGGCTGTGATGGCGAGCCGACTGAAATGAGCTTCAGCCTCAAGCGCAAAAACTTGGAATATAATGGCCATAGTCTTAAGACCTTGTTTGCGCAGAAGTCTAATTTGTTCCGACCTAAATTTTGGCAGATGCTTCGGGACATTTTGAAATTTAATGCAGCTGCCCGCCAGTTAGACGCCGACAGTACAGAAACCCTTATCCAATTTTGTCGGCGGGAACGCTTTGGTGAGGCTTTCATTTCAGATTACTTGGTGCCGATGGCGGCGGCTATTTGGTCCACTGGTGATGATGAAATACTCGCGTTCCCAATGGGAATGTTGTGTCAGTTCTTTAACCATCACGGATTGTTGGACGTCAAAAATCGACCGCAATGGTATGTGGTCAAAGGTGGGTCAAATCAATACGTAAACGCTATGGGCCATCGTTTAGGCCATGTTCGTCTCGCAAGTACAGTGACTTCGATAGCACGCAGTTCTCATGGAGTTTTGGTAACTGCGGGACCGCAGGCTGAAATGTTTGATGAGGTTGTCATAGCCTGTCACTCGCCTCAGGCATTAGCGATATTGGCTGATGCATCAACTGCAGAGCGCGAGGTGCTTGGCGCAATTCGCTATTCTAAAAATGAGGTGTTGCTGCACCAGGATGCGACTGTCATGCCGCGCCGCTTGGCTGCCTGGGCAAGCTGGAACTACCATGCCCAGGCCGATTCGAATAAGGCCAGTCTGACTTACTACATGAACAGACTGCAAAATTTTGAGTCTTCTCAACCGGTTCTCGTGACACTTAATGATACGGGCAACGTTGACGCAAATCTCGTACTCAAGCGTCTGCAGTATGAACACCCGGTTTTTGATGTCGCAATGTTGGCTGCGCAGCAACGTCACTCGGAAATTTCCGGTATCAATCGTACGCATTATTGCGGCGCATACTGGCGTTATGGTTTTCACGAGGATGGCGTGGTCAGTGCGCTGCGCGTGGTGAGCGAACTGGCGGCCAAGTATGATTGATGCGGCGATCTATGAAGGGCTATTAAATCACGCCCGTAATGCACCGAAAGCACATCAGTTTGAATATCGTATCGCGAATTTTTATTGTGATTTAGATTTGATTCCCGAGCTTTGTCAGCGCTCGAAATTGTTATCACATGAAGGTTTCAATTGGGTAAGTTTTTATCGGCAAGACTATCTGCCCTCTCACCGAACCCTTCGAGAAGAGGTGGTTCATCAAATAGAACAGAGTGCCGGTGTCGCGTTTTCGGGGAAAATTTGTTTGCTTGCCAATTGGCGGTCCTTCGGTCTGCTCATGAATCCAATTACTATTTTTTATTGCTATGAAGACGAAGAACTGTGCCATGTTGTCGTGGAAGTTCATAACACGCCGTGGAATGATCGACACGTTTATGTCGTCTCACTTAATAGTGGCATGACTTCACAAAAACAATTCCATGTTTCGCCATTTATGCCAATGGATACGCAATACCATTGGCTTTTGCCTAAACCCGGGGAGTTTTGCACGGTAAATATCGGCGTTAGCCGAGCTGGAAAAGCGCTATTTGGTGCCGGCTTTAATCTTCGAGCACAATCTTTTACAACAAAAAACATTAGGAAGTATTGTTTGAACTA
>DGOD01000322.1 GCA_002389265.1 Gammaproteobacteria bacterium UBA4475
CTGCTGTCGGCCTGATCAAACACCGTTGCCCCATGATAGACATGGGAACGACTGGCCTCCAGGCCGATCAGAATATCCACCGTCGGGTGCTTCAGAGCCTGATAGCTACCGATATACTTATCAAATTGCTTACGGGTTTTTAGATAGTCAATCACCAGGTTCAAGGTGTTGGCATGACCACCCACCATTTCGGCACTGAGTAACAGCATCAAAACCTGCTCGATCTCGGCGAAACAGGTCTGCGGTAGCAGACTCTCCAGACCGACACTGATGCCATCCAAATCGAGCTGAAAACTACGGCGAGTCTCATCAATCACCACTTCCTGGGTGAGGGCGGCCACAGGAATCTGGGCTTTGTCTAACAACACCAGACGGGGCTGGCCTGCTAATAGCACTGAGACGATGATCATATCTGCCAACGTCGCATCCTGAACAAAGCATTTGGTGCCCGTCAGAACGAGCTTGCCAGCCTGTTCTTCGGCGGTGCAAGTCGGCTCATCCAGCAGCCAACTGCCATCGAGCTCTACCAAACCCATGGTCGCGACAGCACCGGTCGCGAGCTTCGGCAGCCAGGTATTCTTTTGTTCATCACTGCCGGCTAAAAGTAATGTCTGGACCACTGCCGCAGACCAGACTAACGGCGTGGCCATCAGGTGCCGACCCATGGATTCCACCACCGGCACCAACTCACTCAGACCCAGCCCCAGACCACCGTGGACCTCGGGTATGGTAATCGCAGACCAGCCAAGATCAACAATTTCCTGCCAGACCGCGGCGGGAATGGTTTGCTCGTCGCCCAGCCGCGCCCTCACCAGGCTCACCGGAGAGTGCTTGCCACAGAAGTCCATGGCAGTATCGAGCAGCATCCTTTGTTCTTCCGTAAATTCGATTGGTTGACTCATACCGCCCCCTAGCTCTTTGGCAAGCCGAGCACACGCTCGCCCATAATGTTGTATTGAACCTGCGTGGTGCCACCGCCAATGGTGGCCGAAAACGAATTAAAATAGATTCGCTGCCACTTGCCGCCGTCGACTGCGGCGGGCGCGATAAAACGTCCGCCATTTGCGCCCTGCAAAGACAAGGCAAATTGACAGAAGCGGCGCTTGAGCTCGGTGCCGCGAAGCTTACCGGACATGGCTATCGCACCGGGACGTTCAGAATTCAATGCGGGAATTCGACCCTTAGCACTCATCAAGCTATTGCTCTTGGCCTCAATCAAAAATTGCACCATCTGGTCTCTAATCAATGGATCCTCCAGAACGGGCCGACCATTGCGGGTTGAACGCCGGGCCAATTCCAGAACGTCATTAACGTTCAAGTCCATCATCGATATCCCACCGGCCTGGCCGCCAACATTGCCACGCTCAAACATCAGGGTGGCCATCGCCACCTGCCAGCCCTCACCTTCTTGCCCCATAATACAATTGGCAGGAATGCGGGCGTCATGAAAAAACGTCTGGCAAAAGCCAAACTCGCCGGTCAGCTTCTTGATCGGCTGAGGCGTGATACCCTCCACATGCATTGGCGCCAGAAAGAAACTCAAACCGGCATATTTGTTTGGGCCACCCGTGTCGGTTCGCGCCAGCAAGATCATGTATTTTGCATAGCTACCCAAACTGGTCCAGATCTTCGACCCGTTAATCACATACTCGTCACCATCGCGTACTGCTTTCACCTGAGCGCTGCCAAGGTCCGAGCCATGATCCGGCTCAGAAAATCCCTGGCACCAGATGTCATCGGCATTCAGGATACCTCTGATATATTTCTGTTTAGCTTCCTCCGTGCCCCGTTCCAGGATCAAGGGTCCAGCCCAATTAAGCCCAATGGTGTTGGTCATAAACGGCACGCGCTGACGGGCCATTTCCTGCGTCACGATATCTTGAAACACCTGTGGTTTGCCGCCACCGCCATATTCTTTGGGCCACGACATGCCCAGGTAGCCGGCATCATAAACCTTACGCTGCCACGCCCGCAGATACTCAAACTGCGCATCAGTACCTACCTCCATAAAGGATTCAGGCAGTAAAAACCCTGGATCACCCGGATTGTTTTCTTCCAACCAGGTCGACACTTCCTGCCTGAACGCCTCAAGCGCTTGCTCATTCACATTCATGTATTACTGTCCTCTTTTTTAAAATCTAGCGACACCGAAGGTATTCGGCTGGGTGCCCCTGAGTGTCGTTTCAAGACAGGTTTCAAGGGTAAAGATAAGCACCTGGCGAGTATCCGCCGGGTCGATAATACCGTCATCCATCATTCTGCTGGAGCAGAACATCGACTCAGACGACTGCTCCATACTGGCGATTAATTTTTCGGCGCCTTCAGCCATCGCCTGACGTTGCGCTTCGGGAATCTCTTGACCTGTGGCCCGTGCCCGATCTTCGGCAACCACCCGCATCACACCAGCAGCTTGCGCACCACCCATTACGGCCTGGCGGGCCGTCGGCCATGAAAACACAAACTCCGGCTTCAGGGACTTCGAGCACATGGCGTAATTACCTGCGCCATAAGCATTACCCACGATAATCGTGATTTTGGTCGGTCGAAAATTTGCCACCGCTTGAATCATTTTTGACCCGTGCTTAACCTGCCCCGCCTGTTCGGCTTCCACACCGACGAGAAAACCGGTGGTGTTTTGCAGAAAGATCATCGGTGTGTTGGTTTGGTCGCAGAGTTGCAAAAACTGGCTGGCTTTCTTCGCTCCTTGTGGCGTGATAGGCCCGTTGTTAGTCATAATACCGCAACGCCAACCGCCGATGTGCGCATGACCACACACTGTATGCTGATCGTTGGCAGGCTCAAATTCGAAAAACTCAGAGCCATCGAAAACTCGAGCAATGACTTCACGCATATCATAAGGGATGCGCTTGTCTTCAGAGACGATACCGCGCAACTCTAGCGCCGAATACAGAGGCGCCACCACGGCCTTATCCGGTGTCAACTGCGGACCTGCTGCTGGGGGAAATTGCGCAACGATGTCCCTGGCAACTCGAATACCATCGGCATCATTTTCTGCGAGGTACTCTCCGGTTTGCGAGATTGCCGCGTGCATTTCGGCACCACCTAAGACTTCATGTTCAGCCTCCTCTCCAGTCGCAGCTTTCAAAAGTGGCGGCCCGGCCAGAAAGAGATGAGTCTGGCCGCGAACCAACACCACATAGTCTGACAGTGCTACCTGATAGGCGCCGCCGGCGGTCG
>DGOD01000215.1 GCA_002389265.1 Gammaproteobacteria bacterium UBA4475
ATGTCAAAAGGGCAATCTTTACAAGACCCTTTCTTGAATGCGCTTAGAAAAGACCGCGTGCCAGTATCGATCTATCTGGTCAGTGGGATAAAGCTGCAGGGCCAGATTGAAGCTTTTGACCAATTTGTCATCCTGTTGCGCAGCACGGTCAGCCAAATGATTTATAAATCAGCGATTTCTACGGTAGTGCCAGCGCGTAATGTAGATATGCCGGCCATCGCCGGTGACGAAGAGCCAGACGACTCAGAGACTTAGCGATTGCGCGGAAGTAATAAATTTGTGGTTTGAAAGACCCGAAGCGGGTACCCAGGCACTGCTTGTGCATCTGGTCGAAGCAGACTCGTCAGCGGCGGAGTTTACCGAACTGGTGTTGTCTGCTGGACTTGTGCCGGCAGCCTGTATTCATGTTAAACGCCGCAGCGCACATCCAAAAACCTATGTGGGGTCGGGAAAGTTACAAGAGCTGCGAGATCTGGCAGAAGCCAGCGAGGCAGAGTTGGTCATTTTTGACCAAGATCTGAGTCCAACTCAAGAGCGCAATATCGAAGCTGCGCTAGAGTGTCGGGTGATTGGTCGGACCGGTTTGATTCTCGATATTTTTGGACAGCGTGCCAGAACCTATGAAGGCCAGTTGCAAGTTGAGCTGGCGCAATTACAGCATATGTCGACGCGACTGGTGCGTGGCTGGACTCACCTGGATCGCCAGCGTGGTGGCTCCGGGCGTGGCCAGGGAAGCTCAATGGGTATTACTGGAACGGGCGAAACTCAGCTCGAGTCAGACCAGCGAATTCTGCGGGCGCGAGTCAAACATATCAATCAGCAACTCGATAAAGTTCGCAAGCAGCGCACGCAAAATCGGCGTTCCCGGGTTCGGGCCGATATCCGCTCGGTATCCTTGGTGGGCTATACCAACGCGGGTAAGTCAACCTTGTTCAATCGACTTTGCGATGCCCATGTGCATGCGGCCGATCAATTGTTTGCGACCCTTGACCCGACATTACGACAGCTCGATTTGCCAGTCATCGGCAAGGCGATATTGACAGATACCGTCGGATTTATTCGCAGCTTGCCCCATGGGCTCGTCAAAGCCTTTCGCGCGACATTAGAAGAGGTCGAGCAGGCTGACCTGCTGCTACACGTGGTGGATGCGGTCTCGGCCGAGAAAGATCATCAGATGCATGAGGTCAATGGGGTCCTGAAAGAGATCGATGCCGACGCGGTGCCGCAGTTGCTCGTATATAACAAGATTGATTTGCTTGATGAAGCGCCGAGAGTCGATCGTGGCGCCGATGGGTTGCCAGTGAGAGTCTGGGTTTCCAGTCTCAGTGGCGCAGGCGTTGATATACTAGTGGGCGCCATCAGTGAGCTGCTGGGACAACAGGTGATCGAGACTACTGTGCACCTGGAGCCACATGAAGGGCAATTGCGCGCCGAGTTATTCGCGTTGGGTGCGGTTCTGAAAGAGGCAACCCTGGCGGATGGAACCATGAATTTGCAGTTACGGATAGAGCGGCATAGTCTAGAGCGTCTGGGTAAGCGTCTACTGAGTCCTGCGACTTTGCTGGCAATCACGGGGACGGAAGACATTTAAGTCAAATCGGCACATGATTATTGTGTCTAATAGTGTGAAAATGCATTGTTTTCCCAGATGGGAAATATCAACGGAGAGATTTTATGGCCTGGAATGAGCCTGGTGGCGGTAATCAGGGAGATAAAGATCCCTGGGGCAAGCGGGATGATCAAGGTCCACCGGACCTTGACGAAGCCTTTAGGAAGTTACAAAACAATCTCAGTGAGATGTTTGGTGGCAAAAAAGGCGGCGGTGCTGGCAGTGGTGGTGGCAGTGCACCCGCGTTCAGCAAGAATATTTTTGCTTTGGTGCTGCTGGTTTTGCTCGCAGTCTGGGGTTTCGCGGGTATCTACACCATTGACCAGCAAGAAAGTGGCGTTGTTCTGCGGTTTGGTAAAGTCCAAGACGAGGTACTACGTCCCGGATTGCATTGGAATCCGCCGCTGATTGACAAAGTGTTGTCAACTAATGTGACGCGGGTGAGATCCAGACCCCACGATTCAGAGATGCTGACGGAAGACGAGAACATCGTGATTGTGAAGATGTCCGTGCAGTATGTGGTGAGTGATGTGTCGGAATACCTGTTGCGGGTCCGTGATCCCGACGAGAGCCTGTATCAGGCAACGGAAAGCGCTTTGCGCCATGAAGTGGGTAGCTCGTTGATGAACCAGGTTCTTACTGAAGGCCGGGCAGAATTGGGTGACCGAGTGAAGGTTCGAATCCAGGACTATATGAACCGATATAGGACCGGGATTGAAGTGACACAGGTGAATATCGACGAAACCGCGCCGCCGGATGCTGTGAGAGCCGCCTTCGATGACGTGATTAAAGCCCGTGAGGATGAAGTTCGAGTGCGGAATGAAGCCAGTGCCTTCTCTAATCAGGTTATCCCGGAAGCGCGGGGTGAAGCACAGCGTTTGATTGAAGAATCCCTAGGCTATAAGGAGCGAGTGATTGCGCAGGCTCGTGGTGAGGCGGAGCGCTTTAACAAACTCTATGCCGAATACAAGATAGCACCTGAAGTGACTCGAGAGCGCATCTATCTCGATACGATCGAGTCTGTGATGTCGAATAGTACCAAGGTCATGGTTGATGTGGAGGGCGGTAACAACATGCTTTATCTGCCATTGGATAAGATCATGGAACGACGCAGCAGCAGCGACACAGGTGCTAGTCTGACGGGTGAAACCGTCAGCAATCCCGTCGGACGCGTTGACACTTCGCGCCGACCCAGCAGTAGGAGGGATCGATAATGCCGATTAAAGTTATGGTTTTAGCCTTTATTGTCGCCGTGGCGGGTCTGCTTGGTGTCAATTCTGTATTTATTGTCAGTGAATTAGAGCGCGCTGTCCTGCTTGAGTTCGGCCGTGTTGTGAGAGCCGACATTGAGCCAGGCTTGCATCTGAAAAAGCCGTTTATCAATGAAGTCAGAAAGTTTGACGGTCGGGTACTTACCCTCGACGCGAATCCGGAGAGATTCCTGACGCTGGAAAAGAAGGCCGTGATTGTTGATTCCTTTGCTAAATTCAAGGTGAATGACGCACAACGTTTTTACACCGCGACATCAGGCGACGAAAGACGCGCAGAGGCGCTGCTTCGCCAACGAATCAATAATGGTTTGCGGAACGAAATCAGTAAGCGAAGTTTGCACGAGGTAGTGTCGGGCGAGCGCGATGAACTGATGAATGTGCTGACCGAACGTCTTGACTCAGTGGCAAGAGAGGAATTGGGTGTCGAGGTTGTTGACGTCAGGGTTAAGCGGATTGATTTACCGCCCGAGGTCAGCCAGTCGGTCTATGCGCGAATGAATACCGAGCGTGATATTGAGGCCCGTGAACACAGAGCCCAGGGCCAGGAACTGGCGGCGGGTATTCGTGCTGACGCGAGCAAACAGCGCGAAGTCATACTGGCGGAAGCTTATGCAGATGCCGAATCCATCCGCGGCGACGGAGATGCGGGCTCTGCTGCGTTATATGCGGATGCCTTCAGTCGTGACCTGGAATTTTATAAATTTTACCGGAGCATGGCGGCTTATCAGCGTACCTTTGCGAACAAGGGCGACATATTGGTTGTTGATCCGAACAGCGAGTTCTTCAAGTATTTGAAGAAAAGTAAAAACTAAGCTTAGGTACCAAAAGCATCAGTAACCGGGAAGTGATTCCCGGTTTTTTTTTGAACGTTCAGTGGCGACGAGTTCATATGCCGATGATAAGGTGACCTGATATGTGGTATGACCTTGGTGTGGCGGTGTGTTTGGTGCTGGTGATCGAAGGCGTCATCCCGTTTCTTTACCCGAGGCGCTGGAAAGAGCTGGTTGCCATGCTGGCGACCATTGATGATCGATCTATGCGCTTGATGGGTTTGGGCAGTATGTTGATTGGTACGACGCTGTTGTATCTGATCAATTAGCTATTTTTGGTAGAGGTGATAGATGAATACCAGTGACCGTTGGTTGCTACCTGACGGCATCGACGAGGTGTTGCCGCCGGAGGCTTTGAACCTTGAGCGTGTTCGGCGCCGGCTGCTCGATATCTTTGCCGTCTGGGGTTATGACTATGTGATTCCGCCTATGGTTGAATTTCTCGAATCATTGCTCACCGGTACAGGTCGTGATTTGGATCTCAAGACCTTCAAAATCACGGATCAGATGTCTGGTCGAATGATGGGTATTCGCGCGGATATTACACCCCAAGTTGCTCGCATTGATGCTCACAGTCAGAACAAAAAAGGGGTCGCGCGATTTTGTTACGCCGGTACCGTATTGCATGCGCAGGCGAATAATATGCTCGCCTCGCGAGCGCCTTTGCATGTGGGTGCCGAGTTATTCGGTGACTCGAGTAGCCAAGCTGATCTCGAGATTGTGAGCCTCATGGTTGAGTCCCTCCATAGCCTAGGGATGCCGTCGGTGGTGATCGAATTAGGTGATGTGGGTATTTTCAGACTGCTGGTACAGCAGCTCGAGATTCCATCTGAGACGGAAGAGAAGCTCTTTGCGCTGATTCAAAAAAAGGCGATGGTCGAGCTTGAAACTTGCGTCCAGGCGCTAGATTTGGATGCA
This sequence comes from Gammaproteobacteria bacterium UBA4475, assembly GCA_002389265.1. Classification (GTDB taxonomy): domain Bacteria; phylum Pseudomonadota; class Gammaproteobacteria; order Pseudomonadales; family Azotimanducaceae; genus UBA4582. Next base: position 4,629 of record DGOD01000215.1, read on the forward strand.
GACCACAAGCGAATCATGCTCGAATTACCGGGTCTTTGCGGTAACGCCGAGGTGCTTGCGCGAGCCGAGGGCGTGTTCGGTGGTTATCCACAGATTATGCAGCGGTTGGCGAGTCTCGGCGAAGTGGCTCAAGGTATTGAATCTCGATTTAGCGGCATTCAAATTTATTATGACTTGAGCGAACTCCGTGGTTACAACTACCATACGGGCATCGTTTTTGCGGCCTATCTGGGTGAGGCTCGGCGTCGAGTTGCGCAAGGTGGTCGCTACGATAGCATCGGCAGTGTCTTTGGTCGTGACCGCGGCGCTACCGGATTCGATGTAGACGTGAAGACCCTGGCAAAATTTTCGACGATCACAGAGGCCAAGCGCCCAGTTGTAATCGCAGAGCCCGGCGCGGGGATTGACGACCTGCCCCGTTGGGAGAAGATTCGTGAGCTACGCACAGCAGGCTATATTGTGCTTGAATCTGGCAAAGAGACAGTGCCTCACGATTTTAGTTTGAACCAATATGATGGTGAGTGGCAGCTCACTAAAATTCACTAGCAAGATCGACAGAGTAATGCGCAATGGGTAGTAATGTTGTAATCATAGGCACTCAATGGGGTGACGAAGGCAAAGGCAAGGTAGTTGATCTGCTGACTGTGCGCGCTGCCGCTGTCGCCAGATTTCAGGGTGGTCACAATGCGGGTCATTCGCTGGTAGTGAACGGCAATAAGACAATCCTGCATCTGATTCCCTCGGGGATACTGCATCCCCAGGTCCAGTGCCTGATTGGTAATGGTGTCGTGTTTTCGATTCCAGCGTTTTTCGAAGAAGTCAGAATGCTGGAAGACGCCGGTGTTAATGTTCGCGATCGACTCATGGTGAGTCAGGGCTGCCCGTTGATTCTGCCGCATCATATTGCCCTGGATCAGGTCCGTGAGGCTGCTCGCGGTAATCAGAAAATCGGCACCACAGGTCGTGGCATCGGCCCTGCCTATGAAGATAAGGTGGCCCGGCGAGGCTTGCGGATCAGTGACTTGTATCAGCCGGAGCAGTTCAAGGCGTCGCTCACAGAGCTCTTGGATTATCATAATTTCGTCCTGAAAAACTATTTCAATACCAAGACAGTCAGTCTTGAAGAAACCTTGGATGCGTCATTGGCATGGGCAGAAGAACTGCGTCCCATGGTGGGTGATGTCGTTACTCGGCTCGGGCAGCTGCAGAGCGATAACGCTAACATCTTGTTCGAGGGTGCCCAAGGTGCCTTGCTGGATATCGATCAGGGTACTTACCCATTTGTAACCTCATCAAATACCACTGCCGGTACGATCAGCAGTGGTTGTGGTGTGGGCCCTCTGGATCTGGACTACATCCTCGGCATTACCAAGGCTTACACGACACGAGTGGGCTCAGGGCCTTTTCCCACTGAGCTGTTTGATGCGGTGGGTGCCCAGTTGGGGAAGCGCGGTAATGAGTTCGGATCGACGACCGGTCGGCCGCGCCGTTGCGGCTGGTTTGATGCCTGCGCGTTGAAGCGGGCGATTCAGGTGAATAGCCTGTCCGGCCTGTGCATCACCAAGCTGGATGTACTCGATGGTCTGGACACTGTTTCATTGTGCACTAGCTATGATGAGACTGATCCCCTCAATCCCAAGCCTGTGTATGAGGTTTTGCCTGGTTGGCAGGAAAGCAGTGTCGGTGTGCAACAGATTGCGGATTTGCCGGCCAATGCTCGAGCCTATTTGAATCGGATTGAAGACGTCTGCGGTATCCCTATCGACATGATTTCAACGGGACCCGATCGACAAGATACGATTGAGCTGCGCGACCTGTTTCCTGTATAGCGAACCGCTGCTGTATTCGTAGCAGCGCCGTCGGTCCTTATCAATCCGGCTATTGTTCACCCCGGGGCATGGACTTGCGTAGCTTCGGGTCAAAGCCTGAGGCGACCCACTCGCCTTGGGCAGTGTTCCAGTGAGAAAAAAACCGGCGGGTCGCGGCGTCTGGGTGCAGTGCCAATCGCTCTGGAAAGAGATTCCAATCGGTCAGAGGGGGCGAGGGTGCCCGGATATACTTATTAGTCGTGGGCAGAGCGCTGGGTAGCCAGCCTCCTCGCGCATAATACTGGTGCCAGGTTCGACGTGACCTGATGCCATCACCATCCAGGCGGGTATGGAAGGTCGCAGTGTCATACAAGATACAGGTGCCAGAGACGCCATACAGCGGAACTTCTGCATAGTCTTCGCCAAGTCTCTCAAAGGCTTCATTAAGGGTTTCAAACCGGTTGCTGCGCGGCACGACACAAAAAGACGGTGTACCGGGTTCCACGTCCGTTAGATAGTGGATGGCGCATAACCAGTCGCAAGGCATATAGGGGCGGCGCACCAAGCGGTCTGCGAGGGCCTCGTCATGATGGAAGTTCATGGTGCCGACGCCGGCGTTCATGGGGGTCTCTCGAAAGTTGAATTCACTGAAACGCACGTGTTGCTCGCCACCGAGCAAGCTTGATACCACAGGGTATGCACCTGGATGGCGAGTGAAACGGTCGAGCTCTGGATGATCCAGTAATGGCTGCGAGAAAATTAAACCCTGATTGCGATGGTGAGGTTTACGCCTTTCGCCTAATCCCCAAGCATCTGGTTTTGTTTGTTGGGTCTGGTTGAAAAACCCGTTGAGAAAGCGCAAGTCGGCGGTGTTCAAGCAGTTTTTTAAGACCACGAACCCATTCTCGGCGAAATAAGTACAGGCCGCGTGTTGTTCGTTCTGTGGGTCGAAGGCTGGCGGCGGTGTTTTGCTGATGCGGCCAAACCCTTGGGCCGCTTGGCTGGCAGCGCCGGCGAGGTTTTCCTGTTGTTGGAGCTTGATAGGCATTTTTAGCGGCCTCAATAGGGTAAATTGGCTGCGGAGCAGGTCAAATCACCGATTAGGCGGGCTGACCAGGCGACAATCCGGTGGTTACTCAGTATCATGCGCACCAAAAGGGCACGTCAAGTCAATTGATAGAAGGG
>DGOD01000087.1 GCA_002389265.1 Gammaproteobacteria bacterium UBA4475
CCTCGGCCAATGAATGATGACTAGAGACGACGCACATCAAGCGCCACTGAATCTTTGCAGGTTAAGATTCAGGCGCTTATCTCTGCTCAAAACCATTCATTTGCCGAACCAGGAGCTCGCCTTATGTCCAAGCCTCGAATCGCCATCAACGGCTTTGGCCGTATCGGTCGCTGCGTGACTCGAATCGCAAAATTACGCAACCATTATGATGTAGTGGCAATCAACGATATTGCCACACCTGAACAGCTGGCCTACGCCTTCAAGTACGACAGCATTCACGGCAAGTATCCGGGCCAGGTTAAGCTCAACGATGACGTCATGGAGATTGACGGCGATCCGTTCAAGGTACTGTGTGAAAAAGACCCCTCGAAGCTACCCTGGGCGGCCATGGATATCGATTTTGTCATCGAGAGCAGTGGCAAATTTCGCAAGCTCGCGCAACTGCAACAGCACCTGGACGCAGGCGCGAAACGAGTAATCGTGACGGTGCCGACCAAAGAACCCTTAGCTGAGACCCTGGTCATGGGCGTCAATGATCATGTTCTGCAGAAGAGCTCAACCATCATTAGCAATGCCAGCTGCACCACCAACTGTGCCGCGCCCATTGCCAAGATACTAGACGAACATTTCGGCATCAAATACGGTCTGATGACCACCGTGCATGCTTACACCTCTGACCAACGCCTGATTGACGCGCCCCATGCGGGCGATCTGCGCCGATCACGAAATGCCGCGACCAATATTGTGCCCACTTCTACGGGGGCTGCCAAAGCCATCGGTATAGTATTACCAAACCTTGCGGGCAAACTCGATGGCATCGCCATGCGGGTGCCAGTCGCCGATGGCAGCGTGGTAGATCTAACCGTTGAATTGAATTGTGACGTGACTGTCGAGATGATCAACGCGGCGATGCAACGCGCAGCTCTGGGTCCCTTGTTTGGCATTCTCGAATATTGTCAGGACCCCATCGTCTCAAGCGACGTCGTTGGTAATGCGCACTCCAGCATCTTCGACGCCGGCCTGACTCAAGTTATCGGTCAGCGACTAGTTAAAGTTGTTAGCTGGTATGATAATGAGTGGGGTTACAGCACACGTATCGAAGAGCTCATCAACAAAATGGCTCAACTAGACAAGTAACTTGCCTGGCAACTTGCCTGGCAACAACAGCCCTATTGGCCAGATGAAAAGCGTATCGGCCTTTGAGGTCGACACGCTTTCAAAAGACCACCTGACGGTTAACCAGACCGCGGCGGACCATTGAACTCCAGCCCGTCCATGGTGCCTTCTTCTCTCCATGCGGTCAGTTTTTCAAAGAATTTAACCGGCCCTGAACCATAACTGCCATTGCGAATCGTCAGCGGGTTCGGCTTACCCTCATTGTTATAATAGCCAGGCGTACAGGACTCCTGATAGCTTTGATTAAATCGCGAATGGTTGATAATTTCCGCCACCCAATTCTCTTCAGCCTCAGCTGATGCCTCAACGGTTTGAACGTTAGATTTCAGGCAATGACTCATGATGTAAGCAATATGCATGGCTTGCTCATTCATTGCATGCGGGAAGTTAACGGTGAATCCCGATTGGGCATTACTGATAATAAAGCAGTTGGGAAACCCTCGCGAATGCATACCGTGCAGAGTGGAAATGCCTTCAGCCCATTTGTCTTTTAAACTCAGACCGCCGCGACCCCTCAAATCATAGCCGGAGCGGCGAGTATAGTCGGTACCCACCTCAAATCCCGTCGCAAAGATCAGGCAATCAAGTTCATACTCAATGCCGTTAGCAACCACGCCTTTTTCAGTGATGCGATCGACACCTTGACCACGGGTATCAACCAGCTCGACATTCGGCAAATTAAAACTGTCGAGATACTCATCGTTGAAACATGGCCGTTTACAGAATTGTCGATAATAGGGCTTCAGCGACTCTGCGACTTCTGGGTCAGCGACAATCGTCTCTGCCCGCTTTCTGATTTGCTCCATTTTCTGGAAATCCGCGATCTCCATTTTCTCTGCGAGCACCGCCAAGTCTAACGGCACATCAGACTTGAAGTTGACCATAGAGGCGAGATTACGAATAATTTCGGTCCAACCATCGTTCACCAAATCTTCGTCCTGAAAACCACCGGACACCAGGACATTAAAATTGTCCATGCGCTCCTTCTGCCAACCGGGCTTCAAGTTGGCGGCCCATTCAGGATCTGTTGGAGTATTGGCTCTAACATCGATGGAGGAAGGCGTTCGCTGGAACACAGTGAGACTTTTCGAACTCGCCGCCAAGTGCGGAACACACTGTACTGCCGTGGCGCCGGTACCAATGATCCCGACTCGCTTATCTTTTAGGTGGGTAAGATCTCCCTCTGGGTGCCCACCCGTGTAGGCATAGTCCCAGCGGCTAGTATGAAAGGTATGTCCCTGAAAGCGGTCGATGCCTTCAATACCAGGCAATTTAGGTCGATTTAATGGGCCATTCGACATGCACACAAATCGCGCCTTCATCTTATCGTTTCTGTTGGTGCTGACAATCCAGCGAGAACTCGATTCATCCCAGTCCAGGCCGGTCACTTCAGTTTGGAAGCAGGCATTTCGGTAGAGGTCATACTTTTCACCAATGGCTTTACTGTGAGCCAGTATTTCTGGTGCGCGAGTGTATTTTTCTTTGGGCACAAAGCCCAGCTCCTCGCACAAGGGCAGATAGATATAGGACTCCACATCGCAGGCCGCACCGGGGTAGCGATTCCAGTACCAGGTACCACCGAAATCACCGCCCTTTTCGATCATTCGAATATCACTGATACCGGCTTCACGTAAACGCGCACCGGTCAGCAAGCCACCGAATCCACCACCGATCACCACCACGTCAACCTCATCTTCAAGGGGTTCTCGAGTAAAACCTGGGACCACATAGGGATCATCGATATAGCGAGAGAAGTCTCCTTTGACTTCCTGATATTGATTACTGCCATCTGCACGCAAGCGTTTGTCGCGCTCCACTCGGTACTTTTCACGCAAGGCATCGGGGTCGAATCCCAGATCCGTCGATAACTGTGGGGTAACTTCTGACATGGGGTCTTCCTCCAGAATGATACGAATTCGTGATCGATCATAGCTAAATACTTACCCGCGACAAGCCTTTATCACACACGGATATGACAGGACTATGGACTGAACTATGAATTCGACTTTGGGCAGAGCTCTGAAAGGGATTATGCCTGCCCGGCCGCCGCAGGATAACGCCTTAGCGGCGGGCCGAGCCAACATCCATTTTGGCCTGATACTAACAATCGCTGGTCAAAATGACCTAGTAGATGGCGATTCACACCAACAGCCCTCGACAGCCACCTCAATTTCCTATACTTTTCTCCTACTTTCAATAGCTTACATACTTGGCATAGATCCTGTATCCAATCCATCAATACCCTTATATAGACGATAACTACCATGCTACTCATTCTCCATTTGATGTTACTGGCCGGCGTGATCTTCATCCTGGCGCGCATGATGCCTGGCATCCGTGTCGCGGGCTACGGCACCGCCCTGCTGGTTGCCGTGATCTATGGTCTGATCAATGTGACCCTGGGATCCATATTAAAAATTCTGACCATTCCCTTTATCATCATTTCCGTCGGCGTGTTCCTGCTTCTCATCAACACCTTCTTGTTGTGGCTGACAGACCAGATATTGGAGGACTTTGAAATCGAAGATATGGGCACCACTTTTATTGCCGCAGTCATCATCACCATCGCCGATACAACGCTAAGCTGGTTACTTTAAAGGGCTAGCTCCGCGCAAACTAAGGCCCAACAGTTACTAGATCCTGGTTTTCAAGACGAACTTCATCATCGTTTCATCCTGCTCGGGCGCCATAGATCCTTGTGTCAGGCCAGGTCCTGCGATTACCATAGGTGACCTTCACAGATTCACCATCAAGCATGAAATCCTTTAACTGCCAGCTCTGCGGACAACCCGTCTATTTTGAGAACGACCAATGCTTGAGCTGCGGCAGCACCTTGGGCTACCTGTCTGATGAACACAACCTCGTAGCACTCCAGCGGCAAACCGATGGATTGTTGTACCCTGTATCAAACAATCCACGGGCCGCCTGTTATCGGATCTGTCAGAATGCCGCAGCCTGGCAGGCTTGCAATTGGCTTGTCCCTGCTGATAGCCCTAACGCTTATTGCCGTTCCTGCAGCCTCAACGAGATGGTGCCCGATCTGACGGTCACCGCCAATATACCCCTATGGGTCAAACTTGAAGCGGGCAAACGCCGACTCCTATACAGCCTACTTCGGCTAGGCCTGCCTGTTGTCAGTAAAACAACAAATCCAAAGAGCGGTCTAGGATTTCGCTTCCTGAAGGACCCAGCCGCCAGTTTTAGAGAGAGCAAACAAGTTCTTACCGGCCACTCAAAAGGGGTCATAACGATCAATCTCGCCGAAGCCGACGATGCTGAGCGAGAACGTCGGCGCCTCGATCTAAACGAGGTTTACCGCACAGTCCTTGGCCATTTCCGTCATGAAAGTGGTCATCACTACTGGCAACAGCTGATCGCTAACTCCCCCGACCTGAATGAGTTTCGGGCACTATTTGGCGATGAACAGGTCGACTACGACAAGGCCATCAGCCGCCACTATAGCCAGGGGCCACAACCGGGCTGGAAGGCGCAATATATCAGCGCCTACGCCAGCGCCCACCCACTAGAGGACTGGGCAGAGTCCTGGGCACATTTCATCACTATCGTCGACTCCCTGGAGACCGCCACCGAATCGGGCGTGGTGATTACCCGCAATCTGTCAAAACAGTTGTTTGCGCCACTGGACAGTTATTGGGCATCCACATTCGATGAGTTATTGGAACAATGGTTGCCCCTGACCTATGCAATGAATAGCATCAATCGAAGTAGTGGCTATAGCGATCTCTATCCCTTTGTTCTGTCTCGACCCGCCATTAACAAGCTGCGGTTTGTCCAAAAAATCGTTCGCAATGCCCGCTTTCAATCACCGGCAGTGGATCAACGCCGCTAACAACTCGCAATCGACTCTGCTGATAAGACCGCAGGCGCCTTGAGTTTGGTGCCGCAAAGCAAAATACTCAGCACCTCATCCCTGTTCAACCTCGTAGGAATTACTGATATGGCGACCCAAACCGCCAGCCTGGTGGATGTATTAACCCTCAAACCTGGCGAACAAGCAGATCATTTTATCGGCAGCGCCGAAGCCTATGGCGTGGTTGGTATCTATGGCGGCCATTTTCTGGGCCAGGCCCTGGCCGCAGCGCTAGCCACCATCGAACCGAACAAGCTGGCGAATTCTCTGCATGGATACTTTTTGCGACCTGGCATCCCGGGAGAGCCCATTATTTACCAGGTCAATCGCCTGCGGGACGGCCGAGGTTTTGCCACTCGCGCGGTCACCGCCTACCAGCAAGCAAAGCCAGTATTCCACATGAGCGCCTCATTCAAGGTCTTTGAACCCGGCGACGAGCATCAGAAGACAATGCCGGCGGTACTGCCCGCCGCGACCCTCATCGAGCGGCGAGAAGCTGCTGGCATCAAGCCATTTCAGTTTCCCATGACCACTGACGGTCGGGTGGACATGGAATGGGCCAGTGAGTCGTTCAACCCGGTAAAATTTGTTGCTGGTCGCGTGCCCTGCCTACAAACCTGGATGCGAGCTAACGTCCCCAATGACATCGACGCTCGACTCAGCCAGTGTGTGCTCGCATTCCTGTCGGATGGCACCCTGATGTTCAATGCGGTACTACCCTATGGCATACCTTTTCAGAGCCATCGATTGACCTCACTGGACCAGGCTGTCTGGTTCCATCGCCCGTGCAACCCAGCCGACTGGCTTTTGTTCGACCAACGCAGCACGGCGGCTGCAGATTCTCGCGGCATGAACGAAGGCGAGGTTTATACGGCTGATGGACAACTGATTCTCACCGTTGCGCAAGAGTCCATGCTGCGCCGTAACGTTAATCCGGCCTGAGGCGTTATACTCAAGTCTATTAACTATCAAAGGTCGGTGCTGTCTGCCGACCCCATTGGCCCATGAGTTGGGCCATGAGGACTTGCATATGCGCTGGATACTCTTATTTTTCCTCATCTGCACCAGTAACCTGGTCCAAGTTCGGGCTGCTACGCCAACGCCCGACCAACAACACACCATTAGCGTCTTGCTGGATGGTTTTCATCAAGCGGCTGCCAAGGCTGATTTTGATGATTACTTCAATCGCTTTAGCGAAGACGGTATCTTTATGGGCACCGATGCCAGCGAACGCTGGACGGTGCCGGCATTCAAGGATTATGCCCGAGCCAGTTTCGAGCAAGGAAAAGGCTGGACCTACCAGCCCCTAGAACGCCACATCAACATTGCTGATCAGGGCCAGACCGCTTGGTTTGATGAAATTCTCGACAATGCTCGACTCGGGCGCTGTCGCGGTACTGGGGTGCTTACTCGAATTGATGGCGCCTGGAAGATTAGCCACTACAGCTTGACGCTCCTGATTCCCAATAGCATTGCCGCTGTCGTCGGCGAACAGACCCTGCAGGCTGATCGCGCGGCAGCGGTTCCTGACGACGCGTCTTAAGACTATATGGCGATCCCCACTGACGATCTCAGACTGAGCCAGGATTGCCCCTGTGGTCACCAACGTTCACTCAGACACTGCTGTGGCGCCTTTATCTTCACAACCGCGACGGCGCCCACTGCCGAGACCCTGATGCGGTCGCGCTATACGGCATTTTATCTGGGTGAGGCCGACTATCTGCTAAAGACCTGGCATCCTTCAACCCGCCCCAAGACATTGACATTTGACCCCGCTCAACATTGGCTGGGGCTCAAGATCATCGCCTGCCAAGGGGGGCAAAAAAGCGATAGTCAGGGTGATGTGGAGTTCCTGGCGCGCTATAAAATTCAAGGCCGTGCCTATCGCCTGCAGGAAACCAGCCGTTTTCTGCATCTTGCCGAGGGCTGGGTCTACCTTGATGGTGATATACGCGACAATGCCTGACACGGGCGTTAACCTCCGCCGTCAACATCAGTAGTAACATCAGGTCCGTGTCAGTTGACTACTCTTACCCAAGCATGACTTAATACCCTACTTACATTCAGGTCATTCAACCAACTCACGACCTGAAAAATGGAGAACATCACCCTATGCGAGTCACTGACGCCGTCAACCACCGTAGATCTATTCGTGCTTTTTTGGACAAGCCGGTTGAGTCTCAGGTCCTGGAAGAATTGCTCATCAAAGCTGCTCGAGCGCCGTCTGGAGGCAATGTTCAACCTTGGCGAGTTTATGTGGTCAATGGTCCCGCGATGACGCGTTTTCGGGATTTTCGTGACAGCCGCAAAGCCCCGGAGAATGCTGCTTATGAGATCTATCCCCAAGGCTTGACCGAACCTTATCGCTCGTCGCGCTTTAAGGTGGGCGAGGACATGTACCGCCTGCTGGGTATCCCCCGCGAGGATCGTGGGGCACGTATCCGCCGCCTGATGGAAAACTACAACTTCTTCGGCGCGCCCGCAGCGATCTTCTGTTTTGTGGACAAGCAGATGGGTCCACCCCAATGGTCTGACTTGGGTATGTTTCTGCAGACCTTTATGCTGCTCGCCACCGAAGCCGGCCTGGACACTTGTGCGCAAGAGGCTTGGGCCGCTCGACCGGATACCGTTGCTGAATTCGTTGGCGCACCGCCAGAACAAATGCTCTTCTGTGGGGTTGCCATCGGCTTTCAGGACCCTGCAGCACCCGTCAACAGCCTGGTCTCAGAGCGAGAACCGCTGAGCGGTTTTGCCACATTTCTGTAGTGTTATGGGTAACACCAGCACCGATGGTAATATGCTTTAATCTTGCGGCCGTTGATGCCCAAACATTCAATCGTTGCTGGCAACGGCAACGATAATGACATCAACTGTGTACTAGCCAGCACGGTTTTTCGGAGTCCACTTTCATTATGTCAGATGCACCCAAACGGGCAGCGGCGCAACTCGCCAACGCAGAAAAACCACCCTTGTACACCAAGCCGTATACCCACTATGTGCTCGGCATTCTGACCGTAGTCTACGTCTTTAATTTTATCGATCGGCAGATACTGGCCATTCTGGCTCAATCTATCAAGGTTGACCTGGGCTTGTCCGATACTCAAATTGGCGCTCTCAGCGGCATCGCCTTCGGTATTTTTTATGCGGTGTTAGGTATTCCCATCGCCAGGCTCGCAGACAAATACTCACGGGTTAATATAATTTCGATTTGTCTGGCTATCTGGAGTCTGATGACCGCCTTGTCTGGCTTAGCAGGTAACTTCTGGCACTTGCTGGCCGCACGCATCGGCGTCGGTATCGGTGAGGCCGGCGGCAGCCCACCGTCTCACTCGTTGATCGCGGATTATTTCCCAGTCTCTGGCCGTGCTAGCGCTCTGGGCATCTATGCCCTGGGTATCCCTATCGGGATTCTGTTCGGCAACTTTGCCGGTGGCTGGATCGATCAGTATTTTGGCTGGCGCAACGCGTTCATGCTCGTTGGCATACCGGGCATCGTCCTCGCTATCATTCTCAAGCTGACGATCAAGGAACCACCGCGCGGCTACTCTGAAGGCCGCGCCGCTGATACCAAGCCCATTCCCTTCAAAGAGGTTGTCCGCACTATGTGGGCCTTCAAATCTTTTCGCCAAATCGCTTTTGGCGCGGCAACCCAAGCGTTTGTGGGCTATGGTGCCATCGCCTGGATGCCCTCATTTTTAATGCGCGCCCATGGCATGAGCAGTGGCGAGGTTGGCACTGCACTGGGACTTATTATCGGCATTGCTGGCGGTATCGGCACGTTGAGCGGCGGCTTTCTGGCTGACAAGTTAGGCAGCAAAAATGTTCGCTGGTATATGTGGCTCCCTGCCTGTGGGTTTCTGGTGGCCGTACCCTTCAGTATCGGCGTGTTTACTATCGACAGCCTTTATGTGATCCTCGCTCTGTACACGATACCAGCATTACTCAGCAACCTTTATACGGGCCCGACCTTCGGCATGACGCAGTCCCTGGCTCCGCTGGCGATGCGAGCGGCAGCTTCAGCGCTGTTGCTATTCATTATTAATATTATTGGCTTGGTCTTCGGTCCAACCACGGTCGGTATTCTCAGCGATTTGTTTCAATCTATGTTTGCCATGAATGATGTCAAATCACTGCAAACGGCGCTGCTGATTTGTAGCTTTGTCTACCTGATTTCTTTTTGGAACTATTATATGGCCGGCAAGCACCTCCCTGGCGATCTTGCTAGGGCGCAAGCTGCCGACTGAACAGGAACTTAAGAGTAGGATAAAATGGCGGAAGATTTGGTATACACCTCCTTTGAAATGGCGGCAGAGATTGGCGGTGACATAGCGCCGGCAATCTACGCGAATTACTTCGCGCGCTGCCCTGGCTCGCAAGCGTTGATGTCGCATATTGACGATATTGTCAGGGGTAAAATGCTTGAGGAAGTCTATCGGCTACTCATGCTTGATGACTATCGCGAGGAACAAGGTTATCTGAATTTCGAGATCAAGAATCACAAGTTGGCTTACAGTGTTGAAGCCAACATGTATGGCAACCTATTAGCCGCAATCCAGGATACAATTCGCAGCACCCTTGGAGATGCCTGGCAGCCGGCCTTTGAAGCCGCATGGCAGCAGCGAATCGGTGACTTGACGCAGGAGATCAATGCGCGGATCTAAGAATCCCCATCGACGATGTCTCGCGAGCCTCTGACGTCAAGGCCTATCTGTCAGCGTGATCTCAAGCATTGCCCGCTGATCATAACGCCCGGCTATTTTTGACAGCAGATTCGTTAATCGTATTTGCCAACCATACTTAGCGGTGAACTCTTCATAGACTCGACCCATTAACGCCGAGTCGGTGACAATACTAGCCTCGCCCGCAAGCCAGCCACTATGTCGAACTTTGCCACTATAGTTGCAAGCAGCGATACGCACCCGAGGATGATTTCGAATTCGTTTAACCTTGCCAGCCCCAGCCTCAGAAAACACGTAATAGCGCCCGTCTAATTCTGCGACCCAAACAGGCGTGAGCACTTCAACTCCGCTCTTACGGTACGTCGCGAGACTGATATAGGGTGCCGTCGAGGGGCTGAAAGAATCCATGCCATGCGCCTGCAAGAGTGATGCGTGAATGGGCCGTTATTGGCCGAGCTCCAGTGTATCCCAATCAATAGGAATCTGCAGCGCGATCAGATACCCGCCGGATTAAATGGGATCAGACAACACATCAGCGCGGTAGAGGAATTGATAGACGGCGGCCTGCAGTCGCTGAACTTTGCTCTCCAGATCAATGGTTTCACCCATATAGCCTGGTGGATCCCCGCACAGATTGCGAATTCTCAGACTACAGTCCAGATTCCGACACATGGCGTTGCCAATCGTTACCCGACCATCGGTACCTCGCACCAAGGTACTGAACATGGCAGTGCCATTGGTCCGGTGAACGTGGTTGCACCAACTACACATCTCATACCGGCGCCGACGACTGGTGGTCTGGCTGCGACGTAATACGAGGCCACGCAACTCACCATTGGCGAGCGGCATCACAAGGTAACCGCGATGTCCTGCTGGGTGAACCCAACCAAAATAGTCGAGTACTGTCCAATCCACAGACTGTAAATTGGGCACGACAGGCTTACGTTTTTCCAAGGGAAAAGCGCCGCGTAACTGCTCGGCAACCAAGGGTTGCATTAGGATATCGACCTAGACATGGGCCTATGATAACGCAGAACACCGGTGGCCCGTCAAACCCAATAGGGGTCGAGCCCACCAGTCGGTAGGCCGCCCAGATCCTTTCTACAATAATGCGATCAGTCAGTTTATCGACTACTCGTCACCTCGTCATCGATGCGAATTCTCGCCTCATTTTTCAACACCGTATTCTTACCGATACCCTTAACGGCGGTCAGCTCCTCTGCCACATAAAACCGGCCATGTTGTTCACGATACGCTACAATCGCTTTGGCCTTTTCAACGCCAACCCCCATCAGAACACTGGCTATCGTCTCGGCATCTGCAGAATTGATATTCACCGACAGGTCGTCATTGGCCATGCTCCACTGGGCAACACTCAGCAGCAACACACTTACAAAGGTAAAAATGAGTCCTTTCTTCATCACTGTCTCCTCGAGTTAATGTCAAAAACCATGAAACTTGGATTTGTCTTGCCCAGCTACATTACAAGCAGGGCTACTCTGTCGCAGTAAGTGATGTCTTAAGTCTATGCGGGCAGTTGCACATGACCGTGTGCCGAAGATGACGGACTCGCCTTCCTACTTTACCCTGGTGGTGATGCTATGAGACGGTTTTTGGGGATCCCTAATCAGGCCGCCCTGAGGAAACAATCTTATTCGCCTTCCAGGCCGAAAATCGCGTGGATAGACCCCCAGCGTTTGCAGATCGGACAGTGCCAGTGGAGCTTTTTGCCTTCAAAACCACACTCGTGACAACGGTACACCGGCTTGTTGGCCACCAGTGCCTCGGCGAAACTGCGTAGAATCGAGAGGTTTTGCTTCGCGACCCCTTGGGTATTATCCATGTGTAAATCGATCAGCTGAGTTAAGCCGCGAATAGTCGGGTTGCGTTTGAGATGGTTAGCAATGAATTTCGACATCGCCTCATCTCCAGACACCTCGCGAATACGCTGTGCTAGAGCCAAGACAATTGAAATCGAGGGCACCAGAAGCAGACACTGCTCCAAATAAGCTTGAACTTGCGCCACACTGGCACCGCCTCGCTCTGAGACCAGCCGCAACAGCGGCAAAGATTCAGGCACATAAGCAGGGTCCTGATCTTTTATCCTCTGCAGTACTTTGAAGGCCTCTGGAAACCGTTGCTCTTGAATCTCGAGTTCAGCGAGCACCAGGCTGGTGCGCGGATTTTTGGCATCGTGGCCTATGCCATCGCGCAGCGCCAGGCGCGCCGCCTCGATATTTTTTCCAGCCTTATGACTCATGGCTAATTCGCAATAGTAATGGGAGATAGCCCGTTCATACTTCTCTGTTTCGTCACCAACCGCTAGACGCTCGCCAGCCATGATCGCTTTCTGCCAGTCTTTCTCGCGCTCATAAAGCTCGATGATCAGCACTAGGCTATCCACGCGAACCGCGCCCCTGAGTTGACATAGCTCAAGCAGTAATTTTTCCGCGCGATCCAACAAGCCTGCCAGCAAATAATCTCGAGCTAATTCCAGTTGCACTTGATGTATCACGTCTTGCTCGAATACCGGATACTTGAGGATGTTCTCGTGGACCACCACCGCTTTCTCAACGTCACCACGGCGGCGCAGCAGATTGCCCAGCGCTAGATGTGTATCCAACGTATCCGGATTGACCTTCAGGTCCTGGATAAATCGCGCCACGGCACGATCAGGCTCTTCGTTTAGCAAGTAGTTCAAACCCGCATAGTGGTCAAGCCCGGCAGACTGAGATGGCTTTCGCGGTTGCCGCCGACCCAGCCACCAGCCACTAGCAACGGCTGCGACGACCAACAGGTATAACGGCCAGTTATCGATCATGTTTGTTCAACCATCCACACGGTGACCACACGCCCTCAGGATTTAGTCGCACACTTTGCCCACCGCAAAAAATGGAGGCCAACACCATCACACGCTCGCTGACGTGTTGGGCTGGCTATTTTCGACCAGCTGCGACCGCGACTGATCCAGCGCACGCTGGGATTCCGCGACGATCTTTTTAGCTCTTCGAGCATCCAATCGCAAACGTGTATTGGTCAGGGTATTGAGCACCAACCCGAACCCCAAACCGATCACAAAGGCCACTAGCATCCACCAGGAAACCGGCCATTGGGGAGATTTGAAATCAAGAAACACCAAGGCTACCGCTTGGCTATTCTCAGATGCGGCCAGGAGCGCGACAATAAAGACGAGCAACAAAAGCGTACGGAGCGACCATTTTTTGATAAATGTCATATACGAAATCCTGGATTCAAATGTCCCGCCCTAAGTCTTGATCCGGCTAGTTGTCGGCACAAGACTAGCAATGCTGACTGGCAGAAAGACGCGGATATATTACTCGATAATATTGCACCGAGTCGGATGTGCGCGCAAGCCTGTCCGATGAGACGACCTATAACGTTATCCAGACATTGAAATCAAAAGGCACAGATGAACTTAAATTTTATTCATCTTCGGACGCAGGTTCATTGATCAGGCCAAGATTGACTCGATCTTTTAGATCCTTTCCCGGTTTGAAATGAGGCACGTATTTCCCGCTGAGCTCGACGCTCTCTCCGGTTTTAGGATTTCGACCAAGTCGGGGGGGCCGATAGTGAAGAGAGAAACTACCGAAGCCACGAATCTCTATTCGATCGCCTTCTGCAAGTACCTCTGCCATCTGCTCCAGCATCAGCTTGACCGCCAACTCAACATCTTTGGCGGGCAGCTGGGTCTGGACTGAGGCAATCCTCTCAATCAGTTCCGACTTGGTCATCCTACGTGCTGTCCCCGCCCTATTCGGCTGAGTTCTGATCCATTTGTTGCTTGATCAGATCACCAATAGTCGTCGGGCTTACTTCATTATCTTTTTCACGATGCTCTTTCACGGCCAAATCTTCATCGGCCATGTCTTTCGCTTTGACGGAGACGCCGAGGATGCGGTTCTTGCGATCCACACTGATAATCTTCACCTCGATCTCTTCGCCAACACTCAAAGCATTACGCGCATCTTCGACTCGGTCCTGGCTGATCTCTGAAGCCTTGAGAATAGCATCAACTTCAGGGGCCATTTCGACGATCGCTTGCTTAGCATCAACTTCCTTAATCTTACCGACAACAATTGCGCCGCGCTCATTGACCGCAACATAATTGGTGAACGGGTCTTCTTCCATCTGCTTGAGGCCTAATGAGATACGCTCGCGCTCAGCATCGATTGACAGGATCACAGTGTTGATCTCATCGCCCTTAGTGAATCGTCGAACCGCTTGCTCACCTGGCTCATTCCAGGAGATATCAGACAAATGTACCAGTCCATCGATATTGCCTTCGAGACCGATAAAGATGCCGAAGTCAGTGATTGACTTGATATAGCCCTGAATGTTGTCGCCTTTCTGATGCTGGGTCGCAAACTCTTCCCAAGGATTACCTTGGCATTGCTTGATACCCAAGCTGATACGACGACGCTCTTCGTCAATATCAAGCACCATGACTTCAACTTCGTCACCGACTTGGACAACCTTGCTCGGGTGGATATTACGATTAGTCCAATCCATTTCAGAAACGTGTACCAAACCTTCTACGCCTTCTTCTAGCTCGGCAAAACAACCGTAGTCGGTGAGGTTAGTCACCTTGGCCATAGTGCGTGTGCCTTCAGGGTAGCGGTTAGTGATCAAGACCCATGGATCTTCACCCAGCTGCTTCAGACCCAGTGACACGCGATTACGCTCACGATCAAACTTCAGCACTTTGACGTTAATTTCATCACCAACGGCAACGATTTCACTCGGATGCTTGATGCGCTTCCAAGCCATGTCGGTGATGTGCAACAGGCCATC
>DGOD01000286.1 GCA_002389265.1 Gammaproteobacteria bacterium UBA4475
ATAAGACAGGCAGCAGTTAGTAACGTAATGATTAACGCGAACTGATTTGAAGATACCAGGCAGGCATGAAAAGCCTTCAATGGAAATGAGTGAGATCGAGAGGTTAAACGTGGCGGACAGAATCAAAGAATCGTTATCAGCTTGGGTAGACGGTGAAGCGAGTGAGATTGAAGTTCATCAGCTCCTTCGACAGTACGGGGCAGATGAATCTGTTATGCAAGATTGGTTAGCATTCCAGCACGCCCGCGCTACTTTGCGCGGTGACTCCCCGCTAAACCAAGCCCAGCATTTGGCCCTGCACAGCAAGATAAGTGCTGCCATAGCCACTAACGAGCCTGCCCATGGCAACGA
This sequence comes from Gammaproteobacteria bacterium UBA4475, assembly GCA_002389265.1. Taxonomy (GTDB): domain Bacteria; phylum Pseudomonadota; class Gammaproteobacteria; order Pseudomonadales; family Azotimanducaceae; genus UBA4582. The sequence goes on from DGOD01000286.1 coordinate 352, forward strand.
TTTCAGCCGATCTACTAATACCCTGCGTCGGCCTACCGCAGTCTGGGCCAAGCCTGCTGGGGGTTTAGCCATTGCGGCGTCTCTTGCGGTGGCGGTCTTGCTAGGTATCCAGCAACAAGCGCCGAGTGATGTTGCCGGTGTATCTAACGCGGCAACGCCCATGACCAGCAACACAGGGCCTGTGACGGTTCAAACTGTCGGTGCAGGTAAGCTGTCAGGCCAAAGTGCGCGACCCTACGTCGATGAGCGCTTTAATGGCGTTGGCAATGACGATGCGCGGGTGTTGACAGCGCAGCGAGATAACGCGTACGAGACCATTGATGGTCAGCTGGAATTAAAGGCGTTGGATGGAAATAAACAACGTCAGCTGCGTGCTTATCTGCGAGAACACGACCAGATGGTACGAATGAACCCGAATACTCGAACCGTGATGTTTGAATCACTCAATGGCGGTAGTCAATAACCTTATTTTCAGCGAGCCACGGGGCGCTAGCAATGTGCATAAGTGACTTGAACGCAATTGTGAGAGGGATTTTGAAGACAGTCTCCAAAACAAATTTGAATAAGCAGCGACATGCCTGGAAAGCCAACGGTTTTGCCGTCTGCTTCGCCTTGAGTGCGAATTGGGCGCTGGCGGTGGCTGAAACTGTTTCTGAGCCTGTTCAGGCGGGTGTCGTTGATAAGCGGTCATCAGATTTGCCGCAGCGTGTTGTAGCTGACTTGGCAGAGCAAGCATCGGCGAGCGGCGCCGAAGAGGTTGCTGGAGCTGCTATCGAGATAGCTGACGATCAGCGTGAAGCGCGGGTCTGGCTTGAGAAAATGGGCCAGGCGCTGCGTTTAGGATCCTACGAGGGCATCTTTACCTACATGCGCGGTTATCGATTTGATACGGTCCAGGTCGCCCATCAGTTCAGGGATGGCGAGGAGTACGAACGGTTAACGCAACTCAATGGCGAGCCTCGTGAGATCGTCAGGGCGGGTGATCTGGTGGTCTGCAATCATGCTAATACAGATGCTGTAGATCTAGATCATGACTTGCTGATGGGGCCCTTTACCCGTGCCTTTAGCGAGAAAATAAGCACCTACCAATCTGTTTATCACTTCTCAATGCTTGGCCATGATCGGATTGCCGGTCGTGCTGCTGTGGTTTTGGGTATCTCGCCTAAGAACAATGATCGGTACAGCTATCGATTATGGCTTGACGAGGAGACGGGCCTGCTGCTGCAATCCCACTTGATGAACCAAGGCCGAGTACTCGAAGCGTTTCAGTTTTCTCGAATTGACATTGGTAAGCCCATTGACGAGTCCGCGCTTTTTAGTGCCTTGGGCGAAGATCGAATTCAGCATCAATTGTCTATCGTGCCCCCCACCCTGGTCAGCGAGGCGACTCCTGTGCAGGCGCCTGCCTGGAAAGTCTCCTGGATACCCCGCGGTTTTAAAGCGGTGCGCATGCCTAATCAGAACCGAGTGTTGTTTACGGACGGTCTCGCAACCTTCTCTGTGTTCGTCGATCGCCCGGGTCCAGCTGAGTTGGGTCAGCTGGTGACGCATATGGGCGGTACAGTCGTTATTAGCCGCCAATTGAAAAATTCATCCCAGCAGATCACGGTGGTTGGTGAGGTGCCGATGGATACCGCCAAGCGGGTTGCCGAGTCTGTCGAACCCATCATCTACTAAGCCAATATTCATGATAGAAATCAGGGGACGTGTGGTCGCATCTGAGTCAGCAGGCTTATGGATTGAAGCCGCGCCCGGCAGTTGCGATGGCTGCAGGTCTCATTGTCAGCGACAAGCTGCCGTTTTTTATCTGCCCACCGGTCGAGCCGGCAGTGTCGAGTCCTTGGTTGAATCAGGCCCACCATTAGTCATGCCGAGAGTCATACCGAACGATGTCGCAGACAGCTCTCAAGTTGTTATCGGCCTTGATTCGGGTGAGCGTCTGAACATTCTTTGGCACTCATTGCTCCTGCCGTTAGTTGGTCTTTTAATGGGCGTCAGCCTGTCCAGTATCATCAGTTTGACTGATTCCGTAGTGATGATTGGCGCTATACTAGGGTTCGGCATCGGACTGTTCTTTTGCCAAATACAGACATTCGACAAAATTCATATTAAGAAGGCGGGAAATTAATGGTCAAGCGCGCACTTGGGTCGGTTTTGTTGTTACTGTTGGTAATGCTGTCGCCGTTGGTCAGCATGGCGGCTTTGCCCGAGTTTACGCAACTCGTCAAACAGGCTGCGCCGGCGGTAGTGAATATCACCGCGACCCGGCAGGCTGCAAGTCGTCAGTTCGAAAATTACAATGAAGAAGAAGTGCCAGAGTTGTTCCGCCGCTTCTTCGGAAATATACCTCGTCAAAATGCGCCTAGACCCTCTGCCGGTTCGGGGTTCATTATCTCTGAAGATGGTTATATTTTAACCAATAATCATGTAGTCGAAAACGCCAGTGAAATTCTGGTGGCCTTGAGTGATCGTCGTGAGCGTATGGCGACCTTAGTGGGCTCAGATAAACTGTCAGACCTGGCGCTGCTCAAGATAGATGCTGAGGATCTGCCGATGGTCAAACTGGGCAGCTCTGAGCAGTTGGAAGTGGGCGAGTGGGTGGTTGCGATCGGCTCACCCTTTGGTTTCGAGTATTCTGTCACAGCAGGTATTGTCAGTGCTAAGGGCCGCAGTTTGCCCATGGAAGCTGAGGGCAACTATGTGCCATTTATCCAGACTGATGTGGCAATTAACCCGGGTAATTCCGGTGGTCCCTTGTTTAATCTCAAGGGTCAAGTCGTGGGTATCAACTCGCAAATATTCACGCGTTCTGGCGGTTTTATGGGGCTATCTTTCGCTATACCCATTGATGTCGCCATGGAAGTCGTGGCGCAGTTAAAGGACAAGGGTGCCGTAGCCCGCGGTTGGTTGGGCGTTTTGATTCAGCGAGTCGATCGAGATCTGGCCGAGTCTTTTGGTATGGATCGAGCCGCCGGCGCCCTGGTGACTCAGGTCTTTGCTAACAGTCCAGCGTCCAAGGGTGGCCTGCGAGAGGGGGATATTATTGTTTCTTTTGATGGTAAGCCCATCGATCTGTCATCTGATTTGCCCCACGTCGTTGGCCGAACCCAGGCAGAGTCAGAGGTGGACGTGGTGGTTGTCAGAGACAGCACGCGGAAGACGCTGAAAATCAAGGTCGGGCTGCTCGATGTCGCTGATATTCAGGCGCCAGGCGGTCCTGGCGTCATCGACAACTCGAATCTCCTGGGCCTGGATGTTCGCGACCTTACAGCGGATGAACAGGCTGCATTAGGTGTCGACAAGGGTCTGCTGGTGGTGCGAGTGGCAGACGGGCCGGGGCGCGTCGCCGGTGTGAGTCGCGGCGATGTCATCACGACCATTAACAGCCAGTGGGTAGGGTCAGCAAAAAGCTTTGGTCAGATGGTTGAAAAGCTACCCCGTGACGTGGCCATACCTGTTCGAATTATACGTAACCAACGACCAGAATTCCTGGTAATCAAGGTTCCTAGATAGAACACTGGCTGAAGAAGTTGTTCATGGCGTATAAGCCGCGAATACATTAGACTTCACCGCTTTGTTTTTGAGGCGGCATATAACGCCGTTGTGCACAATTGGCCGAGACGCAGTACATTCGAAATTTTTCTATCATTGCCCATATTGATCATGGCAAGTCGACGCTGGCTGATCGATTTATTCAGGTCTGCGGTGGTCTGGAACAGCGTGACATGGCCGCCCAGGTGCTGGACTCCATGGATATTGAGCGTGAGCGCGGTATTACCATCAAAGCCCAGAGCGTCACGCTTTACTATAACGCGGATGATGGTCATCAGTACCAACTGAACTTTATTGATACGCCGGGGCATGTGGACTTCAGTTATGAAGTCTCGCGGTCATTGGCAGCCTGTGAAGGGGCTTTGTTGGTGGTTGATGCCGCCCAAGGCGTCGAAGCTCAATCTGTGGCCAATTGTTATACTGCCATTGAGCAGGGACTGGAGGTGTTGCCGGTACTGAATAAGATCGATTTGCCGCAATCGGACCCGGAAACTGTGATCCAGGAAATCGAAGAGATTATTGGCATCGATGCAACGGATGCGCTGCGGGTTAGTGCCAAAACCGGAGTCGGCATTCATGAGTTACTCGAGGAGTTGGTTCGGGTCATTCCGGCGCCCAAAGAAGCTCGTCATCTGCCAGCACAAGCGCTGATCATTGATTCATGGTTTGATAATTATCTGGGTGTTGTTTCCCTGATTCGCGTCATGCAAGGTCAAATCGCAGTCAAAGATAAAATCATTCTGAAGTCTCTGGGAAAAGTGCATCAGGTTGACTCGGTGGGGATCTTCACACCGAAACGCAAAGAGACCAAGGTGTTGCAAGCCGGTGAAGTAGGCTTTCTGGTCGCTGGCATTAAGGATGTAAAGGGAGCCCCCGTAGGCGATACAATTGTCCTTTCTTCGACGCCTGAGGTGAAAGCTTTACCGGGGTTCGAAAAGGTCAAACCGCAGGTTTATGCCGGTATGTTTACAGTCAGTGCTGATGACTTTGAAAGTTTTCGAGATGCATTGGAAAAACTCACTCTGAACGATGCCTCTTTGGTTTACGAACCAGAGAGTTCGGATGCGCTAGGCAACGGTTTTCG
>DGOD01000170.1 GCA_002389265.1 Gammaproteobacteria bacterium UBA4475
ATCAGTATTTTCGCGTATAGTTTTGGTATTTGAGCTTGCTGATAGCCCGAATACAAACGAACAAGGAACATCAACCTCGGGCATATCTCGCTATTCAGGAGCGTAGACACGATGACGGCAACTGAGCAATTCCAAGCGCCCCTGCAGGACTACCAACTCTTCGCATCTACTAACATCGACGAGGCCCGGGAGTATGTCGGCAACGTATTCTGCCCACATCGATTGACGCCTTCGAAACGAACGACACAGCTTGATGCACTAATGCACCATGTCAGGGTTAGTGATCACTCTTCCCTGAATTTCCTAAAATACGGCGCGCAGGTAACGGTCGAGCCGGGTGCCTTGCAGGACTTTTTTAATGTGCAGATACAGCTTTCCGGAAACGTAAACACGCGCTGCGGTAAGGAAACTGAAAATATTATCGCCGGTAATGCAGCCGTCCTTTCTCCTACCGAGTACGTTTCGATGGACTGGATGGACGATTCATCAATGTTGATATACTGCGTCGATCGAAAACGGGTGGAACGAATGCTAAGCGGATTGCTCTGTGACAACCTGCACGACCCCATCGTATTTGCCACAAAGATGAATCGCCACACTAAGGCTGGCGCTGGTTGGCTTAATGCCGTTAATTTTTTGTTGGGTGAGTTGGAAGGCAATACCGGTTTCCTAAATTATCCGGGTGCCGCTGAAACTTTCGAAGGCAGTCTAATTACGTCATTGCTCTATGGTCAGCAGCACAACTACTCCCATCGTTTGCTTGATCGATCAGCAAAGGCGGCACCGTCACACGTGAAGCGAGTAGAGGCTTACATTCTTGCCAACGCAGAAAATTCCATTTCCATAGAAGATCTAGCGCGCGTAGCGCAGGTGAGTGCGCGCGCGCTGTTTGCGGCGTTCCGCGACTATCGAGGAATTTCTCCGATGAAGTATTTGCGGAAAGTGCGCTTAGAGAACGTGAGAAGAGATTTGTTAAACCATTCCGATCAAAGGAATGTTACGGAGATAGCCACTGCTTGGGGGTTTCTTCAATTAGGTCGTTTCTCTGCACAGTATAATTGCGCATACGGCGAACTTCCGTCTGAGACGCTGCATCGAACCCGCTGAACTAGGCGCCAAGCATTTTCGCGACGGCGTATCCGGAGCCTGCACCCAAACCTGGACCAGGGTGAGTTGACGCCCCAATTTGATACAAATTTTTGATAATCGTCTCGTGATTTTTCGTAGAACGAAGCGGGCGCCAAAGAAAGAACTGGTCAATAGAACAATCACCACCGTACGGATCGCCACCCACCAAGTTGATGTTGAGTGTCTCAAGGTCGCGAGGCGATAGGACACGGCGACCGATGATGAGATCACTTAGAGCCGGTATTATCGATGACAGTCGATCGATGATCCGATCGGCATACAGCTCGCGAATCTCATTGGTCCACTCACCGTCAGGACTCGTTTCAATCATCTCAAGTGCGTCGCCAATGACTCGTGCAGGTAGTTCTTGCAATTGTATCCAGAGAATCCACTTTCCGTCCGGTGCTCTGCTGGGGTCTAGCGCGGTGGGCTGACCTACCACCAGTGTCGGGTTGGTTGGAAGCAGGCCGCTTTCGGCTTCGGCTATGGATTTGACAATGGAGTTAATTCCCTCAGTGACATGAATCATCGGCACGGTATTCAACGCTGGATCCGACCAGTTTGGAGGAGCGCTAAGGGCCAAATGTATTTGCATGTCGGCACGGCCGTAGCGATAGTTTTCAGCTTCGACTCGGATCGAGTCCGGCACTACATCATCTTTCAGCAGCCGGCCGTAAAGTTGTGTAGGTGTCACATTACAAATAACCGCGCACTTGGCAAGAAACGACTCTCCACCACCCACCACAACACCATTCGCGACGCCATTGTAGGTTGTGACGCGATGCACATCGGCATCGCAGATAATTGTTCCGTTGTGATCCTCAATCAGAGTCGTTAATGCCGTGACTAATCCAGCGGACCCACCTTTGACCACCGGCATGCCGGCCACCTCCAATGAAAAGGCGATAAGTTTGCCCATGTGTCCAGAGATCGCGGCATCTGGCGATAAGCCGGTGTGCAATATCCAAGGAGCCAGTAGTGTTTTCGCGGCATCGGACCGAAAGTGAGAATTGAGCCAGCTGCGACAGGATTCAAACGCTGAACCGAAAAATTTAACGGTCCCATGAAAGCCGCGTTGGCGAACCTCCTTTAGGAGCAATTTGACGGTAGCAAACCGCCACAATTCGCCGCCGAGCAATCCGAACGTCAGGTCAGCCGAAGACTCAATCGCGGCGAGACTCTCTTGGTAGCCGTCACCGTCGCCCGGATGCAGTGATTCGAATGTCTGTATGTTGGTTTCTCGTGAGGTCGTAAGGACTGTTGCCACACCCCCGGGCGATATACTCGCGGTAGGCGTGTCCGTATTAAGATAGATCAAGCCACGCTCGTGAAGGTCCGGCCCCAATTCTGCGTAGGCGGGCGAGAGTACAAATAACGGATGCCATGCTGACAACACATCGTGCGTAAAGCCCGGCTCAGTTAGTTTTTCCGATCGTATGCAACCACCAGCCCTATCGGACCTTTCAAGAACGGCGACCGATTTCCCTGACTTTGCCAACAGTGCGGCACACACGAGGGAGTTAATGCCAGATCCCACGATGACAAAGTCGTACGAGTTATCCAATGTTGCAGTCACAACCCACCTCCGTCAGCAGCTGCTCGCCGCAGAGCTTCGATGTCGTATTGTCTGCCTCTACTCCTACCATCCTCAACCAAGTCCTCGGCTTCAGCGGCATCAATGTTTCTCACTTGTATGCCCATCTCCAATATTTCCATACCTTGTTGCTTCAAGTCATACGCCAACAAACAAGCACGCAAACTCTTTACATCAATTTTTGGTTGCTCGATTAAGTAGTCTGCTTCTTGCTCGTTGGTAGACGTTACCTTCAACTCTTTAAGCAACTTGTTGAGCCTTCTTCTAATAGTGCCCATTTTGATGTTTGTGGGTAGAGCAACTAACTTGAACGTGCCATCCTCAACCTTGTCAGCAACAGACGCGAATGACTCCAACTGATTAATAGGTTCAATACCAAACAAGTACTGCCCTCTGTCAGTCCACCATTTCCAAAAGCCATCTACACCCTCATAAGCGTGTACGTCGCCGAAGTCGCTGAGTATTTGCTCTGTGCTTTTTCTGTTCTTTGTGCCCTTAAATGCTCGCCATTTCTTGTAAGCCTTTTCCTCTTCCTTAGACATTTCGACTTCGTAACCACAAGCCTTCTTGTAGTTCTTGCTTCGCTTTAAGTACTCGAACCACAAGCAGTAGATACTGTCAGTACACCAAGTGCCTTTAACCTCTCGCCTTCCACCCCTTGCACGCTTGTCCAGCTGCCAACGCACACCACCACTATCAACCCAAGTTTTTGTGTTTGGGCTGAGCGGCTGTGGCTTCGGAAAATAACGCACTTTCGTAGCGTCAAGCATCGCATAAAAAGATACTTGACGACTATACACCAACCAACCAACCAACCAACCAACCAAAAGCACAATTATTTTTTGGGGGGATTACAATTACGAACGGCTCCCGCAGCCGATGCTAGGTTTCAAATCGTTCTCGTCAGCCCGAGCAACCTTGGCCGGAATAGCGCTTTGACGTATGTTGAAGAAGGGTCAAAACAAGACTTCTCTGCACGCATGGGAGCAGTTTTGTGCGTTGGCTGCTTCAGCATAATTGCGCCCGGCCAAAACGAGATGTTCACACGAATGAATGCTCGCGACAGAACCCTTACTCGTGCCATCGTTCCCTGCTCCGAACTATTGCTTAGACTTTGCTTGATGCCTCGCAAGCAGCCGTTTCGTCAGCGCCCGATAGTCGGGACCCACAACTGGCATTAACCATTGGGAAAATCGCTTAAAGACATTTAAACGCAAGTCAATATCACCCAGAAACTCGTCGATCTGATGAACCGAAAAAGGAATGATATTGGTGCCTTTCGAATGTTTGCCATCGGTTCGCTCTTCCATCCACGCAAGTCTTTGGTCGATATCGCGATTCATTTCCGAATCGGTTGGCATGGAGATGTTTCCACTAAAGAATTCAATCAACCACAGCGCACCAATTTCGGCACTAAGTTGACTAAAAAAAGAGGAGTTATAACCATTGAAAGCGAGTCCCGGGACGCTGACCGGAATCATCGAACGATACAGACGAAAATTGTCATTCTCGTCCGTTAGGCGTGATGTCATTTGATTATCAAAAAATGGAACACGCTGCTTCCACCCGGTTCCACAAATCACAATGTCAGCAGGTATGACGTCACCGTTTGACAACACCGCTTCTCCGGCACGGAGTTCGACAATCTCCGTGTGCTTTCGAATTGATAGGCTACCGTCTGCTATTTTCTCATAAAACCCGTCCGTGACGAGGCTAACCGTACTTCGAGCAATCGTCTCCAGTGGTTTCTCCGGGTGTAGTCCGATTTCTCGAAGTCGCAGCTGCTTCGCGACAACGGACTCGACACTGCCGAGCATTCCATTGCGAACCGGTAAGCCTGGTCCGTGTAGGAATTTCTCGAAGCCGCGTACTCTGATATAACGGAACAACCCCTCTCCCATGCGTGTGAGGAAAAGGTACTTGAAATTCAGGATGTTCTTTAACTTTTTCGGAATTTTCCAAATTAGCGTTCGTGCCAGTAGAGTCGTACTCGCGCTGCGTCCAACAGTCGCATTGGCAACATCACATGATGACTTTCCATAGCCAACAACGACTACATGTTTACCGTCGGCATCTTCAACTTTAGTGAACTCGCTGGTGTGACATAGTCTGCCACCTGCCGTGGTAAATGCATCAACACCGGCGTATTCTGGTATTGACGGAATGGAAAATATGCCGTTACAGACGATGAGGCGATCAAACTCAAATTGCTTTGTCTCTACCGATTCCCCTGGCCGCTTTTGGTCAACCGTCACAGTCCAGAATTGGGCAGCTTCGTCGTACTGCACAGTCTTAACACAAGTGTTAAGCATTACCTCGTGGTCGAACCCAAAGTGCTCGGTATAGCTTTGCAGGTACGCTTGTACTTGCTCACCGGACGGCCACTCGGGATAACTTCTTGGCATTGGGTAATCCGAAAGCTCGTAGGTCGTTCTCGGATTCTGAGTGGTGAGCCCCGGATAGCGCCTTGATGCTGACCAAACGCCGCCGACATCCGCCTCCTTTTCCATCACAGTTACGTCAAAACCAAACGCTTTGAAAACCTTCGCAGTACTCAGCCCCGCGAAACCCGCACCAATGATGCCGACTCTAATGGCCATTGAAGCGACCACTACCTTCGCTCAAGAATTCTTTCTTAAGCGTCAACATCCGTTGCTGTCCGCGATCGAAAATACCCTCATACGCTCGCAGTACTTCAATCCTTTCAATTCCGACAAGATGGAGGAGCGCGCCTACTGAAAGAGCGACATAGACACCGTCTACGTACAATCCTACCGTTGCGAGAATGTACAACAAGGCGAGCAGATATTTCTGGTCCGACATTTTCCTTCCCCTGATCCAGCTGGCACTGACGTAATCTGAGCTGGCTGGGCATCAACTTGTGCCAATTACCCTCTAGATCATTCAGGCTCACCTCAAGTTTTGCATTGCTCAGCACCGTCAACTATTCAGTGAGCGCAAAGATTATGCGAAAACCGCTGAAACTTCCCCTTATCTGGCAGTAATCGCACATTGATTGCAGTTTCCGCATAGGCAATGCCCCCTCAACGGTGACAAACTAGAATTATGAGGTTTCAATTTTGGGGAATGCTATGTCGAGTCTGTCTGGGAAAGTAGCGATCATAACGGGAGGAGCGGCATCTATAGGGGCCGCCATTACACGTAAACTACACGCGGACGGGGCCAAAGTGGTTGTCGCGGCTCGAAGTCAGGACAAAGGTGAGGCAATTGCGGCTGAATTGGGTGATGGTTGTAGCTTCATATCGACTGACATTACGAAGGACGAAGATCTACGGGCGCTGGTCAACGCCACAAGAGAGACGTACGGTGGACTTCATATCGTCGTCAACAACGCTTGCTCATACGGTGATGACGGTGCGAGCACTGACCGTGAGACCTGGCTGAATACTATCAACACCAACGCGGTTTCGGCAGCAATATTGGGGGAGATCGCGCGGCCGTTACTAAAGGGCTGTGGCGGATGTATCGTCAATATAGGCTCTGTTTCCGGGCGTTTTCCGCACATAGGCCGTTGGGCCTATCCGGTTGCCAAAGCGACACTTCGACACCTGTCGAAAACACAGGCGGTCGAGTACGCGCAGGACGGCATTCGGGTCAACCTGCTAATGCTGGGTCACATCTGGTCTGACCCGTTTGAAGCTCTAACTGGCGACAATCGTGCACACGCCGATTCCGTTTCCGAACCGTTCAATCTCATGGGGCGTGTCGCCAACGGGGTTGAAGTTGCCAACGTTGTTTCGTTCGTTGCATCCGACGCAGCGTCCTATATCACTGGCGGTGAGATTCCAGTAGATGGTGGTTACAGTGCGATGGGTCCAGAACAGCACACACCGCTCATGCCTCTGCTCATGGAAGGCAATTCCTAAAGTTAACGCATTTGCTGTTAGTGGCCGAACAGAGCACCCAAAAGTACAAGTAAATAAAAATAAAAAGGAGACATATTGTGAAAATAGATAAGTTTGGCTTGGCGGCTGCGGTTGCAATGGCCTCAGTGCTGTCTGTGAGTGGGGCTGTGGCTGACGAAGTTGCGCAGTCCAGTGCCGGTTTTAACGCGGTGATTGAAGAAGTTGTAGTGACCGCGCGCCGTCGCGAAGAAGGCCTGCAAGATACGCCTATAGCGATATCTGCCTACACCGGTGACGCCTTGGATTACCGTGGCATCTCTACGTTAGATGAGATTTCCCGTTTTGTGCCAAGTTTGACATTGGAAAATAACCCGAGCTTTGGTGGCGCGTCTAACTCTGCCGCTATTTATCTGCGCGGTGTAGGACAAAAAGAGTTTTTACCAACCACTGAGCCAGGCGTTGGCTTATATGTAGATGGTGTGTATATCGCTCGCTCAGTGGGTGCGATATTGGATTTAGTGGATATTGAACGTTTAGAAGTATTACGCGGACCTCAAGGTACTTTATTTGGCCGCAATACAATTGGTGGTGCAATTTCCATAACCACGGTTAAACCGCAAGTAGGTGGGACCACAACTGGTAGCTTGGGAATTACCGCTGGCACCGACAGTTTGATGAATTTCAAAGGTTCCGTGGAAACACCTCTTGGTGAAAACGCTGCTGCTCGATTATCGCTGGCAAGCTTCAAGCAAGATGGTTATGTGCAACGGGCAGATGGCATTGACCTAGGCAACGATGACACCATTGCTGGTCGCTTGGCCGTGAATTGGGAACCTACAGATAGTTTTTCTGCCCAGTTTAATTTGGATATTTCTCAAGACCGCGAAAATGGCCCTGCAATGGAATTGATCGGCATTGATTTTACTGATTTAAGCCAGCTCGCCGGCGTTGTGCTGGCGCCGCCACCGCCAATGGCGTTTATTCATAACGTCACAACAGCTGCCTTAGGACCGGGCCAACCTTGCGCTGCAACAAATGCTGCAGGTGCTGGCGTCACGTCTAACCCAGCGAGCGCAAATTGCTATGACAACCGCTATGTCGGCAAAGACGGTAGCGACGAGGGTACTGCGCCTGCTTATTCAGAAAACGATACCTTAGGTGCGTCACTGACATTGAATTATGATGTGAGTGAAACATTGTCTTTGAGGTCCATTACAGCTATTCGTCAACTTGATGCGGAATTTGCGCGGGATGGTGACCACTCTCCTCACCGTATTTCTCAGTTCTCTGATGTTTTAGACCAAGACCAATTCACTCAAGAAATTCAGTTGTTAGGTACTTATGATAGAACGCAATGGGTAGCCGGCTTCTACTATTTTTCTGAGGACGGAACGAATACAAATATCTTAGACTTCACCGTTTCTAATTTCCGTTCAGGCGGTGATTTTGATAACGAAGCTTGGGCAGCATTTGCACAAGTGACTTACGATGTAACTGAAGACCTACACCTAACGTTGGGTGGCCGGTATACAGATGAGCAGAAGTCATTTACACCTGATCAAATCATTTTCCAAAATTACTATGCTGGAATTAGCCAAGTGGTGCCACCGGGTAACCCACTAGCGGCATTGGATGCGCCTTTCCTACAAGCCGGTGAGCGAATTTTACCGTTGTTAGAAAAAGAAATTGAAGTATCAGAATTTACCCCTACTGTGAATTTGGCTTATGACATATCTGATGATGTGATGATCTACTTCAATTACTCGGAAGGCTTTAAATCAGGCGGATTTACACAAAGAGTATTCCCACCAGTTGTTGCAGGTTTTACGGCACCACCAGGCACACCTGATATAGATCTAATTCCCACTTATGATCCAGAATTTGTTGAAGTTGCAGAAATCGGCTTTAAGGCTGTATTAGCCGAAGGAAAGTTGCGATTGAACGGCGCGGTCTTCACCACCGACTATGATGAGTTGCAAGTGCAAGTGTTTAACAGCGTTGCGCCGGTAACCCGTAACTTAGGTCAGGCATCAATCGAAGGCCTAGAACTTGAAGCATTGTTTGCGCCGGGTGCAGGCTGGTTGGTTGAGGGTAGCTTTGCCTACCTAGATGCGAACTACGACAATATTGATACCAGCATTACTCTAATTAGTGAGTCCTTCGACTTCGAACGTGTGCCTGACGTAGCTGCAAGTCTGGGTGTTTCTAAGGAGTTCCAAATGGATGACTCGGGTACATTGGTTGTTCGTGCAGACTGGAGTTATCGCGCTGAGACCTTTAACGACGCCTATAATACACCGCTGCTTGCAACGGACTCGGTACAACTGATTGATGCTAGCGTGCGCTGGATCAGCGCCGATGAAGATTGGTTAGTTACTTTGTCAGGCCGTAATTTAAGCGATGATGATTACTTGATTAGTGGCGTTTATGGCACCGCTTTTCAGTCATTTGAAGGCCTGTTTGATCGTGGTAGACAGTGGCGTTTAGAAGTTAGACGCGACTTTAACTAAGTTCAAAGTGTCCGTTGCATAGAGTTTTAAGGTAAAGAAAGAATAATGGCGAGAGTAAAAATTGCTAAACCAGAGCAAGTTGAGGATCCTGCTGTACAGGGGATTTTTGATTGGGTAACGCAAATGGAAGGCAGTGTTCCTAACCATTTTTATGTGGAGTTGAACTTCCCTGAATTCTTTACTGCAAAACTCGGTGCCACTAAAGTGTTGTGGGAAGCGGGTGAACTTGAAATGGCTGAAATTCAGCACATTGGCATTCTAGTTTCCCAGCGCAATGGCTGCGCCTACTGCACCGCTGCGTTTTGCACTATCCTTAATCATGGTTTGGGTGAGTCCGAAGATCTGGTTGGCGAGCTTTTGCAAAAAGGCACTGACAGTGTAGATAACGCTCGCCTTAAGCATATATTGGAATATGCATTAAAGGTGAATGATGAGCCCGCGGCGGTTACTGATGCGGATATAGAAGGTCTGCGCGGTGTTGGCCTCACAGATAAAGGGATTGTTCAAGTGACCCATATTGTTAGTGATTTTGGGTCTTACAATCGCCTGAATTTGGCCCTACAAACAGACTACGACTACCAGGACCTTTGGCAGAACTTAGCATTTCCTAAGAAGTAGT
>DGOD01000345.1 GCA_002389265.1 Gammaproteobacteria bacterium UBA4475
TCTTCTACCGCCTCAACATCAGACACCAGGGGATGCTGATTGTCCTGCGCGAACTGATTGACTTGTGCCGACTTGGTCTCAGCAATATCCCGAGTATAAATCCCACAGGTTGCTCGACCCACCGTATGAACTGCCAACATAATCTGAGTCGCCTTCTCTCGATTCATGGCAAAGAATGTTTGCAGCACCTCAATGACAAATTCCATCGGCGTATAGTCGTCGTTAAGCAAAATAACCTTATACATTGCCGGTGACTTTAATTGTGGTTTCGCCCGCTCGATCACCGTATCGATGCCCCGGTGATTACCATCCTGGTCGCTATCATCACCACTGTTCGTGGGTCCCGCGACTTCAGGCAATAGTCGCTTTAACAACATTGCGTTTTGGGATCGGATTATTTGGATATCATCTACCTTACTCATGCCACTCTCAGTCCATAACGACGCAGATCATCTTCTCAACAGCTTCCTGTCAATCACCAGAACTGTCCATTCCAGCAGAAAATCGACTGGGATAAAACCATTTCTTTGTAGGGTGATTTCAAAAATGACTGCAACCGCCTAGTGATAGGGATATGGCGGTTTTTCTAAATTAATCAAGGGTTTTGCACTTGACGAATCACGAATTGACAAAAATAGCGCCGCACTTGGCGCCAAGTTCAATGGATAGGGACCCTCACACAGCCCAAATTAGCCGCCGTCGACGCATCATCATCAACGCCCAGTCAGAATCTGTACTGCTAAAAATATTTCGGGTCCTGTTATTGATTCAGATTGATGGTACATGGCTAGCTCGCGTCCTTAAAAAACCGCTGATAACCGCCGGCCAAAGACGTTATCATTGGTCTCCAATCTCACTTTGGCTTTTTACGTGCCACGCCAGCAACTGACATTCAGCGAACCCTTATGTCGACCCTGATTGCCTTTAACAAGCCCTTTGATGTCCTGAGTCAGTTTCGGCCCATTGAGGGTCGGTCAACGCTGAAGGACTTTATCAATGTGCCCGCTGTTTATCCGGCTGGACGACTTGATCGAGACTCGGAGGGACTGCTGCTGCTCACCGATGATGGGCCGCTACAAGCTCGAATCAGCAACCCCCGATTCAAACTCGCGAAGACCTATTGGGCCCAAGTTGAGGGCAGTATTACACCACAAGCGCTGGACCAACTGCGCAAGGGCGTCCTGTTGAAAGATGGTATGACTCGCCCAGCTGAAGCCAGACTACTGGAGTCAGCGCCCCTACCGCCTCGCGTACCGTCTATTAGGGAACGAAAGCACATTCCCACCACTTGGATCGCCTTGACCATTCGAGAAGGCCGAAACCGGCAAGTTAGACGAATGACGGCGGCCGTCGGCTTCCCGACTCTGCGCCTGTATCGCTATCAAATTGGCGACTGGACGACGGACGGCATTGCGGTGGGCGGCTATCAACAACTCACCGTAACCTAAGTAACTTAACGCTCCGTTGAGCGCCAGGCCTTGGCCGTTTCGACATCACTATCTCGAGTAGTGAGCCAACGGGGCCCATCTACAGATTGCTCTTTCTTCCAGAATGCTGCTCGAGTCTTGAGAAAGTCGATAATATATTCACAAGCATTGAATGCGTCGCCCCGATGCAGGCTCGCAACGCCGACAAAAACGATGGGCTCTGAGGGCAACAACTCACCCACCCGATGGATCACAGTGACCGCCAGCACCTGCCAACGCTCGCCGGCTTCAGCGATAATTTGCGCTATCTGCTTTTCCGTCATACCCGGGTAATGTTCCAAAAACAAGCCGCTGACGCCGGCGTTTTCGTTAATGTCACGTACCAGTCCCGTAAAACTTGTAATCGCGCCAACCTGATTCGAGACTCGCCCCAGCTCTCGCGTTTCGTCCCCCGTATCGAATGCCGCCACCTGAACGCTGATCTTGATGTGCATCACTAGCCGCCTGTCACTGGTGGAAAGAAGGCCACTTCGTCGCCGAAATGGATGACATGTTGATAATCCACCATCGTCTGATTCACCGCCACCAACGTGTTCTCGCGATTCAAGGCCTCGGACCACTTGGCACCGTGGCATTCCACCAGCGACTTGACCAGATCGGCCACCGTCGATTCGCCATCAATCGCCATCTCAGTCTCATTTAACCCAAGATCCTCACGGATACTGGCAAAAAAAATCACTTTAACCATTGGCCTGCCAATCTCCTGATTTTCCGCCTGACTTCGCCAGGACCCTTATGCCGTTGATCTCCATTGTTTTATCAACCGCCTTACACATGTCAAACACTGTCAGAGCGGCCACTGATGCTGCGGTCAAGGCTTCCATCTCAACCCCGGTCTGACCACTGAGCTTGCAGGTCGCTTGAATCAGGACTCGGTTTTGGGCGGCATCCACGTCAAACTCAACCGCCACCGAGCTTAAGGCTAATGGATGACACAGGGGGATCAGATCAGCGCATTTCTTGGCCGCCTGAATACCAGCGATTCGCGCAACTGCCAAAACATCGCCTTTCTTGTGCCCACCCGCCTGAATCAATGCTAGTGTCGCCGCCTGCATGCTGATACTCGCCTCGGCGACCGCTACCCGCGTCGTCACTTGTTTCTCGCTGATGTCGACCATGCGTGCGTTTCCTGCAGCGTCGAGATGAGTCAATTTATTGGCTTCGGCCATGGCTAATATCCAGTTGATTTATTCGCGTTCAATCGCGTTACAATATCTGTTGAAACCCAGGTTACCGCGAGCCCAGCTCAGCAATACCTAAACGGAGTCTATTCTATGGCCTGGCCGCCGCATATAACAGTCGCAACCATCGTTAAAGACGCTGATCGTTATC
Organism: Gammaproteobacteria bacterium UBA4475; assembly: GCA_002389265.1. Lineage (GTDB taxonomy): Bacteria > Pseudomonadota > Gammaproteobacteria > Pseudomonadales > Azotimanducaceae > UBA4582. The sequence continues at coordinate 2,820 of DGOD01000345.1, forward strand.
TCATGGTCGAAGAGTGGATTGCTGGCGAGCTGGTTTTGAACCAACCTGCGGGGCATCTTGAGCCCAATGAAACCCTGCACGCTGCGGCCTTACGCGAAACCCTCGAGGAGACCGCCTGGCAGGTGCAACTTACCAGCCTAACCGGCATTTATCACTACTACGCGCCCAATGTCGATATCGTTTATCAGCGCCTGACATTTGCCGCCGCCCCGTTGCATCTGACTTCAGCGCCCCTTGATTCCGACATCCACAGTGTTCAGTGGCTCAGTCTCGACGCCATTCGGCAGAGACGTTTGCGCAGCCCCCTGGTTCTGCAGTGCATCGAGGACTATGAGGCGGGCCAGTCTGCACCACTGGATTTTATCAAGCACCTGAGCGCATAGCCGCCGACTCGACTTCTTGCCTCTCAAGCCCTATCCGCCCCCTTATTTGCCACCCCCCTATCTGCGCCCCCTATCTGCGCCCCTTGTCCGCCCCCCCTATTTGCTGCGCTAATCTGTCAGGAAGGTGCGACGATTTGCCAAACTGCTGACTCAACCATGGATGTCAGAGGGCTGCTGACGTAAAATGTTGGTTTTAACCGATTCATTTTTAAAAGGCCGATTCGACCTTATGCAGTACCCACGACTCAACAGACCCGTTGCAGACACAACGGTAATAGTCGGCATGTCTGGCGGTGTCGACTCGTCTGTCGCTGCCCTGTTGTTGCGCGACGCCGGCTTTCGGGTCGAAGGTCTGTTTATGAAAAACTGGGAAGAAGATGACGGCAGCGAGTACTGCACGGCCCGCGAGGATCTTGAAGACGCCCGCCAGGTTTGCGACCGATTGGGCATCAAGCTCCATGAAGCCAATTTTGCCGCCGAATACTGGGATAACGTGTTCGCGCATTTCCTGAGCGAATATCAACAAGGACGGACGCCAAATCCAGATATCCTGTGCAATCGGGAAATCAAATTTAAAGTGTTTCTTGAATATGCTCAGGTTTTGGGCGCAGAACTGATTGCCACTGGGCACTACGCGCGCCTTGAACATGGCGAAAACGAAACGCGCCTCCTGAAGGCGATCGATGGCAACAAAGATCAAAGCTATTTTCTGCAGTCCGTGGCCGGTAGCCAATTCAGACACTGCCTGTTTCCGCTGGGCGAGCTAGAAAAAACTGAGGTCAGGCGAATCGCCGAAGCCCATGACCTGGTGACCTTTGATAAGAAAGACTCAACGGGCATCTGCTTTATTGGTGAGCGCCGCTTTAAAGACTTTCTTGAGCAATATCTGCCGGCTCAGCCTGGCGACATCAAAAACCTCGACAATCAAATCCTCGGCCAACACCAAGGGCTGATGTATTACACGCTGGGCCAACGCCAAGGGCTGCGCATCGGTGGGGTACAACAAGCGGCGGAGGCACCCTGGTACGTGGTTGAGAAGGATCTGACTGGCAATATACTGCGAGTCGCCCAGGGGAACCGCCACGATGCGCTGTATTGTGGAGCCCTAGCTTGTCACGAGATTCAATGGGTCAACGATCCACCCGCTCTGCCCTGCCAATTAGCCGTCAAAGTGCGTTATCGCCAGGCCGATCAGATCGCGATGTTGGCCGCGACCGACGAGGGCTACAGCGTAGTTTTCGATGCGCCTCAGCGGGCGGTCACGCCTGGCCAATGGGTGTGCTTTTATCACGCTGATGTGTGCCTCGGTGGCGGCATCATCGACTCCACGACGCCATTGGTACCTTCCCATTGAGTACTTACTGGCAGGAGCGCACGCTAGCGCTGGCCGGCTTGATTCAGACAGTCCACCAGGTCTCGAGTATCGCCAGAACCGGCCTGCTTGCGAGAGACTCCATGGAACAGAGCCTGGCGAGTATTTTTGTCCAAAACCCGCACACCGTTAGCGATGTGTACGCGGGCGAGCGCGGCGTGCGCACTGGACTCGGTGCGCTCGGCGACATGCTCAAAGGCTTTAACCTGCAGGATCACGGCGACCTGTTACGCTATATGTTCGCTGTGATCAGCCTCGAGCGTGCATTATCCGCTGACCCTGTCATGCTTAAGATGCTGGGCGAGCGGATTGCCAGCATTGAAGAACAACGCCTATTCAGGCAGCAGTATCAGTCAGGCATTGACGACGCCACCATCGTCGAGCTCGCCGAGCTTTACCAAGCAACCTTGGGCAAAATAGAGCCCAGAATCAAAGTTTCCGGAAGTCGCCAACAGTTGCAGATACCGGCGAATATTAATCGCATCCGCGCATTATTGCTGGCTGCGGTTCGCGCCGCCGTGCTCTGGCGCCAAGTGGGCGGAAGACGATGGCAGTTCCTGATCAGCCGCGGTCGAATGCAGGAAGCTTTATACAATATTCATTAATATCAATATCTTAAAACTATATCTTAA
>DGOD01000071.1:0-4540 GCA_002389265.1 Gammaproteobacteria bacterium UBA4475
CTTGAGCCATAAACAGCCTTGAGCAAGCAGCGTTAAACCTGAGTTAACCCCCCCGCTAAACTAGAGCCAAAAGCCTATGCCACTCGACACATTGACCTTCAACGCCAGTGATAACCACCCCGTGCATTGCTATTACTCGCTGCCGGCGGAGCCCCCGCGCGCGATCATCCACATAGCCCATGGCATGGGCGAACACGGTGGCCGTTATGACTGGACTGCGGAGCAGCTCAATGCCTCAGGCTATGCGGTCTATATCAATGATCATCGTGGCCACGGCAAGACCGCCACGGTGTTGGGCGATTTCGGCATCGATGGCTGGAATAGAACGCTATTAGACTTGTACGAGATGAATCAACAATATGCCAAGGATTACCCCGGTGTACCCAGGATCCTGTTCGGGCATAGTATGGGCTCCATGCTCACCGAGCAATACATTGCGTGCTATGGTGAAAGCCTCGATGGCGTCATCATCTCTGGTAGCCCCGGTTTTGCCCACCCGCTACTGTCCTGGCTCGTACGCCAGATCTGTCGCTTTGAGGCCTGGCGCCTGGGACCCTTACAAGAGAGCCAGCTCCTGCAACAACTGGTGTTCGGCAGTGCCAACAAGGCCTTTGAGGCCGCGACTTCTGAACCCACAGGATTTGAATGGCTGAGCCGGGATAGCGCGCAAGTCAGAGCTTATATGGATGATCCTCTATGCGGCTTTGTGCCCTTCCCGGCCAGTCTTCTGGATATTTTTAAGGGCGCTGCCTGGACTCAAGCTCAGCAGCAGGTGGAGAAGATACCGGCAAGCCTGCCCCTGTTTCTGTTCTCGGGCAGCGATGATCCAGTGCATAACAATATGGCTGATCTAAACCGCTTGTTGAAACAATATGCCAAAGCCGACCTGCAAATAGAGACCATATTTTATCCCCAGGGTCGGCATGAGATGTTGAATGCGCCGAACCGTGACGAGGTCATGGGTGATGTTCTTGGCTGGCTCGACAGGCTGTTTGTCGCGAACGGTCCACGGGCCAAAGGGGCTTAATTTAGCCCTGCTGCTCGTCAGTGGTTTGAGTGCCCTTCGCGCCCTCCGCGCTGACATGATCCCATCGTGCCGCTTGCGGACCATGGGTTAAAACTCGCTGGTGAACATCGTTCAAAGCATCATAAATAATTCGGGTTGCTTCAGGAATCGTGGTCCCTTCGGGAAAGTAAATCGCCGGTTGAATATTCGCGGTCACTGGTCCTGCCGACACTTCTCGCGACCCTTTGGGGCGAAGCTGAGAGAGCCCCGTTAGATACACGGGGACAACGGGCACGTTGCAATCCAGGGCCAGAATCGACACACCATGTTTGAAGCGGGACAGTTTGCGACTGGTGGAGCGTGTGCCCTCGGGAAAAATGGCCAGACTCGCCCCTTGCTGCAACAGCCATTTGCTATAGTCCAGGGTCGCCGATCCGCCGCCTCGACGAATTGGGAAATTACCGCCAATCAGCGAGTTATACCAAGGCTGCAGTGCCAATTCCTTGCGCCCACCGCCATTTTTCAGAAACCAGCGATCGGCGGCGGCGCCAAAGTAGATATTCCACTTCAGCCGCTGTGGTAGGCAGTGGTACAGGGCGATAGCGTCCAAATGGCTACTGTGATTTGCCACGGTGATGCAAGGCCCCTTAACGGTTTTAAAATTTTCCATCCCTGTGACAGTAAATGGCTTGGCATAACGCCACATGTGCTTAGAGTAGTGATACCAGCGAAACGTGAGGCGAATCAGCTTCGCCCACCACTTAACCTGCCAGCGATGTGGGCCATCTGTACGAATCTCCTGTTTAACCATGCGCTCAAACAGACTGAAATCAACGGCTGCCAGGAGGGTAGTATCTGGTGCGCTGGTCAACTCTTCGTGCAGGATCGCCTTCTGTGCTCGAAAGTTATCGGAGACTTCAAACACAGTACAGTGATCGTACATCCCCAGAAGATGGTAGTCCTCGAGAATATTGGCCTCGTATTCCTCGAGTATTCGCCGAACGCCTCGAAGTTTGTCCGGTTCCGCCAGTACCTGGCGCATCCCGTCAGTGCCTAACTTGGATAGCAGCACGTAGGCTGGCATGGGCTAATCCCCGCCTGGCGCTTGCCCTGAGAGAATGCCGACAAAATCATCGACACTGATCGCTGGCAAGGTCGTGATTTTGATAGACCCTCGCGAACCTAATTCAACGGCAAGCCTGGCCATGACCTCATTGGTCGGCGCCTCAATGATATTGACAAAATCATAGCCGCCCATGACTGCATACTGCGCGATCACCCGCGCCCCCATAGACTCAACCTCTTTGTTGACCTCGCGCAGCCGCTCGGGTCGTTCCTTAAGTGTTTTGCGGCCGTCATCAGTCAGAGTACTCAACATAATGTAAGTTGCCATTAAGACATCGCATCCTTTTGTTTAATAATGTTAATGATCATAAACCGAGTCAGAAACTAGCGCTAGCCGCGGCTATCGCTCTAACACATAGCGACCCGGGGCGAGATCCAAAGGTGGATACGCATCACTACCGAGGTCTGCAGCCGGCGTGCTCATAGCCCCGGAGTGCTGCTTCAACCAGTCGATCCAATGCTCTCGCCAGGATCCTTGGTAGACAACCGCTTGCTGAATCCATTCATCACTGTCTGCGGGCAAACTCGGTGCCATCCAGTACTTCATGTGCTTATTCGGCTTGTTGCTGATGGTCTGGGTATGATTTTGGTTGGTGAGCACGAAATCAACCTTACCCCCGAGCAACTGGGTGGTGCGATAGCAGCCACGCCAAGGTGTAATATGGTCGGTACTGCCCGCCATGATGTAGGTATCATAGGTAATCTTCGACAGATCAATCGCCTGGCCACCCAACTTCAGCTGTTTTGTTGCGAGTTTATTTTCCCAGGCCAGGTCCAGATAGTCGCATTGCAGTCCTGCGGGTACCCGCGTGTAGTCCATTGACCAAAATAGCAAGGGGTGGACCGGTGGCGGTTTACCCAGCAGATAATTATCTCGAAAGAACGCCATCACGCTGGCCTCTGGCGTCAGCCAGGCAAACATCTCAAACACCTCTTTTTCATCGAAGATGCCCTTTGCCTGAACTCGGGCTTTCTGCGTTTGTATGGAAGTCTCTGAGACAAATAGCCCAAAATCACTATCCTCTGTATGGTTGTCGAGAATATTAACGAACAGCGAATGGCTGTTGACGACATCTTCGCCGCGAGCCTGCAGTAATCCGGCGGCCGCGGCGGTGGTGATCCCACCAGCACAAAGTCCCATCAGATTGACCTTAGGGGCGCCGCTGATGGCTCGAAGTATCTCGATACAGTGAATAATACCCTCCGCATAGGTGTGCAGGTCCCACGCTCTGTTCTCGACGGTAGGATTGCGCCAGCTCACAGCGTAAACGGGTATCCCGGCATTGAGTAACTCTTGAAACAAGCTTCTATCAGGCGTCAAGTCGCCCAGGTAAAACCGATTCACTTGACTGAAGACATACAAAAAAGGCGTGGCATGCACCTGACTGACAATAGGTTCGTATTGAATGAGCTCGAGCAACTCATCCCGATAAACCACAGCACCCTTGGACGCCGCCACATCCTTGCCAATAATATACGCGTTTCGGTCAGCCACCGCCGGATAACCATAATTATGTTGCTGATCATCAATAATGTTACGGATACTGCTCACAAGGCTTTGGCCACGGCTATCGAAGAGGTTTTTTAATGCCTGTGGGTTACCCGCGAAGCTGTTAACCGGTGCAGCTAAATCTTTCAATATGCCGAGTAGAAACCTGGCTCGCTTGTCATTAAAAGCCTCTAGTTCGCTCTTGTCTAACCATTCGTCGAGCGCGGCCCCCCAAGCCATATAATACTGGGCTACCCGTTTGAAAAACCTATTTTCTTGCCAGGCAGGATCCGCAAACCGCGGATCAGTACTCGGATCGAGGGAACTGACACCCATCAGAATCGCGGCTGTCTCGCTGGCGAAATGCTGCCCTATCTGGAATAACACAGCAGGCTGGGTGGTTAGCTGCTCCACCAACTCTTTCGCAGCAATGAGCACCTCATCCCGATCGATGCCCATGGCTAAGTTCAGGGCAACCCCTTCATTGCGGCGATCGGACAATTCGTCAATGCTGTCTACCATTGTGATCCCTGTCTAGGTAAATTGTTTATGTTGACGTGACTTGTACATTAAACTTCTCTGACGAGTTGTACCTGAATTGAATGAGCCGCGCAATTTGATTTTGCGACTAACTGGACCAGGTCAAGTACAGTCAGATGCAAGCCCCAGGCTGGGACGACATTAACAATCAATTTTTATAGCATGTGAACCCGACCCAGGGACTCGATTCAACGGTATTCGGTGGTTATAGCCTGGCACTTAATGCATTAATACTTAATGCTTCAGGCGCCACGACACCCGCGCCCTTAAAGCCCCTCGAGATGTGTGACGCGATTAAAGAACACCAGTTTGGGGGTCTTGCCAAGCACCAGCTTGCTGACACCGGTATTATCCATATGATAATCGTTGAACGGCAACGC
>DGOD01000071.1:4610-9370 GCA_002389265.1 Gammaproteobacteria bacterium UBA4475
CATGCGATCTCGAACCTGATTCACGGATTCACCACCACTAGGCGCATAATCTGCGTCAGCTGCAATCTTGTCGAAAAACTGATGCTCGGCGTGCAGCGCATCAAAATGTATGCCTTCAAGCTCACCAATGGCATATTCCCGAAGGCCAGGATGGGCCTTGGCTGGCCCAAAGAATTCACCGGTCAGGCCTTTCGCGGTGCTCATAGTTCGCTTTAAAGGACTGCTATAACTCGCTGTAATTGCTGGGTATTGCTTTTGAAACAACGAGGTCAGTCGATCCGCCTGTTGTTGTCCCTTGGCATTCAAATTGCTGTCAGTTGAGCCAAACCAACGACGCTCGACGTTGGCATCAATTTGCCCATGGCGAACCAAATAGACTGTCGTCTCCGTCATACTACCAATGCCCAATATTCGGCATCGATACCCATGGCTCCGCCGGGACTAAGGCATCACCAGTTTGAAGTAATTCGATAGATATATTGTCCGGCGAACGAACAAAAGCCATACGGCCATCGCGTGGCGGCCGGTTAATGATGACGCCCCCATCCAACAGGCGCTGACAGGTTGCATAGATATCTTCAACCGCATAGGCCAGGTGGCCAAAATTGCGACTCCCCTCACCTAGTTCATCGCCGTCCCAGTTATACGTCAGCTCAACTTGGGCGCTACTATCGCCTGGCGCTGCAAGGAAGACCAGGGAGAAGCGCCCCTGCTCGTTATCGATGCGGCGTAACTCTTCAAGGCCGAGATGCTGACAATAAAACGCCAGAGATGCTTCGATGTCGTTAACACGCACCATCGTGTGCAGGTATTTCATGTAGAATTCTCCATTAGGTGACTGTCGGCGGTCAGCTTAAATTCCCCATTCGATTCACACAAGGGTTCTCGCTAATGAACACGAGAATACCGTTTAAACGCGGTCGGATCGAGCCTGTGCTTCAAAGGTCGCTGCTCTGTAATTGCGTGATTTCGTAGTCTTTAGCGAGTAACGCCAGCAGCCCCTGCTCGCCGCCCAGATGCAGCGCTCCGACGACCGCCAGTGTGGTCTTGTCGCCATCAAGATAGGTTCTGAGCTTGGCTGCCATCTGCAGGTTGCGCTGATCGAGATATTCGTCCATCAGGTCCTCGAGTGCTGGATAGTCAGCATGATCGGCTATGGCTAGCTTGTACATCAGGTCGATCTCCCCGGCTTTCCATGCACCCGTCAATGTCGCCAATAATTGTGCTATTTTCTGGTTAGTTTCAAGGGTTGACCGTAGGATCAGGTCCTGTTGGCTAGGGGAACCTGCAGCCAGCAGCGCAATTTGGCTTTCCAGGGTCTCAAGACCATAGACAGGTTTGCCCGCTAACGACGCTTTCTGGAAATAATATTGATCGATCCCGAGCCCCGGCACATAACCCAATGCTTTCAGCGCCTCGAGGTTCAATAGCATCGCCAGGTACCAGGGACGCAGGCGTTGCACGGTGGGCAGGCTCAAATCAGTTTGCTGAGGCTGTGCTCGGCGCGCTTGCAGATAGGCGGTTAACAGTCTGAGTGTATCCACGCTCAGATTGGCCGATAGATTTTCTGTCGCGGGATAGGTTCCTCGGGACAATAACGCTTCGGCCATGGCCGTAGGTGACGTCAGGCCTAAGTCGATTTCGAGAACTAACTGATCTGCTGCTATAAACGCCTGGTCCATTACAGCTGGCAAAGGATACAAGTTCGGCTGGCCAACATGGATGGAGCCGAGCAGAAACAAGGTCGACGGACCCTGTTGAACTCGCCATAAGCTGACGGGTGCTGACAGCACCCATGGCGCCCATAGCAGACCCAGGACTAAGGCCAACCGTAGGGCTATCACAAGTCGAAGCCACCGACCCACACAGGGCTGCTCCAGGCCATATGATCATCGAGTTGCTGAACTCGAATGACATAATTGTCACCCGCACTGGGATTGCGAGTATCGATAAACTCAAATTGTTGATCCGTGGCAGCGTCCCGGCTAATCAGTTCGTAGGTAATCGTGTCCTGATAGCCGCCCACATTGAAGGTTCGACTTACGGGCCCAGACAACAAATCGGCCAGACTCAATTGCTGACGAATCGCCGGTGTGGTTGAGGGCACGCGGGTCATCGGCAACACGGTGACATCTTCATGGCCGGCGCTGAGGTTGAGCTCAAAAGTGACTGCAGATGCCTTGTCTCTCTTGAGGCGACGCGCCTGATCATCCACGGATGCTAAGGACTCGGGTTCTAACTTATCCAGTGCCTGCGGTTGGTTGGCGAGATCGAAATCCAGATACAGGCTGCTGGGAAGGCCTCGAGTCCAGGTAATGAAATCCACCCGATTGGCTTGACCAGGATTTAGTGCGACCGCTTGGCGCACCGGGTTTCTGAAGCCGGGAGCCGTCACCGCTGTGATACTGGCGCCCGTCTGCGTGATATAACCTAGCCATTCACGGCCATTACGGGCTAAATCTCGCTGATCACCGATAGGGCTGGAGTCAGACTCAAAGGTCACCGCCAGGGTCAGCCGGTCGGCGAGCAACTGATCACGTGCCCTGCCTGCGTAATGCACGGTGTCGATGATTCGCCCATTCTTGAACAAATCGATCTGACGAATACCCACCGTGCCAAATACCTGGCCTCGTATCACTCGACGAGCGCTGTTGACCACCCGCTGGCCAGGTTGCGCGCCATTGGTGGTGACTTCAAGTAGCAGCCGAGCACCACTGGTGACGTAGGTTCGCCCCTGTTGTAGGGCTCCCAGCAACGACTCGCCAGGCTTCAGCCAAACTGCGGTAACACCCGCTGCAGCAGGTGCCCCTGCCTGCCAAGCATGAGACTCAGCGGATCCCGTAAATCCGACTCGTGATCCGCGTTGCGCCCAGCGTTGACCATACCATTCAAAGCCGGTGTCACCACTGACGATTTCAACCAAACGAGACAGCCGCGGGTCAGCATATCGATCGTCGCCTGGGACCTCGGGTAACGCAACCAGCAGCGAGTCAGCTGAATTGAGGCTGGACGTCAGCGCGAATAAGGTAGGCCAGACTGCTGCGGGCGCCGGATGCAAATCATACTCGCCGCGGGTCACCAGCAAATGATGACCGCCTCGGTCGATCGGGTTAGTCCAATGCAGAGCTTTAAGCTTTTGGCTGGAGGATTGTTGTTGCCAGGCAGTGCCCGTGAGCGCGTTGTCATGATCGGCAACCAATAAACGATCTAGAGACCCTTCAGCTTGCTGCACGATCTCAGCGTGGGATTGCACACCATCACTGGCTGAACTGTGACGGTGCAGATCAACCCAAGATAAAGTATCGACTAAATCAGAGCGCACAATCACCGGGTTCGTTACGCCCCTGATACCACCACCACTGGACCTGATTTCGATGGCATGGCGCCCTGCTTCGATCAAGGTAATGGGCGCTGTGGTCATGCTGGATGGCCCGCTTCGAGCGAGGCGGCCCTGGAGACTACCATCAACAAGGATGTCGAAGGACGGCAAGTCGCCTTCTGCAAGGTTGCCGAACTGGTCTTCAAGTCTGACCTGAACCACGAAGGGCTCACCACTCGCCACCAGCGATGGTGCGTTGGCAGTCAACTTTGCGACGGTGTCACCGTGCACCACAAGCGGCTCGCCAGGTACAAAATGAAAATCACCCTGAGCCCTTGCGCTCAGATAAAGGGGTAAATCAAACTGCGTTGAGGCGGTCATGGGCAATCGAAGATTATGATACACCACGCGAATCTGGTCTCCCGGCGCCAGGCTGCCAGCACTGATCTGTAAGGCAGGCATCAATTCCGGTCGCAGGCGGCCGCCGTGAATGCCCTGCCAAGGTACTGAAATTAAGGCGATTGTGGCACTGCCGGTCGTCGAGAAACTAATATGGTTAGGCGCCGCTGGATCGCTGGTCTGAAACCGACCGACTACCCACGGTTTTGCAAGCAGCAGCCTCGCATCTACGCCCAGGTCCGCACCGACGGTGTATATCTGCGCGACAGTCGTTTGCTCGCCGACCCGCAAGTCAGTGTATTCATACCGCCGTTGACCTAATTGATCCTGCTGGTCAATATTTTGAGCCAACTCAGCCGCCGCCGCACCCAAGGCTTGCCCAAGTAGTAAAACATCGTCGGCCGCTGTTGCCTTCAGACCCCGGCTAATGCCGAGCATGATGGTTGGTGGCAATGGTCGCCCGTTGCGCTCTACCGCGTCAGCCCAGCTTGCGAGCAACTCTGCTTGTCGATGCAGGCTGCTCAGCGTCAGGTCTGGCAAATGATTGGCGTAGGCACGACGGGCTTCATTGGTCTCGAGCAGCCCTGCGCCGTCGGCAGCTGAGTGAACTAGCCCTGGCAACGTTGTCAGCATGACAGCCAGGGTTAGGCCGGCAAGCAAGGGTCTAAACTGGCGTAATATCATCACTATTCTGAACCCTGCAGCACTGCCTAAGAAATTGATCGACGCCAGCGCAGTTGCCAACAGGATCTGAATCGATTGCCCAACCGTTAAATCCAGCCCCTGAAAGTCTCCTGCTTTGTCAGGTGAGACCGTGGTCATGTTATGGCTGGCAATAAAGATTGAAGTTGGTCATTGAAGGTCAAACTGACGGCCCACGTAAATCGTTATTTAAGCGGCAATATAGTGCAAACGCAAGGATATCGACCCTTGGCCCTGGATGACTTATTGATGGCCACAAAAAAAGCGGGGCCACTTTCGCGGCCCCGCTTGCTTGCAGTTAGATCAGCTTAAAGCCCGATTGGACTCTCACTATCGATCC
>DGOD01000071.1:9419-13695 GCA_002389265.1 Gammaproteobacteria bacterium UBA4475
ACTACTGGTCGATCAGTTCAATCTACTGGTATTGTTTCAGCTCTTCGCGAGCAATCACTCGACGATGCACTTCATCGGGACCATCGGCGAGACGCAAGGTCCGCTGACCCATCCACATCGCCGCCAATGGTGTGTCTTGCGACACGCCCAAGGCACCATGCATCTGAATCGCTCGGTCAATGACCCGCAGGGCCATGTTAGGTACAGAGACCTTGATGGCAGAAATGTACTTGCGCGCTTCCTTGTTACCGATGGTATCCATCATATAGGCGGCTTTCAAAACGGCTAGTCGGCACATGTCGAGCTCAATGCGTGAATCCGCGATAACGTCATAGTTACCACCTAATTCGGCCAATGGCTTGCCAAAGGCAGTCCGTGACAGCGCGCGCTTGCACAACAACTCGAGTGCTCGTTCGGCAACGCCGATAGATCGCATGCAGTGATGGATACGGCCTGGCCCGAGACGACCCTGAGAAATTTCAAACCCGCGGCCCTCACCGAGAATAATATTCTCCTTTGGCACTCGTACATTCTCAAAAGTGATGTGCATATGCCCGTGGGGCGCATCGTCCTTACCAAAAACGTACATAGGTCGAACAACGGTGACACCCTTGGCATCGATAGGCACGAGGATCTGCGACTGACGCAAATGCTTTGGCGCATCGGGATTGGTGACAACCATGGTGATCATGATCTTGCAACGAGAATCACCAGCACCAGAAATATAGTGCTTGGAGCCATTGATCAACCACTCATCGCCATCCAGCACGGCGCTAGTCGCAATATTAGTCGCATCTGAAGAAGCGACATCTGGCTCTGTCATCGCAAAAGCTGAGCGAATCTTGCCTTCAAGTAGTGGCTCGAGCCATTCTTTCTTCTGGGCTTCCGTTCCGTAGCGTTCCAAGACTTCCATATTGCCGGTATCGGGTGCCGCGCAGTTAAACACTTCCGACGCGATAGGGTTTCTCGCCATCACCTCGGCCAAATGAGCGTATTCAAGGTTCGTGACGCCAGCACCACCTTGGCTTTCCGGCAGAAAGAAGTTCCATAGACCAGCGCTCTTGGCTTCTGCCTTCAGACCATCCATGATTTCTGTTTGCCGAGCGCTGAGCGCCCATCGGTTCCCATCTGCACCAGTTTGGCCCAAAAACTCCTCTGTCAGCGGATCAACCTTTGATCGGACAAAAACGTCAATTTTGTCACGCACTGGTACCAAACGTTCGGGTATGTCTAAATCCATCATCAGTATGTTCCTCGTCTTAGGCTTCTGGTTATTCATTCTGTCGGTGAGGCCCATGTAGCGCCTGCTCCTTCAGCATGTGTTCTTGCTGTCTTATCTGATGTCTTATTCAAGGTCACGGAGCAATTGATCCTCTCCCTTCCCACGACAGCACTGGCATTTATACTACATTTAAGCGGTCCTGATTACCTACCTAAATCGCAAGAGCTTATAGGGTGATATGAGATGGACTGATAACCGTCAAACTATCGCGCGTTGAATTCAGCGCCATACCCACCTCCGCCCCTACTCTGACAAGACTCTCCCAGCAGCGCTGTTGCCCAGAAAAATCAAGAAGGCGATGACGCCCGCTACGGCCGCCGCCAGGTACGCGAGCCCGTAGGTGCCGGTTAGCGCAAACAGATAACCCATGGTCACAGGGCCCGTGGCTATCCCCAACATGGTGAGCAGGTTCGACACCGCATAGATACGGCTATATTGGAGCAGGCCATAACGCTCAGCGATCAATAAAGGTTGGAGCATCAGCAGGTTACCCACCGTGATACCGAATATGGCCAAACCAATTAGCAAACCCACTGGCGACGCAAAGTAGCCCATGCAAGCCAGCGACAGGCCCTGGAGCAGCATCATGGCGGTAGTGAATCGTGTCGCGTCCATTTTGTCTACCAGCAGCCCCCCGGCAAGCCTGCCGATAATACTGAACAGTGGTAATACGCCAAGCGCCAGGGCAGCATCTCGACCACTCATTTGTTCACTGACAAGCCCGTACTGATGAGCGATGCCGCCAACCTGAGCCATCATGACGAACAAATAGGCCAGGTTCAGACGCCAGAAATAGCTGTCTCGCAGAGCATGATGCAAATTGACCCCCTGGCTGTTGATATTCATCGCGCTTTGTCGATCTGTACCCTCCGCATCCAGGCCCAGGTCCGCGGGTCTCGACCGCAAAATCACCAGACTCAGTGGCAGCACGCCAACAAGGTACACCAACCCGAGTATGGGGCTTGCCACGACCATACCTTGACTCTCGATCAACGTAGCACTGGCCGGCGTGACGATAATGCCACCCACCGACAACCCCGTCGAAGCAACGGACAAAGCGCGGGCGCGACTCTTATGAAACCAGCGGGCGACCAGGGTCGTAGCTGGCAGCAATCCTGAGGCGCAGAAGCCGACACCGAATAGTGCATAGAGCATATACAGCTGCACCTGATTGTTGACTTCGCTTAAGGCGCCAAGGCACAGACTCGCAATAACAGTCCCCGCTCCCATGATGAGACGGACGTCATATCTCTCCAGCAGAGCAGCGATATAGAGCCCCGCTAGGCCACTGGCAAAGAAGAAAATGGAGACGGCAGTAGATGCCACTGTGATAGGAAAACCCTTCTCCGTCGTCAGCGCTTGGAGCACCACTGAGTGATTATAGAATCCAAGACCTGATGAAAACATCAGGACAAAAAACAAGGTCGCAACTATTTTCCAGCCATAAAACATGAGCGTGTCTCAGTAAAACATTGTTGTCGGCGCAGACTAAGCCAAGCTAATAGTGGCTAGTCCAGGCTATCGGGCTCTATAAAACACCAACCCACCGTGGGGTTTTGGGCTTTGATGCTTGCCTCTAACAGGTTGATATGCGCCACAGCCTCCTCAATGCTGATGCCAGGGGTCATCTCGATCTTCGCTGCAAGCATGACCTTGGGCCCAAATTGCAGGGTAATCGTATTCAGCAAGCGATGAATGTTTGGATCAGAATCGATCGCCTTGATAATCGAGGCTTGCAGGTCAGGTTCGGCTGATTTGCCCACCAGCAGAGACTGGACCCGTACGGCAATAAAAATCGCAACGATAATCAAAACCACGCCGATACAGATCGAGCCTAGCGCGTCATACACGGGGTTGCCTGTTATCAAAGTCATGGTGAGAAAACCCAATGCCAGCAACAAGCCGATAAGCGCCGCGGCGTCCTCACCCAGAACTACAACAATTTCCGCATTACGGGTATGTTTCAACCAGTAACCGAAGGACCGCTCGCCTCGCATCAAGTTGGCCTCCCGCAGCGCACCAGCCAGACTGAGCGACTCAAGCACGATCGCGCCTGCCAGGACCAGCATGGCCACGCTGAGATCATTCAAGGGTATCTCTGAGCTGAGCTTATGCCAGCCTTCATAGATTGAAAATATTCCACCGATGCTGAACAACATCAGCGCCACGATAAAACTCCAGAAATAGCTTAACTTGCCATATCCCATGGGATGGTCTGCATCCGCTGGTTTTTCAGCACTTTTCAGGCCGATATAGAGCAAAACCTGATTGCCGGCGTCAGCCATAGAGTGAATGGCTTCGGCCATCATGCTCCCCGACGACGTGTGTAGCGCCGCCGCCAGCTTCGCGATGGCGATACCCGTGTTAGCCATAAACGCATACAGAATGGCCTTTTCTGGAGAACCGCCTGTGCTTGCCATCTTCAAGTTCCTTGTTCGTTATTGCGGCTGTGAAAATTTGCCACAGACTACCGCAACGTCAACTGAGGATCTGGCGTCTTGGGGAAGGGCCAGGTCCCCGCGAAGTGTCTGGCTAGCGCATCTATTTCCGCATCATACGTTAATATTCCTTAGGTTGTGTACCATTGCCGTCAACACTCGCAATCGGCATAATTGCGGCTTCGACACGACCACCTATTCAATCAATAGCGCCGGCCTCACTGGCTGAGCGAAGCCGAAGCGATGCTTCCCTGGAACTCGGTATCATCTATCAACAGCCATTAACGCTCAGCCTCTCAGCTGACCTAGGCGAGGTTTCGGCGATCTATCAGCGACCAGAGGCCCCCGTGGCGCTACTGGTACTGGCCCACGGCGCCGGCGCGGGCATGCAACACGAGCATATGCAATCGCTAGCTGACGCCTTTGCTGAAGCCCGAATTGCCAGCCTGCGGTTTAATTTCCCGTTTATGGAGTCAAGTCGCAAACCGCCCAACCCTATGGGTATCTGTCTGGTAAGCCTTGAGGCGGCAGTCAATCTGGGCGCACGTTTGGCCGC
>DGOD01000049.1 GCA_002389265.1 Gammaproteobacteria bacterium UBA4475
TATCGGTCAGCACCACAACACAAGCGCTGGATCCCTGGTCAGACAAAGAGATACTCGGCGCTGTTTTAGCCATCGGACTGCAGGATGATCAAAAGCCGATGGTAGCGAAAGCCGTCGAGACTTGCGTGCAAGGCTTCGCAGCAGACGTCAAGAAACTGTTACGCGCGAATAATCAAACCAACCTTGAGCGCAAGATTCTCAAGAAACGTAAATATCGCCTCAAAAATCTGGATAGCACCTTGATACCATTGCTGACAGCAGAACAAATAGCGCCCTATGAGACATTCAAGTCTTTATTGACTCAAAAAATGGCACTGCCCGGCTAAAAGGGACCCAGGCGAAAAGGACCCGACTGCAAGGCATGAATCGCCGCTAGATATCACTGACTTGCCGTGATTCCTCAGGCTCTTCCCAGTTCAGGTGGTGTTCTTCCAACATGACCAGATTATTAGCGTTAATCAATCTACCAGAAGCTTTGTAACCCAACAGATCTTCCGCTCGCTCGTTTGGGCGAGCCGCGATTAATGCCGTTTCATTCGATGAAAAATTAGACATGCCACGCGCCAGCTCAACGCCTTTTTCGTCGTAGACATGCAGCACATCAGCCCGTTGGAATACGCCATAGGTCGACACCACGTCCTGACAAGAAACACCCTCCTTGCTATTCGACAGAAGGTCCGCGGCAGACTGACGAATGACCAGGCCACCTGCCATCTGCAACCGGTCAGTCAACCAGATCGCCCAAGATGACGAAGGCGAGGTTTGAGCAATACACCGAGTGTGAGGACGTTCACCACGGATCAACGCCGTTATCGGCGATTCCATTTCACCTCGCGCGATCAATGTCGTGCAACCGGCATTCTGCGCCATATTGGCTGCCTGCAATTTAGTAAACATACCGCCACTGCCCATCGCACTGGTACCACTGGTCGCTTTCATATAATCGCTGACATCATTAATGGTCTCCACCAAAACAGCACCCGGCTCTGCGGGGTCGCGGTCATACACGCCATCAACACAGGTCAGGATAAAGAGATAGTCAGCCTGGATCATTTGCGCGACTTTCGCGGCGAGCCGATCATTGTCGCCGACCCGTAGCTCTTCAACAGTCACAGTGTCATTTTCGTTGACGATCGGCATCACGCCTCGCTCGATCAGACGATGAATAGTATTTTTGGTATTCAAAAATCGTTTACGATCTTCAAGATCATCCAGCGTCACCAGCACTTGCGCAATATCGAAGCCATATTCCAAAGCAACTTGCCGATAAGCATGCATCAAGATCGGTTGACCGCAGGCTGCGGCTGCCTGCTTGTCTTGAACAGACGCCTCTTCGAGCGAAGCATTGATTGAGTTCAAGCCTAAGGCCACTGAACCCGATGAGGTCAACACCACTTCATAGCCCTCTTTTTGCAGTCCGGCAATATCTCTGAGAAGACCATGCATAAAAGCATAGCGAGGAGTAAGATGATCGCTGCTAGCCAATAAACTCGAGCCAACTTTAATCACGATACGTTGTTTGTTTTCGGTCGACGTTGCCGATTTTCGGTCGTCACAATTGGACATGAAAAACCTCTGAGTGGATAAAGATAAATCGATCAAACAACACAACCTTCTTGTCTTGACCGACCAGCAGGAGATGCATGAGTGGCGGAATTACCAATCAGAAAATCTGCTTTAACCATGCCTTAATGAAAGCTCCAATAGCGGCTTTATTGGAAGCAGCCGAAAATTTCCAGAACCCACCCGATGGCAGAGCTCACATGCTTGACATAGACATTTGAAGCGCGAAATTATATACTGATTCGCTTGATATCGCAATTATCAAGCTAAAATCAGCTATTTTTTTACGATCTAACAATATTACAATGTTTTATTTATTAATATTCAGCTTATTTTAGCTATTTAACATACGGCAATTAACATACGGCAAGAAGACTCTACGTCTCTCGCCGGCACAACAGCGTTAACAGAGGTACTATAATGTCTTTACTGATGATCGGTTGCGGAAAGATGGGGGGCGCTCTACTAGAGCAATGGACCACCAAAACGCAACACGCAATCACTATTATCACTCCGTCGATGCAGCCTGCGCCTGTAAACGTTACGCAGGTGCCCTCCATTGAAAGCATCAAAGGCAGTACATTTGATATCATTGTAATCGCAATAAAACCTCAGCTGATTGAAGCTGTACTACCTGCATACCGGGACTGTCTTGCTGAGGGTGGCTGCATCGTCTCTATTGCAGCGGGCTACTCCATTGCCTCCATCGAGAAGCTCATCGGCCCGCAACCCATCATTCGAATCATGCCCAATCTACCGGCGAAAATCGGCCGCGGCGTCAGCGCCTTATATATCAATTCACACTGCTCTCAGGCTCATGCCGCAACGGCCAAAGAACTGACCGATGCTGCTGGCTATACGCTGACGGTCGATAGCGAAGATACGATAGACAAAGTCACTGCGGTGGCTGGTAGCGGCCCTGGCTATGCTTTTGAAATCGCCCGTTGTTGGATGAACGCAGCCCAAAACCTCGGCTTCAGCGTACAGGAGTCCCGGGAACTGGTGCTCAACACACTCGTCGGCTCGATTGAAATGGCACTTCAGTCTGACCAAAGCATGAGCGAACTGCGGGACTCGGTGACGAGCAAGGCCGGCACAACAGAAGCCGGCCTAAAAGTACTCAACAACGATGGTCAGTTAACCGAACTGTTGAATTCAACCATCGTCGCCGCCTACAATCGGGCCGTTGAATTGCGCTGAGCGATGAGTCTATGACATCATCCGCCGGTCTACCCCGGGCGAACCTGCTCGGGAAATGCCTTGCCGAGAGTTACACGCTCCTAAGCCCTAATCACACCGAGTCCAGCAGGAACCTGTTTATGACCGCAGCCCCCATCCAACTTAATACTGAGGCGTATATTAACGGTCTCGGCAAGAATGCTCGCATGGCTGCCAAGGCACTGGCGAATGCCACAACGGCGCAAAAAAATCAGGCGCTGATGACTGCCGCACGACAACTCAGGACAGCGAAGATCACTTTGCTGGCTGAAAATGCTGAAGACGTTAAAGACGCTCAAACAAGCGGCAAACCGGCTGCGTTTATCGATCGTTTACTGTTAACCGATGAGCGCGTCGAGGCGATGGCGACAGCCCTCGAAACGATAGCAGACTTACCGGATCCCGTCGGCCGCTTGCTAGCGCAGTTTGACCGCCCCAACGGGCTCGTCATTCAACGTGTCGCTTGCCCCCTTGGTGTTATTGCCATGATTTACGAATCACGCCCCAATGTCGGCGCTGATGCCGGTGCCCTGTGCCTGAAGTCTGGCAATGCGGTGATTCTACGTGGCGGTTCTGAGAGCTTGCGATCTACTCGAATCATCGTCGACTGTATGACCAAGGGTTTAGAAGCGGCAGACTTACCTGAAGCCTGTGTCCAACTCGTTGATACCGTAGATCGGGCCGCCGTCGGCGCTTTGTTAAGCTGCACAGACTATATAGATCTCGCGATTCCCCGTGGTGGTCGCGGGCTGGTGGAACTGGTCAGGGATGAGGCGCGGGTGCCGACGCTGCTTCACCTGGACGGTAATTGCCATACCTACGTTCATCGCGACGCCGATCTCGACAAGGCTGTCGCGATTGTCGAAAACGCAAAAATGCGCCGCACGGGGGTCTGCGGCGCAACGGAAAGCCTGGTTGTTGATGCTGAAATCGCGCCCGAGTTCTTACCCCGACTGGTCGCCGCTCTGACGGGTTGCGAAATTCGCGGCGATGAAATAGCTCAGGGTTGCGACTCAAGCATCAAGGCAGCAACGGAACTGGATTGGGATACGGAATATCTGGACGCTATTTTGTCGGTGAAGACGGTTGAAAATCTGGCGGAAGCAATCACTTTCGTTGACTGCCACTCGTCTAAACATACGGACGCGATCATTACTGAAAATGCAGCGGCCGCGGAAGCGTTCCTCAACGAGATTGATTCCGCGGTAGTGATGCACAACGCGTCCACTCAATTTTCTGATGGCGGTGAATTCGGCATGGGTGCAGAGATCGGCATCGCAACGGGAAAAATGCATGCTCGAGGCCCAGTTGGGCTAGAGCAATTGACGAGCTTCAAATATCGAGTGGCAGGTACCGGTCAAATCAGGCCCTAAGCTACATGTCTGCGGTTTAATTTTCGACTACCTTCGAGACAACAAGAGCCTGAATTAATCATGCATGAAGCCGCCCTCCTATCACTTTCAGCTTACTTTATATTAATGATAGCTATCGGCTATTACGGATTTCGTAACGCGACCAGCGATGTCTCCGAATATATGCTCGGCGGACGCAAGCTCCACCCGGCTGTCGGTGCACTTTCCGCAGGGGCATCTGACATGAGCGGCTGGATGTTGATGGGCTTGCCTGGCGCCATTTATTTGTCTGGCATCAGTTCGGCGTGGATTGCCGTTGGCCTGATGGCGGGGGCATACCTTAACTATTTACTGGTGGCACCCAAACTGCGGGTTTACACGGAGATGGCCGATGACGCGATCACCATTCCGGACTTTTTCGAAAAACGATTTCTCGATACGACCAGATCATTGCGCGTGCTATCGTCCATTGTGATCATCGTGTTCTTCACACTTTACACGTCGTCTGGTGTGGTCGCCGGCGGCAAACTATTCGAAGCTTCCTTTGGCCTGGATTATGAAATCGGCTTGTTTATCACCGCCGGCGTCGTGGTCGCCTACACATTATTCGGCGGCTTCTTCGCGGTCAGCATCACTGATTTTGTCCAGGGCTGTATCATGTTCGTTGCCTTGGTACTGGTACCCAGCGTCGCGCTTATCGATCTGGGCGGCTATGACACAGTAACCCGCACCCTGACGACACTGAATCCCGACTTGCTTAGCTGGTTCAAGGGCATTACCGCGCTGGGTTTGATATCAAGCCTGTCCTGGGGCCTCGGCTACTTCGGCCAACCTCATATCATCGTTCGCTTCATGGCGATCAGGAGCCTCAAAGATATCAAAAAAGCCCGCCACATTGGCATGACCTGGATGCTGGTGACAGTGCTCGGCGCCGTGGCGACGGGGCTTGTTGGCCTTGCCTATGTCACCACCAAAGGAGGCACCCTGGACGACGCGGAGACCATATTTATCTACCTGTCCCAGGTTCTGTTCCATCCGATCATTACCGGGTTTTTGCTGGCCGCCATACTGGCCGCCATCATGAGCACTATTTCGTCACAACTGCTGGTGTCATCCAGCTCCTTGACTGAAGACTTTTACAAAGCCTTTATTCATCGATCGGCAAGCCAACGTGAACTGGTCCTAGTTGGCCGTCTGTCTGTACTATCTGTGTCGTTAGTGGCCATCTGGCTAGCTTTTGATCGTTCAAGCTCAATTCTCTCTTTGGTCAGTAACGCCTGGGCAGGCTTTGGCGCAGCTTTCGGACCCATTATTTTGTTGAGCCTGTACTGGCGCAGAATGACTCGCGATGGTGCACTTGCCGGCATGATCACTGGCGCGGTGACTGTACTGGTCTGGATTTATGCACCACTACAGATCGACGGAATGGCCCTAACCAGCTATCTGTACGAAATTGTGCCTGGCTTTATCCTGGCATTCATCGCCACCATTGTTGTCAGCCTGCTGACAGCTAAGCCGCAGGACAGCATTACCGATCGATTTGACGGCGTGCATCTCGTCATCCAAAAGAACAACTACAGGTAAGCTTAGGCAGGCCAAATGTAGGCAGTTAGCAAACAGAGCAAGCGGCCTTGCCAAAAAGCCCAAGCACCTGGGACAAAACGCCTATGACCGACCCGGCGATAGCCGGTTTCCACTCGACTCTCGCAAACCAAGAAGCCGCCATTGACGCCGCTTTCCTGGCCGACAAAATCATTCTGATCAAACAACTGACAGATGAAGCAGCGATCTCATCTGAACAGCGCCTCAACATCCAGAAACGCGCAGTCACATTAATTGACTTTATTCACGACTCAGGTCAACCGGGGTTAATGGACCAATTCTTGACCGAATACGGGTTATCCACCAACGCCGGCATTGTCTTAATGTGCCTGGTTGACGCGCGGTTAAGAGCACCCGACGCCGCGACGATGGACGATCAAACGCCAACGTAGTGGCGATTCAAACGTTACTCAAGCGCGATCAGGCGCAGACGATTCGCATTCAATACGACCGTCACAGACGATGCGGCCATGGCCATCCCAGCAAAAACTGGATTGATCAATTGGTGCATCAGTGGATAAAGAACCCCGGCAGCAACAGGAATGAGCAGTATATTATAGGCAAATGCGCCAACCAGATTCTGGTAAATATTACGCAGCGTTAGTCTCGATAACTTGATCGCTCGACCGACACCCAGCACGCTGTTACTCAATAATGCGACATCCGCACTTTCAATGGCGACATCGGCTCCCTGACCCATGGCGAACCCCACATCTGCGGCGCTCAGCGCTAATGCGTCGTTAATACCATCGCCCACCATACCAACTCTCTCGCCGGCGGCCTGCAACTTGTGAATATGCGCTAATTTGGCATCAGGCGCGACACCTGCAAAAAAATCATCCAAGCTGAGTTGTGCTGCAACTTGACTGGCAGTCGCGACATTGTCACCGGTCAGCATAACCACCTTAAGACCCAGAGATTGCAGATGCTCGACCGCCGCCAGTGAATCCACTTTCAGACTATCAAAGAGGCTGAAATAGCCCAGCACCTGGTCTTGGCGACCAACATAGATAATCGTTTCAGCAAAATCCAAGGCCTTCAAATTCTTCGTCATGCCTTGCGTCTGCATATAATCATAGTTGCCTACAGCAACGGCAACATCATCGATCAGACCCTGCACACCGCCACCAGGCGCGATAGAAAACTGAGTCACAATCTGATGCTGAGCCTCCCGCTCCTCACAGTAGTTGACAACCGCTTGCGCCAAGGGATGCTCTGACAACCGCTCTAGACTGTAAGCAATTTCAAGTAGAGGCTGACCTTTAATGAAATTCACCACGCTAGTGACCTGCGGCTTGCCGTTTGTGAGCGTACCCGTTTTATCAACAACAATTGTCGTCAGCTTGCTTGCAGCCTGCAATGCTTCACTATTTCTGAATAGCAGCCCGGCACTGGCGGCTCTACCAACACCCACCATGATCGACATGGGAATTGCCAAACCTAAGGCGCAAGGACAGGCAATAATCAATACTGACATACCAGTGACGATGGCATAAGACAGGGCCGGCTCAGGGCCAAAAAATCCCCAAGCCAATGCGGTGATAATGGCCAGCAACAATACGACGGGCACAAACACCGCCGCAATTTGATCCGTGATGCGCCCGATGGCTGGTTTTGAGTTTTGTGCCCGCCGCACCAGCCTGACGATATTGGCCAGCACCGTATCACCACCCAGCCGCTCTGCACGCATCACCAACATGCTGTACTGATTCAAGGTTCCAGCGGTCAACTGACTCCCTGGTTGCTTATCAACGGGGATCGACTCACCGGACAACATGGATTCATCAACCGAACTTGCGCCGTCAACCACCAACCCGTCGACAGGGATCGTCTCACCCGGCCTGATCCGCAGCAGGTCACCCACCTCAAGGCTCGCGACGGCAACCCGCTTGTCAATTCCAGCCTCAATGCGCAGCGTAAATTTTGGCGCTAGATCCAGCAACTTACGCACAGCCAGCGATGTTTTTCCCTTCGCTTGACTCTCCAGCGCTTTCCCCAAGCCGACAAAACCGATAATAAAGACAGCGGCCTCAAAAAAAAGGTGGCGGGACTCTGCAGGCACAAGGTCCGGCAGCAAAATGATGAGCATGGAATAAATCCAAGCCATGCCTGTCCCCAGCGCAATGAGCGTATCCATGGTAGTGCTGCCGTGACTTGCCGCCTTGAATGCACCCTGAAAAAAATGCCACCCGGAAAAAATCATCACCGCCGCCACCAGCCCACCCGTCACCAGCCAGAATGGCTGGTCTTGCAACGGCGGCAACAGATCGAGCCACATGCCCAGCATCAAACAGCCGCCAGCCAATAACGCCACAGCCGACTGAATTCTGGCGCGGTGTAACAAGGCCGCAATTTGTATTTCCTTATCTTCTATACTCTCGATAACACCTTCAGTGGCGTTATAGCCAACGGCTTTGATCGCAGCGATCAATTGCGCCGAAGACGCGCTGGTAACGACAGTCGCCGTTTCTTCGGCGAAGTTGACTACCGCCTCAGCTGTCCCATCAGTCTGGGCCAACGCACGTTCAACCGTCGCAACACAACTCGCACAAGACATACCTTGGATCGATAGATTGATGACGTCTCGATTGTCGACGCAGTCAGCCATGGGTGTGATTTTTTCGGGCTCGAGCTCAGACTCGGACTTAACCGCAGAACCGGAACCAATCTCGTAGCCCGAGTCGATGATGGCGCTGAGGACCGCCTGAAAATCGAAGGCGCCCCGAACCTGAACTTGACTCAACTGAAGGTCGACCTGAACCTCTTCGACACCATCAACAGCGCTCACTGCGGCACTGATCTTGGTGACACATTTTTGACAGTGCATGCCAACCACGGGAATCGCCACTTGACCCTCAAGCCAAAGGTTACTCACCTGGTAACCGGCTCGACTAATCGCCGCCTGAATGCGCTCAGGTGAAATCCAGGCTGACAAGGTTAAGCGGGCCTGGTTTTGTTCATGATCCACTTCAATCCGGGCGCCCTCCACCACTTCGGACAACGCTGCTGCCACACGAGCGGCACAATGCGCACAAGTCATTCCAACTATGTCAATTCTCAGGACTATATTCATATCAGTTAGTTTCATCGAGCTGGATCAAAAACGTCACGCTTATGATACAACTAAAACCCTACTTTTGATTGGCCTTCGTAGGCTATCGCGCCTCGTTAAACGCAATCTGCTATGGACGCTTCAGCGTGAATCGGCTCCGCTCTCGAGACGACGGTCCAGACGCCCTTAGGCGATCAAACGACAGCGATCAAACGACAGCGATGAAACCAGCGATGCACTCAATCCACCTGCACGCTGCTCTTGATCGTATTTTACTAAACCTGAGTTTCCAGCGCTTTGCTAAAGTCGCGATGA
>DGOD01000027.1:0-3755 GCA_002389265.1 Gammaproteobacteria bacterium UBA4475
TCTTGCTTGTCAGCGACCAACTGCTCACGAATCGTTGCTCGCCTGACCTCGAGCCCCTGCCAATCCATTCGCACTTGGTCCAGACTGGTTCGAACCTGCTCGATAGTCTCATCAACCCGACTACGCTGTTGCTCCAGTTCGCGAATACTGTACTCGCCTGCAGTAATTCGCTGCCGCGCCGATGTCAGTGTAGTTTCGACTTCAAGACGCCTTTCGAGCTGGATTTCCAGCTCCTGCTTCAGCAGTACCTGCGGCTCCTCACTCTCGCTCAAACTGGCTTCCAGGGCTTTCTTACGCTCAGCGAAGATCAATTGCTGTTCCTGCAAGCGGGTCATGGCCTGCTCGGTCGATACCACCGCAGAGCCCAGGGACTGAATTTTCAGCGCGAGCTGGTGCGATGCATCACGGTGCTCGCGGGCCTTGGAACGAGCATTTTCCAGCGCCTGCTGACATTCATGTCGCGCTTGCTGAAGCACAGCGCGTTGCTGGGTATCCTGCTCCATCTGGTCCAGGGCTTCCTGCAAGATGTCTCGGGCATCCTTGAGATTTTGCTCGTCTTCCTCAACATGCTCCGTATCAGCCTCAATTTCTGCTGTTATACGTTGCAGATCAGCTTTGACCTGATCGACCTGGAGTTTTTTCGCGCCCAGTTGGGCACGAGTCTCACTGAAAGATTGCTGTAATTGAACCAGTCGGTTTTGTTCTACTTCACGATCTCGCTCAGCTAACTGCAAACTCGCAACGCCAGACTCGAGGCTGTCCGTCAGACTGCTCACTTCATGTTCGAGCATTTCTATTTGTTCGACCAATATCTTCAATTCGGCCTGACGTTTCAGCACCCCGGCAGTGGAATCCCGATCTTTGCTCACTCGCAACCACTGTTGCCCCAACCAGATACCGTCCGCCGTGATCACCGATTCACCAGCCTGAAGATCGCTACGCAGCATCAACGCCGCAGGCAAATCAGCGGCGACATAGACACCGGCGAGAATATCCGTCAAGTCCGTCGCGCTGGTGATTTTACTCAGCAGCGTCGCCGCAGATATTCTGGGGTTAAGTGGTGCGACATTGCTGACATTGGATATAAAGCTCAAGGAACCCTTATCAAAATCACCCAGTAACTGGGCGACAACGTCAACGCCATCAACACATACTGCCTGTAAGTAGTCACCCAGAACAGTTTCAGCCGCATTCGACCATGGGTCTTCGACATCGATACGTTCGCCGAGGCGACCATTAGCCTTAAGGCTATGGCGCTCCAGCCAACTGACTTCCGCATCATCTTGCTGGCCCAAGGCTGCTTGCTGAAGGGCTTCAAGGGAGGCAAACCGGCCTCGAAGACTCTGCAACCGACCACGCTTCTCATCGAGCAAACTCGTTAAATTTTGATTTTCTTCGCGCTGGCCTTCAATCCGCGCGACCAGTGCCCGCACTTCCTCTTCAACTCGCGCTATTTGTTCTTCCTGAACCTCCAGCATTGACTGCAGAGGACCTAATTCTTCCTCCACCATCCGTTGTTCCTGCAAACGTCCGAGGTCCGCTTTCAAGGCGACCAGGCGGCGGTTCAAGCGCTCCGTAGATTGCTCCAGCGAGCCCATCTTCGATTGCTGAACCTGCGCCTTGTTCTGGGCCTGCGCGGCACTCTGATTGAAGGCTTCCCATGATTGCTGCCAAGCCTGCATGCCCTGCTCAGCTTCGGTCAGCTGCACGCCCGAAGCTTCCTCCGTTTCTCGCACCTGCTCTTGCTGTGGCTCGGTCTGGGCGAGCTCATGCCGCAACTCACCCAGTTTGCGCTGATCAGCATCTATATCAGCTCGGATCTTGTACCAGTTTTCACTGACTTCCTCGAGATCCTTGTTCCGTTGCTGGTTACGCTCATTCTGAAACTGGATCGAATCTTCGATTCGCGCGATTTCAGTGCCGATATCATAAAAGCGTTTTTGAATTTCGTTGGTCTCGTCGGACAGGGCGATAAGCACCTGGCGTTTTTCTTCCACCTCCGCATCAATCCGACGCAAGTCAGCAATACTGGCATCTTGGGCAATTTGCAGCCGACTGATATTAGCTTCTTTCACCTTAGTATCGGCGCTGATAGTTCGCCATTTCAGAGCCTGCAGCTGAGATTTGACCTCGCGCTCTTCTTGCTTGAGCTCAGTGTAACGTTCTGCGGCTCGAGCTTGCCGTTCAAGATGATGTAGCTGGCGTCCGAGTTCGTCCCGCAAATCACTTAAGCGGTCCAAATTATCGCGGGTGTGAGTGATGCGTCGCTCCGTTTCCCGGCGCCGTTCCTTGTACTTGGAGATTCCCGCCGCTTCCTCAATATAGACCCGCAATTCTTCTGGCCGAGCCTCGATCAGGTTGCTGATCATGCCCTGCTCAATAATAGAATAGCTGCGCGGCCCCATGCCCGTACCCAGAAATATGTCGGTAATGTCTTTGCGACGGCACTTCTGACCGTTTAAGTAATAGTTAGACTGGCCATCACGAGTAACCTGACGCTTGATCGAAATCTCACTATACGCAGCATATTCACCGCTCAAGCCACCTTCAGTATTGTCGAAAATCAACTCAATATTCGCCTGACCCACCGGCTTGCGAGTGGTTGAACCGTTAAAAATAACGTCCGCCATCGACTCACCACGCAAGGTCTTGGCCGATGATTCTCCCATCACCCACCGCACAGCATCAATAATATTCGATTTACCACAGCCATTGGGACCGACAACGGCGCAGAGATTCGAGCGAAAAGGCACAGTAGTAGGATCTACGAAGGATTTGAACCCTGCGAGTTTGATGGCTTGCAAACGCATAAATTAATCTCACTCCAGCCTAAACATCAGACGGTCCGGGTAATGTTCGGCGACCGTAAAACCGCATATTCTATGCTAATCCTGAGGCTTACGCCCCAATAAATTCCGCCAGCCGAACATTAACGGGAGGGCTGACGAATTGGCTCACCGCAGCTTGACAAAAATGGCACCTGTATTCTGCCCATCTTGACCATAACCCAGGATATCACCTCGAAATTGCCTGGCTCGCAGGGCTTCAAAAACCGCCTCTCGAATCAGCCCGGAGCCGACAATAAGCCTCAAACCCGCTGCCCGCCCTAACTCGGCTTCGACAAACAATCGCTCAAGTTTGATCAGCGCCTCACTGACCCGTTCCTGTTGATGCGCAATATCTTCAGTGAGCACGTAGCCATCAGTTTGGCGCGTCACATGATCGTCACATTTTGGACACCGGCTAATATCTCGCGGAACACGCATCCCACAGCTGAGGCAGTCTATAAGGTTACTACCTGGCTTGATCAACACGCTCTGCTCCTCGCTAAATTCATCTTGGATGCACGGATTCTCTCGCCTGCAGGCTCACCTATGCGATTGACTACAACGACCAACAGGGATTGAAGAGCCTTCGCCTGCTTCGGTCCCAACGAGAGCCTCAGCCTTGACGGGCCGCAATGGTCTCACAATCACTCACTGCCGTAAAATTCGCCGTCGTCTCCTGCCGAAGGTGGCTCGACTGCCACCCGACCGATGCTAATAATTGGCGACTTCCCCGTCAAGGTTTGAAATTCGGTGCTACGTCAACCATGAACCCCAGATTCCCGGGTCTCGTAGTTGAAACCTTGGCAACGAAACCATGTATAATCGCTCCCTGATTTTTCGATCACACTCCCGTGCCAGACAAGGACCTTTCCAGATGCTTTTCAAGAATGCATCAGTTTACCGACTGACCAAACCCTTCGAGCCCAC
>DGOD01000027.1:3808-7177 GCA_002389265.1 Gammaproteobacteria bacterium UBA4475
TTACGGCCTTCCAGCTTTGGCTGGGTATCGCCCATCAAGGACATCGAAGATGCCCCTTTGGGCCATGAAGTGGCTGGCAGCATCTTGCTCTGTGCCCGCCGGGAAGACAAAGTCATTCCACCTAGCGCATTGAACGAAGCCATTGCCGAGCGCGTTGATCGGATCGAGAGCATGGAAGGTCGAAAACTCAGATCCAAAGAGAAGCTGAGTATCAAAGATGATGCCCTCGCAGAATTGTTACCGCGAGCACTGGCACGCTCCAAGCAGATCATGGGCTATATCAACCCCGCCTCGAATCTACTGGTGATAGATACCGCTAATGCCTCGGAAGCCGAACTATTTATTAACTGTCTTCGTGATTCTGTGGGTACCCTGTCTGTCGTACCCCCACAGGTCAAATCCAAACCCACCGACGTTTTCAGCCAGTGGTTGATGCACAGAAAACTGCCGGACCATTTCGCCCTGGGCGACCAGTGCGACCTTGTCGACCCAGAAGATGGTGCCTCTGTGACCTGTAGAAAGCAGGATCTGGATACGCAGGAGATTCGCCACCATCTCGAGGCCGGCAAGATGTGCACTAAGCTAGGGCTACGCTGGTACGGCGATCTACGTTTGGCCGTTGACAAGGACTTGATTCTAAGGCAACTCAAGATTGAATCCAGCGACGACGATGCGGAAGATGAAGACAATCCCATTGCCAGAATGGACGCGGCATTTGTCAATATGACACTGGAGTTCTCACGATTTTTGCCGGCGCTGTTCAGCGCTCTGGGCGGCGAAACCCTGGCCATTGATGACGAATAAGCCGCATCCGCCGATGGCACTATCGCGACCGGCCAGACATTAACAATCTGGACAATGCAGCGTACACTCTAGCCATCTGATGGGCTCAACATTACGGGGTAGACGGCATGAACAGATTGGCAAATAAAGTGGCCATTATCACCGGCGGCGCTAGCGGCATTGGCGCCGGCACGGTACGACGTTTTGTCGAGGAAGGCGCAAAGGTTGTCATCGCCGACATCCAGGACGATCTCGGTAAGGCTCTCGTGGCAGAGCTGGGTCAAAATGCTATTTATCAGCATACCAACGTCGCCACAGAAGCGGATGTCGAGCGCATGGTCGACCTGGCCGTCAACCACTTTGGCCATCTCGATATCCTATTTAATAATGCTGGCTTCGGCGGCGTCAGCGGTGAGCTTCAAGACCTGGTGATTGGTCAAGAGTATGAGAATACGGTGGGCGTCATGTTCACCGGCGTGGTACTTGGCATCAAACACGCTGCCCGCGTGATGAAACCTCAGCGCAGCGGCTCCATTATCAGTACCGCGAGCGTTGCTGGCCTGCAAGCCGGGCTTGGCCCCCATGTCTACTCCGGCATCAAAGCCGGCGTCATCGGTCTCTCGCGCTCCGCGGCACTGGAATTGGCAGCGTTCAATATTCGCGCCAATGCAATCTGTCCGGGCGGCATCGCCACACCTATATTTGCCCCCATGCTTGAATTCCATCAAGGTGACAATCAATCGGTAGTTGAAATCATGCGCGCGCGCATGGCCCAGGCGCAGCCCGTGCAACGTTCTGGCGAGTCCCTCGACATTGCCAACATGGCACTGTTTTTAGCCAGCGACGATTCCACCTTCATCACCGGCCAGCATCACGTTGTTGATGGCGGCATGACCAGCAGCCGCATGCGTCTTGATGAGAGCCTCAATGATGAGCGCGACGATCCGACTTGAATTAGGCACTTTTGATCTAGAACCCTGCCAAAGACCTGTTCTCAGGCTTCAGCACAGGGTATTTTTACGACCAACCAGCCGCCACCAATACTAGCCCTAACACCAATATCCAGAGACGCTGGTGAAATGTCCGATAGATTCCCCCAAGCGGGCATTTAATCTTCAATAAGCGTCTGATCGAGCGCATATTTTTGTTATTATTGCCGCCACTCACACAGATGGAAAAGATTCATGACCCATGTATCCGTGGCTGCGGCCTTAAGAGGAGACTCCAGCGTCGGCGCGACTATTACCGTTAAAGGTTGGGTCAGAAGCAAACGTGATTCAAAAGCCGGCATTTCCTTTATTGCGGTTCACGACGGCAGCTGCTTCGACGCCATTCAAGCCGTCGTTCCCAGCGAACTGGCGAACTACACCAGTGATGTACTGACGATCACCACCGGTTGTTCCGTCGTTATCGAAGGTGCTCTGGTTGTCTCCGAAGGCAAAGGCCAAGCTCTGGAAATGCACGCGACCCGGGTTGAGGTGCTTGGTCTGGTTGACGACCCTGAAACCTATCCCATTGCAAAAAAACGCCATACCTTCGAGTACCTAAGGACCGTTGCTCACTTGCGACCGCGGACGAATACCTTTAGCGCTATCACTCGGGTAAGAACAACGCTGGCGAATGCCATTCACAATTATTTTTATGCCAGGGACTTTCACTGGATCAACACACCTATCATCACCGGTAGTGACTGCGAAGGTGCCGGCGAGTTGTTTCGAGTCAGCACCTTGGATCTCACCAACCTACCCATGCAGGACGGCAAGGTCGATTACAGCCAGGATTTCTTCGGCGGGGAATCCTTTCTCACCGTTTCAGGACAATTGAATATAGAAGCTTATTGCCTGGCGATGAGCAAGGTTTACACTTTCGGTCCGACCTTTCGAGCTGAAAACTCACACACCAGCCGCCACCTAGCAGAATTCTGGATGGTCGAGCCTGAAATCGCCTTCGCTGATCTAAATGACAATGCCGACCTTGCCGAGGACCTTCTCAAGCACGTCTTAACCACCCTGTTAGAACAGCGCGAAGACGATATGGCATTTTTTGCCGAACGCGTCGACAAAGATGTGATCACTCGCATCCGCTCGGTGACAGACTCTCGATTTGAGCGTATGGAATATACGCAAGCCGTCAACATACTGCAAAGCAGCAAGCAGGCTTTCGAATTTCCAGTGGCGTGGGGGCTTGACCTGCAATCAGAGCATGAACGTTATCTGACTGAGCAACATGTGGGCAGACCCATTGTGCTGATGAACTATCCCAAGGACATCAAGGCGTTCTATATGCGCCTTAATGAAGACAATAAAACTGTCGCGGCGATGGACGTACTGGCGCCCGGCATCGGTGAAATCATCGGTGGCAGCCAACGAGAAGAGCGCCTGGATGTGCTTGACAGCCGCATGGCGCCACTGGGATTACAAGATGAACTATGGTGGTACCGAGACTTACGGCGTTATGGCACTGTTCCCCACGCCGGCTTTGGCCTGGGCTTTGAGCGCCTGCTTAATTATGTCACCGGTATGGAAAATATCCGCGATGCGATTCCATTTCCTCGAACTCCCGGTAGCGCACACTTCTAGTCAGCTG
>DGOD01000014.1 GCA_002389265.1 Gammaproteobacteria bacterium UBA4475
CCTTATCTCGGCAGGGTATAGGAAGACCTAGCCACATTTATTGTTATTCCACCAGATACAAATTCCGTCCAAGTCCGAGCTGGCGATATTGCTTGACGAAATCTAGTGGTAGTTAAAAAGGAAACCGCCAGAGTCAGACTGCGAGCCCCGGTTTTTTAGCTGTTTGTAGGTTACCGGACCGAGTTGGAACCCTCCAGCTTCAGGAGCTGTCAAAATAGTTAGCTCGTATCATCGAATAGATCAGATGGTGGCGAAGAATTTCTCACACATCTTTATTTGGATGCGGATAGCCGCCCCCTTAATACTCACTTTCATTTCTGAGTCCCCGACTTCACCACTCTCTCCGAACGTTTTATCAGAAAAGTGCCGATCACACGTTGCACAATAGTCAATCTGAGAACCCAGCTAGTGACACAAAAAACAGGCCGAACGTGAAAATATTGTGCCCTTAGCGTCTTTGATAACGCCTGAAGCTGCGAAAAAAACCAACGTAAATTGCACGCGAAAAGTCCACATAGTTTATGCTCAGCGTCGAGCGCTTAGCCACCACAGAGTTGTGGCGATGGCCTGGTGACAAATAACTCCTTAGTCGACAACCTCTAGCAAGCAGTGTTTGCAATCAATGGCGCACATTTGAGATCAGCCAGCGTTGCCGAGCCGGTTGCGAACATCGCAATCCTCAGCTGCGCCCTCCAGCACTCGATGTGCTGGTGTAATATCGCCTCTCCAGCTTCATAAGCGAGTAAAAACGGCTGCGCTGCGCCTGCCAATCGCGCGCCAAGCCGAATCACCTTGGCAACATCGAGGCCCGAGCGAATACCACCAGAGGCGATTAATGTCGCCTGCGTCAGCCCTGACAGCTGATTAAGCGATGCTACCAGCGGAATTCCCCAATCATGGAAAGGCTCCCCGATCTGGAATGCAGCAGCATCTACTTGCGCCTCAATACCCGCCCAACTGGTGCCTCCGGCGGCAGCGATATCAATATAGGTTATGCCGCAATCTATGAGTCTTTGCGCGGTCTGCAGGCCAATACCATGTCCAACTTCCTTAACGATAATGGGTTGTGAACTGCGACGAACCAAGTCAGCAAGTGCCTTTGTGACATGCCGCCAGTCTGTGTCTCCAGTGCACTGAATAGCTTCTTGTAGCGGATTGAGATGAATGATCATAGCGTCGGCTTCTGCGATCTCCATACAGCGCAGGGCATTATCGACACCGGCTCCCTGAGTTAGCTGAGCGCCCCCCAAGTTGGCCAGAATAGGAATGTTCGGCGCCAAATCACGAAGCTGGAAGCTGGCCCGCGCGGTCTTATCTTCAAGCGCGATCCGCATAGACCCCAGTGCTAATGCGATACCGTGCTGCTCTGCCGCCCGAGCTAACGCTTGGTTTAGGGTCAGTGCCCTTTGGGTACCACCACTCATAGAACTAATGATGAGCGGCATCGATAAGGACTTTCGCAAAAATACTGTCGAGGTATCAATCTCCGCTAGTGATAACTCAGGTAGGGAGTTGGGCTCGAAGCGAACATGCTCTAGCCCGGTTGAAATGGCCATTTGTGCCGATGGCCTCATCGCAACATCAATATGTCGGTTCTTACGCTCGCCGATATTTTCTGTCATGTACCATTCACCTCGCAGGGTAACTTCGATCAACGCCCGAAGCACCGTGAGTAGAGCTATCGAGCCAGGGAAGATACAGATCAATTAACAACATATGAGGCACTGTTAGCGCGAACAAGCCAATAAAAAAAACCTGTACCACCGCAGCAGTCCACAGCGTGGTCGCCGGTAACCAGAGCGCCGCCAGCAGCGCCATCAGCACCGTGATCGACGTCAGTGAGATCATCATAATCCATCCCAATCGAGGACTCGACAGATCGGACAATATGCGGCTAATGTGGCGCCGCGAATGCCAAGCACAGAAATAGATGCACAAACTCCAGAGCGGTGGCGTCATAATACTCAACGCTGCAAAGCTCAGCGTGCTGATAACCGCTTTGCCATCACCATTGAGAATACGCACCACGACGGTAACTAATGCGAGTAGAGACCAGGGGATGATCAGCCAATTAATAATTTGCATGATGATGCTCCCGTCAGCACCTAAGACTATGAACAATTCGTGCACAACTGACTGATGACTGAAAGGTAGCAGTAATACCCAGATGCCACCGTCGGTAACTACCCGCAAAATATGTTGCACCGTATAACCTGAGTGTGACTGATCAGATTGCCCAAAGTGCCACATACTCATCCCAAGAAATACGGCCAAACAAACAGTCGGCAAAACTATCCACAGCAAAACACACACACCACACAAGAGTAAATAAGCAAGTAGCAATAGTATGCGAGGCCAGAGAGCCGAGCATCGCTGAAAAATAATTGCGCCATCTAAAGCGCCGTGAGGCACGCCAAAAACCACCATCAACGAGATAGGTATCACAATCTGAATCAGTGTCTCGTTCATCGCCGCGGCACCAAAAGCCTCCCGGCCGCCTTAATGAAAGGCCACTTCGGCGCCGCTAAAATAGTTCGTATCATCGGACTCCAGCCGCCCGAATCTGATAAGAAGTTTGCGAAATCATCACCACTAAGTCGGTTTGCCATTGCACCAAATAGTTCGGGCAACACCCGAATATCGGTCTTTGTCACCTCTAAAAAAATCCTGTCCATCAGTCGCGCGCGCCGACTATAGGCCTCGACATGCTGCAAACGACGATCCGACACTGCCTGCAATACTAACTGCTGCATCTGTCGTTCGGCACCCTTAAAGGCGTACCCTGTTGATGCTCTTGTCGCACCACCACCGACACCACAACCTACTAACGAGGGTTCAACAGGTTGCACTTGACCCATTGGAATCGTGGCAAACTCTGCTTCATGCCGATTATTCCTGAGTATCGATTCTGCAAAGTGCTGATCAAGCCAATCATCAATAGCTCGATAGAAATCAGCTTTAGCAGCACAGCCGTAACTGAAGATCGTCGCTTCTACAAACAGACGCTGCTCGCCAATCGGCAATACATAGATAAAATTCACCGCTTCGGCAGCTATTGTTGTGATATCAAAATCCATGAGTATCGGATTTTTAAGCCCGTGCGGACTAGAGAATTCAACTTCAACCCCTAAAAATTGTTGCTTTAAGCAATTATCAGGAATGTAAGGCGTGCGCGTATCGATAACCTGGCGTGCGACAACAGTGCCAGCCTCAGAGGCTATATTGAAATTCAGGCTGGATTGGCTTACCTGCCGGACCATGGCTTCCGAACGATAACACTGTCTGTTCGCCAACTGCTTCTCAAACTGCTGCTTGAGCATTAGTGCATCAAGCGAAACATATTCGCAGCGCCGCGCCTGTTGCGTCGTCATGCACCCACGGTGACGAAAATCCCAGGCAGACCAGCGTCCATCAATCGCTGCGTCGTAATCATGTCCCTGGCTAGGCTCATGCCAAAAACTGATGCGCTGCTGACGTGCGTCGACTGGACCGATTAAGGCTACGCGTAAATCGCCTGCCCCTTGCGATAAGAGTCTATTAGTCAATCTAAGGCCGGTCACACCCGCGCCTAGAATGGCAATATCAAACACCTCAGACATGCGTAAAAGGTAAATTTTTAAGCGCGTGATGCAATTTTGCATCGTGATGATATAGACGACTTGTCGGCTTAATAAGGATCATACCGATCGAGGGTAGCGCGGCCAGGGTCATTACCGCCTTTTCTACCTTGCTCAGCATCGTTCGTCCCTGCCACCAGCGTGTACCTTTGCGCCGCAACTTGCGGCCAATCGCACGATACAAATGTGCGGCCAGCAGAATAGCTACTCGATTCCGTCGTGGTAAATAGACCAACCCTAACAACCCCGAATTGTAATACTGCTCCGCAGTGTCTAACGCAACATTAATAGCGGCTTGCGCTTCCGCTTGTGCCGCCGCGGTTACAATTGCCAAGCTGGCCGGCTCTGCGCTCATGGGCAAATAGCGTCGTCCCATAACCGCATCTTCCAATACATCTCTGCTGATATTTGTCAGCTGCATCGCTATACCCAAATCTATCGCATGCGCAAAAGCACGGGACTCTGTCACACCTAAGATCGGACACATCATTAAACCGACTGTACCGGCAACGCGATAGCAGTAACGCAGTAAATCATATTCCGTGGTTAAGGGCTTATGCTGAATATCTTGCTGAAACCCCTCTATCATCGCGGCTATCGCCGTCGGAGGCACAGACAAATTGTTGACAAGAATATTGATGCGCTTCTCTATGATGTCGGTGTTATCTAGGTCATCCGCTTTGAGCCGAGCTAGTAGTCCGTCAAAGAGATCGCCATCCACGTCACCCTGACCAGACGGCGCATCAGCAATATCGTCAAGTTCACGACACAACTGATAAAGCTCGGCAGCGGCGTACAACTGCTGATCTGCGAGAAAAACCGAGGCCCAACGAAAAGTCTTGCCATGCTGGGTTAGCGTGTCAAGCGCCTCTCTATGCTGAGTGGACTTCATGCGACGCCTCACTAGCAACATGGTTAATACCTGATTGCGCGTCTTCAATGAGCAGCGCTTCTACTACTTTCGCAGAAGATACTACGCCGGGGAGACCCGCACCCGGATGCGTACCTGCGCCAGTAAAATACAAATTGCTGATCTCCGGATCGCGATTGTGATACCTGAAATAAGCTGACTGCGAGAGTATTGGCTGAATTGAAAAACCAGCGCCAAACTCCGATTTGTACTGGTCTTTAAAATCCTCAGGCGTCATATAAAAATCTGCACAAATAGTCGATTCCAAACCCGGTAGTATCGTACGTTCGAGCGCGCTAACAATCCGATCCCGTAGTTTTGGACCCTCTACCGACCAATCTGTATTCGATTGTAAGTTCGAGACAGGACAAAGCGCGTAGAAACTCTCGCAACCCTCAGGTGCAAAGCTCGCATCAGTCGCGGTCGGGCGATGCAAATATAAAGAAAAGTCCTCGGGGACGACATGGTTATCAAAAATATCCTTTAATAATTCTTTGTGCCTCGGACCCAGCCAAATCGTGTGATGGGCAATGTCTGGGTAGGTTTTTCGACAACCAAAATATAGCACAAACAGACCCATAGAGTATTTTGTCAGCTTGTCGGGCCTTCGAATAGGCTGCCTACGTAAATTCGAGGGTAGCAAATGCTTATAGGCGTAGGGCGCGTCGCCATTGAAAACAACATTGTCTGCCGCAATAAAATTGCCCATAGCCGTATCAATACCACGGGCACGTCCATTCTCAATGCGGATCGCGGTCACATCTGTCTCAAGCCTAACGGTTATGCCCTGCTCCACCATTAAACGCGTCAATGCATCAACGAGAGCGCCCGTGCCCCCCATACAGAAATGTACGCCCCACTTACGCTCTAAATAATGAATCAAGGTATAAATTGAAGTCGTCGTGTACGGGTTACCCCCAACCAATAAGGGGTGCACAGAAAACACCTTGCGTAAATGCTCATCTTTTATAAATCGGCTAACCAGACCATAAACAGTGTGGTAACTTTTCAACTTAAGTAGCGCCGGCACCTGCTTGAGCATTGTGCTGAACGAAGTAAAAGGGCTGGCCGATAACTGCTCAAAGCCCACCTCGAAAATAGACTTAGATAACCGAAGTAGCGCCTTATAACCCTCAACATCTTTTTCGTTAAAACGTGCGATCTCGGCATAGGTATGCTCGATATCGCCCTTATAGGAAAATGTTTGTCCGTCATCAAAATAGAATTCATACCAGGTATCCAGCGGCACAATTGTTACATAATCAGCTAATTCACGATCAAAAAGTGCAAAGAGTTCCTCAAACAAAAATGGAGCAGTGATCACGGTGGGGCCAGCATCATGCTTAAATCCCTCGCGCTCGAATACTTGCGCACGCCCGCCTAAACGAGACAACCGGTCAACAATCGTAACCTCGTGACCTAGAGCCCTACTTCTTAACGCTGACGCTATACCACCAAAACCTCCACCAACAACCAGCGTTTGTGTCATGAAAAATCCTTCTTCAATTGGGCTAACTCTGCGCCAAGCCAATTATGGAATGGGCGAATATAGGGAGTTAGCCCCGATGGTAGCGCTTGCAGCTGCTTACTGGCTTCATCAAAGTGCAGCAAAAGCAATCTTGCGGTTTGATTAAACGCATCAGAATTCTTAACTTTCTGCCACCATCGTCGTGTTTCTACAGTGTCAGCGATCAACTGCGCACTGCGGATTCTATCTGCCCAAATATCGAAGATGGCGCTCTCTTTGCGATCTAACGCCGTTCTAAAGTTCGCTATTACTGCATTAGGTCGGCAGTTAGCCAAGTCAGAACACGGGCTATTAGCCCCATCAGACCCACTAAAATTACGCAGATCGTTAGCGATCTGAAAGCAAAGCGCGGACGATTCAAAGTAACCGGTGATCACCTGCTCACTGGTGTTTTTACTGGCAAGATATTGCGCGCCGATTACCGGCAAACTTAGCAAGGGTGCAGTTTTAGCGGTCGCAATTAGCTGATACTTTTCCCAGTCTGGGTAGCCAACAAAAACAAACTCGCTGGCTTGGCCGCCAATAATGGCCTGCATATGCTGAGCAAAAACGCCAATACAGGGCGCCGGCGCATCAATCTCCGCCAGAATTCCAAATGCAGTGCCTATGTAATAGTCTCCAAGGCAAATAGCAATAGACTCGCCAAAGCGCTTAAATACTGTATCCCTTCCTCGACGCTGAAGGTCGCCGTCACAGATATCATCGTGGATTAGTGATGCGTTGTGTAGCAACTCAACCGCAGCCGCCCAACCAAACGCACGCTCAGAC
>DGOD01000269.1:0-5081 GCA_002389265.1 Gammaproteobacteria bacterium UBA4475
GCGACGATTCCCCTGCTGTTTGTCTTCGCCTTTATCTTCTTTCAGAAAGTCAAAACCTTGTTTTTGCTGGTCGACGAAGCCGAGGCTCGCCTGACCACCGTTCTGCAGGAGAATCTAACAGGTATTCGTGTGGTCAGGGCCTTTGCCCGCCAAAGCTTCGAGCAAGATAAATTTGCCGAGAAAAATCGTGCGTTCCGTGACCTGAACAACCGCTTGATCAAAATCCTGGGGGTTTACTATGGCCTCAGCGACTTAATCTGTCTGAGCCAGATC
The DNA here is from genome assembly GCA_002389265.1 of Gammaproteobacteria bacterium UBA4475. Lineage (GTDB taxonomy): Bacteria > Pseudomonadota > Gammaproteobacteria > Pseudomonadales > Azotimanducaceae > UBA4582. The sequence continues at coordinate 274 of DGOD01000269.1, forward strand.
GGCCTGCTACTGATTGTTGGTGCACTGTGGGTGGTTGATGGTTTTCTGTCAGTGGGCACCCTGTTCGCCTTTATCACTTACGAGAGCATGATCATCTGGCCCATTCGCCATATGGGTCGGGTCCTCACGGATTCTGGCAAGGCCATCGTGTCCATGGGCCGGTTGGCCGAAGTCCTGGCCGAGCCCGCTGAAACCCAGCATGAGGCTTTTCCCACGGATGCCCTGCACGGCGAGATTGAATTCAGCCAAGTGCGCTTTGGCTATGCCATCGACAAACCGGTACTCAATGCTGTGTCGTTTCATCTCCAGGCCGGCCAGACCCTGGCACTGCTGGGCCCGCCGGGCTCGGGTAAGTCTACCGTCGCCCAGCTATTGATGCGGTTATACGATTATACCGAAGGCTCGATCTTGCTTGATGGCTTGCAGCTCAACACGCTGGCACGGAAATATGTCCGCGGCCAGATCAGCATCGTCCTGCAAGAACCTTTTCTGTACGGCGCTAGTATCGGCGCCAACCTACTGGTCGGCCGGCTTAACGCGAGCCAGGCCGAGGTTGAAGAGGCGGCGCAAGCAGCCTGCATTCATGACTCGATCACGAGCCTGCCCCGAGGCTACGACACCCGCGTTGGCGAACGTGGCGCCACCCTGTCTGGCGGTCAACGACAGCGCATCGCCCTCGCCCGCGCCCTACTGAAGAACCCACCCATTCTGATCCTTGACGACGCCTTATCCGCCGTAGACACCGATACCGAAGCCAGGATACTTGCAGCACTAAAGGCCCGACGCAGCGGTCATACCACCATTATCATCGCCCACCGCCTGTCATCCGTGATGCACGCGGACCAGATATTGATGCTTGATAATGGCCGTATTGTCCAATCCGGCAACCACCAGAGTCTCAGTCAGCAACCCGGCGTCTACCAGCAGCTATGCCAAATTCAAGGCGCTATTCAGGCACAAATCGAAGCCGCCTTGGATGACGAGGCCACTGCCAACGCCAACGTGCTGCAGGGGCAGGAGTAAGACATGTCAGAATTTTTTGATGACGACAATTACAACGACGGGTTCAATGAAGACTCCTATGAGCAAGGCATGGATCTTGGCTTGTGGAAGCAGTTGCTAGCCTACACGCTGAGTTATCCGAAGGACGTCTTGATTTTGGCGATCTGCGCTGTTTGTACCGCCGGTGCCGATATCGCGTTTCCCCTGATCACTCGCTCGGTGATTGATTCTATCGGCGTGGGCGATGGCAGCTTTGACCCTTACTTCTATGGCGCGCTGTACTTTACCTTCGTCGTGATCCTCGCCTCATCGGTGGCGGGTTTCATCTGGTATGGCGGCAAACTGCGAACCCATGTCAGTCACGACATCCGCCGCGACGGATTCACCAATCTTCAACGTCTGCCCTTTGCCTACTACGATTTTCGCCCCGTGGGCTGGCTGATGGCACGCATGACCTCGGATTGTGAGCGTCTGTCCAATATATTGGCCTGGGGATTACTGGATCTCATCTTTTGCACCACAGTGATGTTTGGTATCGCCTGCGCCATGTTGTACATGGATCTGTCGCTGGCGCTGATCGTTCTGAGTGTTCTGCCATTTCTTGCTTGGTTGAGTCTGACCTTCCAGAAACGCATCCTCAAGAGTGCCCGACAGGTCCGTAAGACCAACTCGAAGATCACCGGTTCTTTCAACGAGAGCATCATGGGCGTGCAGACCACCAAGACTTTCGTCAAGGAAGCCGAGAATCTGCGTCACTTTGGTCAACTCACCGACGACATGTATAAGGCATCGGTGCTAAATAAGGTTCAGGCGGCCCTGTATCTACCGTTGGTATTGACCCTGGGATCCATCGCCACGGGTCTGGCGTTAATCTTTGGTGGCCTGGAAGTGGGCTGGGGCGGCGTCACCACCGGCACTCTGCTGGCATTTCTGGCTTACAGCCGGCATTTCTTTGAACCCATCGAGGAACTCGCGCAGTGGTTCGCCGAGATGCAGATGGCTCAGGCGTCGGCTGAGCGCATCATCAGCTTGATCGAAGCGCCCGCCGATATTCGAGATTCCGCCGCGGTCACCGCCCGCATCAATCAGCACCAGCAGAACCCAAGTGATCAGGTGGCTATTGACGGCTATAGCAACGACATCAAAACCATTGAATTTCGCGATGTGAGCTTCGCCTACGATACCGGCCCCAATGTACTGGACCGCATTAACCTCACCATCAATCAAGGCGAGAGCATCGCGATTGTGGGCTCCACTGGCGGCGGCAAAACGTCGCTGACGAACCTGCTGTGTCGGTTCTACGAGCCCACCAGCGGCGAAATTCTGTTCGATGGTATCGACTATCGGCAACGCAGCCTGCACTGGCTCCAGTCGAACTTGGGCATTGTGCTGCAGGCCTCACATATTTTCGGCGGCACGATCAATGACAATATTCGCTATGGGCGACTGGATGCCACCGATGCAGAGATCCAAGCCGCAGGCCAGCGCGCCGGCGCTCACGATTTCATTATGAAGATGGATCACGGCTACAACACTCAGGTCGGTGAAGGTGGTTCAAAGTTGTCCGCCGGTGAAAAGCAGCTGATCTCTTTTGCGCGGGCGATTCTCGCCAACCCCCGCATACTGGTGATGGATGAAGCCACTTCGTCGGTGGATACCGTCACCGAAGCATATATACAGCAGGGGCTCCAGGCCCTGTTACAAGGTCGCATCAGCGTAGTGATCGCCCATCGCTTGTCTACCATCAAGAGCGCCGATCGAATCCTGGTCATCGAGCGGGGCCAGATCATTGAGGCCGGTAGCCACGGGGTCTTGATGCAACAACAGGGACGCTATTACAATCTCTATACACAACAGAGCCTGGCAGAATTTGCCCGCGACCAGACCCAATGGCAGGCAGCTGAGACAGACCCGGTTTAACACTTGATCTCGCCCCAGCGACCTGTTCTAGTTGAGCTTATCAACAGGATTTTCACCGTTGGCGAAAGCCACGAATTCAGTTATCAAGGAGCGCAACATATGCCAATCACTGTAGGGGTCAAAGCCCTGGTCGACGCCGCCGAAAAGGAGATCAAGACGCTTTCACTGGACGAGGCCAACGCGCTATTAGCCAACGACGCTACGGTGTTTGTGGATATCCGTGATATCCGCGAGTTGCACCGGGAAGGTAAAATTGCTGGCGCCCTTCACGCGCCTCGAGGCATGCTCGAATTCTGGGTTGACCCCGACAGCCCCTACCATCGAGAGGTGTTCGCACAGGACAAAACCTACGTGTTGTACTGCGCATCTGCCTGGCGTTCCGCACTGGCAGCGCAAGCGCTACAGCACATGGGCATGGACAATGTCTGCCATATTGCCGGGGGCTTCACCGCCTGGAAGGCCGCAGCCTTGGCCATCGAACCCGTGGCGGCCAAAGCACCCTGACGCGCGCGCACGCGACGAGCGCACCCTCACGCCCGCCGTCGACAACCGAACTTTTACGTAAGGTGATCTGCTGATGCACGACAGTCTCGACTGGCAATGCCCCTATCCTTCCGCTCGATCGCCGGTATTTGCGGCCAATGTGGTGGCAACATCACAACCTTTGGCAACTCAGGCCGGTTTACGTGCGCTGCAAGCGGGCGGTAACGCCGTCGACGCCGCACTCGCCAGCGCTATCACCTTAACGGTGGTAGAGCCGAACAATAACGGCATTGGCAGTGATGCTTTCGCCATCATCTGGGATGGCAGCCAGCTCCACGGGTTGAATGCCTCGGGTAGATCACCCGCTGCCTGGTCGCCGGAGCGCTTCCAAGGCCAGGCAAAAATGCCAACCTTGGGCTGGGACTCAGTGACCGTACCCGGCGCCGTCAGCGCCTGGGTCGCCATGTCAGACAAGTTTGGCAAGCTGCCCTTCGCCCAATTGTTTGAAGAGGCCATCCGCTACGCCCGCCACGGTTATCAAGTGGGTCCCAAGTCTGCTTATTATTGGCAAGGTGCCCCGAGCCGCTTTCGAGACTACCCAGATTTTCTTGCGACCTTCTGTCCCAATGGCCGCGCGCCGCTCACCGGCGAACGGGTTTATCTGCTGGATCATGCCAACAGCTTAGAGAAAATTGCTCGCAGTCACGGCAAGGCCTTCTACCAAGGCGAGCTTGCCGAGGCGATGGTGAACGCCGCCAAACAAGCCGGCGGCGCCCTGACCCTGGGCGACCTGGAGAATCATCGCGCTGATTGGGTCGGCACAATCGAACAGTCCTTTGCCGGCACGCAATTACACGAAATACCGCCTAATGGCCAAGGCCTACTGGCCCTGATCGCGCTAGGCATTTGTCAGCACCTGCAGCTGGAGCGATACGGTGTTGATAGTGCTGAATCAGTTCACCTGCAAATTGAGGCCTGTCGTATCGCCTATGCCGAGGTTGAACGACATCTGGCAGACATCAGCGCTATGCTGATCACGCCGGCGCAACTGCTGGACCCAACTTACCTGCGCCAGCGCGCAAGCGAAATCCACCTGGACTACGCGAATTTACAGCCCACCGCACTCGGTGCAGCACCAGACACGGTGTACCTCACCACCGCTGATGCAGACGGCATGATGGTGTCGATGATTCAGTCTAACTATCGCGGCTTCGGTGCCGGCATTGTGCCACCCGGCACCGGCATCAGCCTGCAAAATCGCGGCTCTGGATTTACCCTGGAGCCAGGCCATCCCAATCAAGTGGGCGGCGGCAAACGCCCATACCATACGATTATTCCTGGCTTTGTGATGGCCGCCGGCAAGCCATTGATGAGCTTCGGCGTCATGGGTGGTCATATGCAAG
>DGOD01000269.1:5125-16378 GCA_002389265.1 Gammaproteobacteria bacterium UBA4475
CAGGGGCACCTGCAAATGATGGTACGAGTGATGCTCCACGGCCAGAATCCACAGGCGGCCTCCGATGCGCCCCGCTGGTACTTGCAGGAAGACGGCAGCGTGTGTCTTGAAGCGGGCTTCGATCCTGGGGTTACCAGCCAATTACAAGACCAGGGTCACCCGATACTGTTGAATAATCCGGAGCATCTCTTTGGTGGGGCGCAGCTGATCTATAAACTCGACCAGGGCTACTGTGCGGCCTCTGACCATCGTAAAGAAGGCCTGGCCGCCGGTTTCTAACCCGCGGTCAACCGCTCCGTCTCGCGATCCGCGGGCTAGGCACCGAGCTTGATTGAGGTATTGATATCTATCCCGGCAACACGATTGCGACCGTCGGCCTTAGCCTGGTATAACGCCTCATCCGCACGGCCAATCAGTTGCCGGATATCCGTGATGGTTTCATCCGGCATACCGCTGGCGACGCCAATGCTGATCGTGACATTAATCACCTGACCATCCACTAGCAACTCGCGGTTGGCCACAGCGTCTCTGACCCGCTCCGCATAAATCGTGGCATTATCATGGCGAATATACGGCATGATCACGATAAATTCGTCACCGCCATAACGTGCCACGACATCTGAGGGACGATTGAACAATTCATCGATACATTCAGCGACAGAATGCAGGCACGCATCACCCGCTAAATGGCCTAGGTTGTCATTCACCCATTTGAAGTGATCGATATCCAATAGCATCAGTGTCATCGGATATTGCTGCCGGACCGCGCGCCGCCATTCCTGGACCGCTATATCATCAAAATATCGACGATTTTTAATGCGCGTGACCGCATCAATGGTATTCAGGTCCTTGAGGATCACATTCGCCTCTGACAGCTTTTCAAGGGTTAAGCGCAACTCTTCAGTGCGCTCATCAACCTGGTTCTCCAACTGGGTTTTTAACACGACCTGTTGATCCAGCAATCGACGATTTTGCAACGCCATGGTCGCCAGCGAGGCCAACGACTCAATAAACGGCACAACCTCCGGTGGAAACCCGACTGCCTGGTGATTGGAAGTCCTGGCTTTCAACAGCTGCAACACGCCCATGGGACGTTCACTCTGGCTGGTCAAAGGCACAGTCAACACAGACTGAGCGATATCGAGGGGTGCCGAACCCACCTCGTCAAGATAGATTGTCTTCGCTTGATGTACTGATCGGCTGGCCGCATTCTCGAGATTCGGTGAACCATCGCGTCGATGCAGAAGCAATACAGGGAAAAGCCCCTCGTTATCACTCTTAAAGCTATTCAGGGTGTCATGCAGCGTCTCGTTCACGACGGCCGCAACTTCCAGGGTGTCTAACTCGGTGCGCAAATAAAGACAGCCCGCATCCGCACTTGCCATGATCTTGGCTTCTCGAAGAATCTGCGCCAGCAGGTCATGAATGTCTTTTTCCTCAGACAAGGCACTGCCAATGGCGATAAGCCGACGATAAGCATTGATGTCTAATTCCACGGCCTAACCCACAAGTTTTTGTTTCGGTTATCTTTTACATCGCGAGATTCGTGCCAGCAATTTGATCCAGCCGAAACATAATATTTAAGATTAAATAGATTACGCTTGCCATTGTTTTTATTGAATATTTTTACTTTTTAAAATTGAAGCAGGAAACCGACGCTAATCGGTGTCGTACCCTAACCAGGCATAATGTGACCTGCTGAGTCAGTTTTTCGAAGGCGCGTACGGACGGGTCGGGCACCATCTGCATGACCCAGTTCACGGATCTGTCGGCTCTGTCAGCGCGATTGGCTAGGGAAACTACCGATCGAGAAAGACCAGGCTAACCGCTGGCACGTAGGTAATGATCAGCAACGCAATAATCAAGACGGCCATAAAGGGCAGCGTCGCTCGATACAGCTCGGTGATTGAGCGCTTAAAACGATAACTGGCAATAAAAAGATTCATGCCAATGGGTGGCGTGAAGTAGCCAATCTGCATATTCGCCAGGAAGATAATGCCCAGGTGCACCGGGTCGACGCCGAAACCAATAGCCATCGGCACGATCAAGGGAATCATGATCACCAGCGCTGAGAAAATATCCAGGATGGCACCCAACACCAACAGCACGATATTGAGTAGAATCAGGAAGGTCAACTTATCGCTGACGAAGGTCTGGATCCACGCGAATAGCGCTTGAGGCACTTCGGAATCAATCAGGAAATTGGTAAATGCCAGCGACACGCCCAAAATCAGCAGGATACCGCCCACCATAATCATGGACTCGCGAATGATTTTCGGTAGCGACTTGACCTTCACCTCGCCATGTATGACCACCTCCACCAGCAGCACATAAAACGCCGTGACCGCCGCCGCCTCGGAGACCGCAAAATAGCCCGAGTAGATTCCACCTAGCACCAGAATCGGCATGGGAATTTCCCACCGCGATGCCTTCACCGCCGCCAGCGCGTCAGCCCGAGTGTAGCTACCTCGGACGATCGGCGCACCTCGGGTCACCCAGATACTGTATCCGGTGAGCAAGACAATCATGAGCAGCGCCGGCAAAGTACCGGCAATAAACAGCTCCTGAATCGTAAAGGGCAAGGGCAGATCCATCTGCTGGACAATCACCCCGTAAATAATCAGCGGTAAAGACGGCGCCAGCAACAAGCCCAAACTGCCGGATGTGGTCACTAATCCGAGGCTGAATTTTTCGGGATAGCCGGCTTGCACCAATGCGGGCAGCAGCAGCGCTCCGACTGCAACAATGGTGACACCAGAGGCGCCGGTAAATGCGGTAAAAAAGGCACAGGTGACAAACGCCACTACCGCCAGGCCACCGGGCAACCAGCCCAAAAAGACCTGCGTCAGATGCACCAGACGAAAAGACAGCCTACTTTCAGCGAGGACATAGCCAGCGAAGGTGAACAAGGGCAACGCCAGCAACAAAGGCGTATCAATGAGGCGATAGATCTCGATGGAAACAACGGTCAACGGAATATCTGCAGTGTAAAAACCCAGCATAGAACCGGCGAGAATCACGACAAATAAAGGCGCCCCCAGCAAGGCGGCCAAGCCCACCAGAAACCCCAGCAGCGATGACATCAGTGGTCACCCTTCAGCACGAGCATCCCGTTCTTAACAATCAGCACGAAAAATCGCAGGCTCATGACCGCAAAACCCAGGGGCAATATAATCTGGCAGACCCAATTAGGTACGCTGGCAAAGGCAATGGTCTGGTCTTCATATTCAAACAAGACAAACTCTAATGAAAACCACGCCACCACCGCGCAAACAATGGCAGCAATCAACAGGGTTAGCATCGACACATAAGACCGCAATCGCAGGGGCAAAAAACGCGATACCGCATCAATGCTGATGTGATTATTCTCTCGAGTCGCCACCATGGCGCCCAACATGGCAATCCACAACACCAGCACTCGCGAGAAAGACTCGGCCCAGAGCATGCCTGAGTCGAAACCATTGCGCAGGATAATCTGCAACAGCGCGATGCACAGCATGGTCAGCAAGGAAATCACCAGCAGTGCGTCTTCGGTCAGATGAACCCAGCGAAACAGTTTCATGGGGATATACCTATTGCGCTGCGCTGGACTGATCCAACTGGCGATACTCGCGCAAATATTGCTGGAATATATCAAGACTGGCTTGGCTAATGCCATCACCACTGATTTCAATGACAGACTGGTCAGCTTGGGCGCGCCAAGCCAGCAATTGCTCGGCACTGGGCTCAACCTCTTGAATGCCCTGCGCCAGCAAAGCGTTATAGGCCTTAACATTATCCCGCCGGTTATCAGCGTCAACCTCAGAAAATACCCGGTTCAGCACCTCTCGAACCACCAATTGGTCCGCGGCTGAGATCGATTCAAAGGCTTTCTTATCGATCGCCATCATGGAATAGATGTACATCAGCGGCAGGCGCGTGACGTACTTCACGTGATTATGCCACTGCAATGCCAGGGCCACGATAGGCGGTACCGCGACCGCGTCGATCAGGCCCGTCTGCAAGCCCGCCAAAACATCCGGCAGTCCCAAGGGAATGGGGCTAATACCGAACGCCTGAATTAACTTCGCCGCGATGGGGTCCCCATCTGGCACCCAGGCTTTGACCTTTTTCAAATCTTCAAGACCGGTGACGGGTTCACTGGTCAATATAAAGGCGAAACCCGTCTCTGCCAGACTGAAAGAGACCATACCGCCGGCGTCCAGGCCGCTGATAATACGTTCGTCCATACGTGCTCGCACATAGTCCACCTCACCCTGGTTGCGGAATTGCAATGGCAAGTTATAAATCTGTAAATCCGGGTAGAAGCGAGTCAAGCTGCTGGCCGCCACGGCACCGCCTTGCAACTGTCCGATACGCATTTTACGCAACACCGTAAAATCGTCACCCTGAACGCCACCGGGATAGATCTTGAACTTCACCCGGCCTTCTGTGCGGGTTTGAATCTCCTTGGTGCCATCGCGAAGCTTTTTCATCCAGCCCAAGCCGTCTGGCGAGACCGTCGCGATCTTGAAGGTCTTGGCCACAGCCACCTCTGTTTGTAGCACGCAGACAAACATCAGTAATGGCGCTAACAACAGGCCAAAAATCTTGTTTTTCATCATCCTCATTTCCTTAACGGTCACTTACCGCGTGGCATGGCTTAAAAATAATCATCCGACTCAGCAAGCAGAACTCGAGCTCGCTGCTGCGCGAGCACGTTGGTTAGGGTAATCCCTTCGACGACTGGATTGGCGGCGAGCACTTCCGTCAACAACTGATCATACAAATCTTTATCGAAGGTGAGCTTGGCATATTGTTCCGCAAAGATCACTTTCGTCATCAAATATTGGCCCGCGGCAATCTCGATAGCACGTTCGAAATGCTTGCGCCCAACTTCCGGTTGCCCGCCCATGGAAGCGGGCAAAATGGTTTCGAGACCGCCCATGTACAGGTGTGGGCCACCCAGCTCCCAGGTCTCGTCCAGGCTCAGCACCTTATTCATCAGGTATTTGACCTTTGACAGTTCTGCGATCGCATTCCAGTCATCGCTGTGGGCCTGCATCCAGCCAGTCCAAGCCACCGCCGTGGCATACATCACTGGTACCTGCTCACGTTGCGCTGCGTCTACTCGCTGCTGGAATACTTTGAACTCCAGGCGGCGGAAATCGCAGAGACTCGCATCGTTCACACAAGCGGCATGCAAGGCGTAATTCAGCGATTTATCGGCTAACAACTTGGTCCGCTCATCTTGCGTAAACACACTAAAAGCACCGTTCAAAGCGGAGGCCGCTAACAACAGCTGCTCATCGTCGGGACTACTGCGCAAGAAGCTGTCGATCATGATCAAATAGGCGGGTACGCCTTCACGGATGGTTTCCACATCGCTGCTGTTCATAATGGAACTGGCCAGGTCACCGGCCAACTTCGATGTCAGCGAACTTGTGACGGTGGCACATCCGCCCACCAGCAACAAACCCACCACACCCAACAAGCTGGCGAATCGCCCTCCGACACCACGCAACGACGGCAAAGAAGCGCGCAAAGAAGAATACTGGAAAGAATACCGAATAAAGCTGATCATCTGTTATCGCGTTGCTCTGCCAAGGATGCGCCATTGTAGCCCATCTCAGCCAACGGGTTAAGTCGAACTCAATTTCCCCAGGTTATTACGCCGAGGCAAACTTACCGCCACCCAGAAAAAGTCAGAAAAACTCGGTAAATATCCGCAAAGGCGTGCCTTGCCTGGATCACACCATGGTATCATCGCGGCCGAATTCTACCGCAGCACTCATCCATGCTCACGCCCTTGGCCAATCGACTCGTCGCTCTGCTGTATATTGCGTTTGTCTTCACGAGCTCATCCGTTTTCTTTCTGATCGCACTGCTGATCTGGCTGACAACCTATCCCTTCGACCAGCGACTGTGGCTACTCCACCAGTTCACCTGCCTCTGGGCCAGCCTGTATATCTGGGTATTCCCACCCTGGACCGTGACCGTCACCGGTCGCGAGCACATTGACCCTGCACGGACCTATATCATCGTCTCCAACCATCAGTCACTGGTCGATATTCTGGTCTCGTTCACTCTATTCACCCATTTTAAATGGGTCTCCAAGTCGGAAATATTTCTCGTCCCTTTGATCGGCTGGAATATGTTTTTAAATCAGTACGTGCGCCTCGACCGAGGTAGCAAGGCCAGTATCAAAAAAATGTACGCAGCCTGCAGCCACCATCTGCAACAGGGCAGCTCGGTCTTCCTGTTTCCGGAAGGTACTCGATCCACAACGGGCAAAATGCGGCCCTTCAAGGAAGGCGCGTTTGTCCTGGCCAAACGCCTGCAACTGCCCATTTTACCCATTGTCATTAACGGCTCGAAGCATGCTGTGCCCAAAGACAGCCTGAATTTTCACGGCCGCACGGATGTCCACATCGAAGTGCTTGAGCCGATCGAACCGGCGATGTTCGCCGATCTATCAGCTAGTGCCTTGACGCTACAAGTCCACGAACGGATTCGATCCAGGGTCCGGGAAGAGATCGCGGCCGCAGCTTCGGCAAGCGCACCACTGGCGGCCAACCCAGATTGAAACGCGGCCTTGTCTGGCAGCCGCCACACCCGCTGACGCCAGAACCCGCTCCTGACCTGCCGCTTTCTCATAAGGGGCTAGCGTTCCGGCAGCGACAGATCTGGCAAGCCCCAGACAAAGCTTGCCAGGATGCCAACAATCACGATAAAACTGGCACTGGATCGCAAACGTCAAACACAAGCTAATCGAGAACCCTAGCGAAAACAGGAGTCGAGTCAACGGCCCTGTTCGCCGGAACCATCCACGACACCAAAATTCAGCGGCCGTTTTCGGGGATCACGCACTATGCAACGTTTAAAAGATAAAGTCGCCATCGTCACAGGCGCAGGCCAAACACCCGGCACCACCATCGGCAACGGTCGAGCCACCGCGATCTTGTTTGCCCGTGAAGGCGCCAAGGTGATGCTCGTCGACCGAGATCGCGAATCGGCCACCGAAACTCAGCAGATGATCGAGGCGGAAGGCTTTCAGGCCATGGTCTGGACCATGGACGTGACCAATGAAGACCAGTGCATTGCGATGGCCCGAGCCTGTAAAGACCACTTTGGTCGCATCGACATTCTGCACAACAATGTCGGTATCGGCACGGGCGATCGGGGCGCAACGTCCATTAGCCTGGACGCTTGGGACAACATTATGGCGGTGAATCTGACAAGTATGCTGCTCACCTGCAAGCAGGTGATTCCCATCATGCGCGAACAAGGCAGCGGCGTTATTACCAACATTTCATCGGTGGCAGCATGGGCTGCCACCGGCATGGTCGCCTACAAAACCTCGAAAGCCGCGATTCTGGCCCTGACCCAGAATATCGCCATGGGGAATGCGCACTATGGCATTCGCGCCAACACTATTTTGCCAGGCTTGATGAACACGCCTATGGCCATCGAAGGTTACACCGCCACCACAGGCAAGCCTCGCGAGGAGGTGATTGCTGCGCGAGATTCACGGGTGCCACTGGGCAAAAAAATGGGCACGGCCTGGGATGTAGCCCACGCCGCCGTATTTTTAGCCAGCGACGAAGCGGGATTTATTACCGGCGTCAACCTACCCGTCGATGGTGGTCAAAGCCTGCGGGTCGGCTAAATGCGCACCGCGATATTCTTCAATTTTTAATCAGGAAAGCAGTCATGTCAGACACCGAGCAAGATGTACTTTTATGTACCACCCAGGATCACGTTACCACCGTCAGCCTCAATCGACCGAAGCAACTCAACGCGCTGTCAAATGCTTTACGGGCGGCGATCACCAGCACATTTTTGCGCCTGCGCGACGATGATGAGACTCACGTCATCATCCTCACCGGCATAGGCCGCGGCTTCTCAGCCGGTCTCGACTTGAAAGAGTTAGGCCAGGCGGGCCTGCGCAGCGGCGTCTCCAGCGCCGACCTGCATAGCGCCGTCACTGGTGTGGGCAAGCCTATCATCGCTGCGATCAATGGCTTTGCCATCACCGGCGGCTTTGAACTGGCGCTGATGTGCGACATTCTCATCGCCTCCACAGAAGCTCGGTTCGCTGACACCCATGTACGCATGGGGGTGGTCCCCGGCTGGGGTTTATCCCAGCGCCTCGCCCGCTTAATAGGTGCCTCGCGCGCCAAAGAGCTGAGCTTCAGCGGCAATTATCTGGATGCGGCAACGGCGGAACGCTGGGGGCTGGTAAACCGGGTGTTACCGGCCGATGAGTTACTCAACCATTGCCAACAACTGGCGCTGGATATCTGCAGTGCCGATCCATTAACCCTGCAGACGGTCCACCAGTTGATCGATTATGGCTGCCAGCACAGTCTCGCAGAAGGCCTGCAAGAGGAGCACAAACGCAGCATTGCCCACACGGGTGATGTTAGCGCCAAGAAGTTGGAGGCCCGACGTTTGAGCGTTCAGGACCGAGGTCGAGCCCAACAGCCAGACTAACCTGGCGGCGCGTCACCAGCAGGTTACTTGAGGTGATGATGCTCGTTCAGAGTAATCACTGTCTTGTCGCCACCACTGGACGCCATAAACCGATTAATGCTGGTGTAGTTCGGATTGAAGAACAGCCGCGGCGCGAAACCCATAACATGGGCAGCCCACACATTGATCACGCCGCCATGACAGGTTACCGCAACCCGCTTTCCCGGGTTGTCGGTGATGATTTGTTCAAGGCTGGTGCAGACGCTCTGGGCAAACTTCGGAAAGTCTGCGTCGGTCTCACCCTGCATCAAGCGCAGCCACCGGGGATAATCCAATTCCTTGAGCTGCTCGGTGGGAATATAGTGACCCGACTGCTGATCGTACTCAGCCACGCCATCACAAACCTCTATGGCAAGGCCTGACTGACCTGACAGCGGCTCTGCCGTCTGGTAGGCACGCTGCATCGGGCTGGAATACAAACGGTCTATGTTTTCGTGCTGCAACCAGTCGGCCACCTTCTGCGCTTGCGCCAGACCAATCTCTGACAAAGGTGGATTCGCAGGAGACCCATCTTGCTTAACCACTTTCTCTGGCAAACCATGCCGGATTAATACCAATTCCATCTTCTACCTCCAGTCATCACACTACATTAAATGGCTGCTCGCACCCGCCAGGCGCACAGTTAACCGAGGCGCCTGGCCAACCAATTTAAAAACCCGCTTTAAAAAAAAAGCCCCGCATAAGCGAGGCTTTCTTGTATCCAAAGGGCTGGCACTGCTTGTCTGGTACCGGCGGCCACCAAGGGCGTAGCCCCAGTGTGGGGCGAACCCCGCAGACGCTAACCCGAAAGTCAGCCCTACTACTCACGCCCACAAGTTTTAAGTGGCGGCAATCGAGACGTTGTAAACGCCTGCCTGGCGAGCCGAGTCCATCACGTGCACCAGAATCTCTGTCGTGCTCTCCGTGTGGGGCTGCACGACAACGGGCGCGTCCGGGTTCTCAGCATGCAGGCGTTCTATGTTCGCCCGCACTGCTCTGAAATCCACATCTCGGCCGCGAATACGAATACGATCTCGATTCGTGATCTGAACCACGATGCTTTGCTTGTCAGCATCCTGAACATTCTGATTCTTGTCTGGGCTATTCACATCCAAGCCAATCTCTTTAACGAACGTCGCCGTCACGATGAAAAAGATCAACATGATAAATACCACATCGAGCATCGGCGTTAAATCGATCTCGTCTTCTTCTGGCTGTCCGCCTTTACCTAGTAATCTGCGCAATGATCATACTCCTGGCTCAACGCTATTGCGGGCAAGCATACAGTGACTTTGATTGGTTTTAAAGCACCACCGCGCGCTAATTTAGCGCTCATTGACCTGCAGCTCGCAGACCAAGGCGAGTTTGCTGGCTAATAACCTTGCTGACGGTCGTGTAATGCAGACCCAGCGCTTCGCCGATTTCCATCAGTGTATAGGAATGCTTCAGATGGGCCTGGCAGATCAGCTCGTTGCGATCGACCCGGCTTTTGTCCTGAATATTCTTAAACAAGGCTGGCAGGCTGCGTCGACGCCCCACTTTCTTCGGCCCACGTTTTGCCAGCTTCTCGCCCTGCAGAATGGGTTGCATCTCGTTAACAAACTGAGTTGACCCCAGCAAAACCTGCGCACTGCGATGCTCCAGTGGCGATTTGGCGCCAACACCCGCCATCACATAATCACGATATTGTTGCGGAGAGTCAGCCGAGTCTTCGAACAGCCCTAAACGGGTTTCAGTATGCAACCAGCCCGGGGTTTTGACCAAGCCCACGGCAGCCTTAAAACTGCTCCAACGATATTTGTGAGGCGCAGCACTGACACCGACTCTGACAGGATTCAGCTCAACGTAACGACACAAGCGCAACAGGTACCCTTTCGCTTCAAACAATATGCTTTTAAAACGCCCTTGGAATAACGGGCCTTCCTGGCCATGGCGACGATTATAATGTTGCGTGTAGACACCATTAAGTTGGCGCATACCTTTTGACAAATTCGCTTGGGGACACTCAACCACCAAATGATAGTGGCTCTCCATCAAGACATAGCTGTGGACTAACCAGCCGAATTTAACAACGACGGTTTCAACAATCTTGAGGAATGCTGTGCGATCTATATCGTCAATGAATACATTTTGGTCGCGGCTTCCCTTGCTTGTCACATGATAGTGAGCGCCGGGGAATTCGATACGAACAGGTCTTGACATAAATCGATTACTTTTCGTTAGCTTCTTCTTGTTATTCTTAACCGTCTAAAACTGCTTGAGATGGTCATCTCTGAGCACTATATCCGAGCACTATAAAACTGCCAGTACGCTATCAGAATCTCGTGACGACTTGGCGTTGCTCGGTAACAGGATGCGTAAACGGACTACGATAGTACCTCGACATTGACTGCGCGACAACCCTGAATTGCCCCCAACTCAATGGTAATCAGCAAATGAAATTCTTCCGGCCTGCGGCTGCGATTTATGTCAAAGCTACTTGACGAATCCATCAATCTGTTAGTACCTTGGTGAGTACCTCGGTGACGCACCGCGAATCAATGACTTGGACGCTGATCGGCGTTCGCGCAAACATAACATGATGCGCGCCGGCGTTAATACTTAGAACGTCACTGACATTTCCAGGCAACCAAAAGTACTATTTTAATCTAAAGGTTAGTCTGAAAGTTTTTCTTAAAAAACATCATGCAAGCAAACAGGAGAACCACATGGCGGCAGATAAATTCCCGATCCAATCTGGACACATCATGATGTTCGCGC
>DGOD01000138.1 GCA_002389265.1 Gammaproteobacteria bacterium UBA4475
TTGGTGTCTCTATGGTGCTCGCTGTAACAGGGAATATTCGTTGAGCACCGGCGGTGGTTTCAGCGCTCGTCTCGTGACAGCAGTGCTGCCGCCGTGATGTTCGCAGTGACGTTCGAAGCAGTGATAAACATATCCACGATAAGATCGATCGCGATCAAAATGCCAATGCCCGCAACGGGTAAGCCCAAGGATACATAAACCGGCGCCATGATCAGTAAGCCGCCACTGGGAATGCCCGGTGAATAAAAGCTGAACAGGCCAATGGCGGCAGCAATCACGAATAATTCAAAAAAGTGTAACTCGATACCATAGATGTGGGCGACAAAATAAGTCCCTGCAGTGCGCGCGATAGGTGACGAGAACTTAAATAAGCTCACGGCAATGGGCAGAACCACCCCAGCGACTTTATCTGAAATATCTAAGGCTTTGGTGGCGGCGAAAGTGGCCGGCAGGGCGGCCAAAGACGAGCGCGTGCTGAAACCGATCACCTGAACCGGCGCGACAATTTTAGTAAACTGTACCAGTGGTATACGTCCTAGTATGGCGGCCGTTGGGTAAAGTAGCAGGGTCATAACAAAGATCAGACCGCAGCCAATCAGGATGAAAGATCCTAGTAGGTTAATAATGGTCACACCCAGGGTCGCCGCTAAGGGGAACACCAAGGCAAAAATTCCGATAGGCGCCAGTAGCATAATCCAGCGTATCAAAACAAACATCGCAGCTTTAATCGCCTCAAAAAAACTCACAATCAGGACGCGCTGAGGTTCAGCGATATGCAGTAATGATGCAGCAAACAAACCTGTGAAAACCATCAAAGACAACAGGGCGTTGTTGGCCATAGCTCGAAATGGATTGGCAGGCACCAGATCCACTAACCAGTCGCGAAAGGGCGGTAAGTCTGTACCGTTGAATTTGTCGGTATGCGTCACCGCTAACAGCGCTTTGCTATCCGCAGGATCAATATCCAGCAGTGATAGGAAAAAAGGCGCCAACAGCAACGTATAAAGACAAGCGCAGATGATCATGACGACAAACAAGCCAAGGGTCTTAGTGCCAAGCTGCGCCACACCGCCCGTGTTACTTTGGCCGGCGATAGCGGTGATTAATAAGGACATCAGCAGAGGTATGACCGTCATGCGAATGCCATTGACCCAAAGCGCCCCGACGGGTTCGATCAACACGGGCAATAGATGCAGCGCGGGTAGGTCGATAAGTGAATAGACAATGCCACCGCTAAGACCGAGACCTAAACCAATGAGGATGCGAGTTGAAAGACTCATGTAATCATACGTCTAGGGTTCAGGATGGGGACTTTCAGTGTAGAGAAAAATACAGACTGACGCGCGCTTTTTCTGGGTTTCGAACTTGTGCAAGCTCGCACGCGTTGTTCGTCTGTGGACAACTAACTGATGAGGTCGCGAGATCTCGATCGATCACTGGGTTGCCTGGGTTCCCGCGCTCTGGCGCTCTGGCGCTATGACGGTGACTGATCAGTATCGGGGCACTGGTAATGATCATCACACTTGTAATATTCTGGGCGACAATAAAAACATATATGGGTACTTGCTATGATGTCGAAATCTTTGGTTTCTCTTGTTCTGATCGGTGGCTTGTTAGCTGGCTGCGGTCCGGCTGAAACGGTTGAGCAGGCCGCGGCGCCTGCAGCATTGGCACCAGCTGACAGTAACATTGCCTGTGATACAGTCGCGGGCATCACGCCGGTCTGTGGTTTCCATAATCCCGAGGATTTGGCGGTCGTGCCTGGCGGTGAATTTCTGCTGGTCAGTGAAATGGGGGCCTTCATGTCCGATGAGCCCAATACGCTGTCTTTGTTGGATATTGCCAATAGTCAGCGCGCGCCACTGCAAATTAATTGGGCAAGTACGGAACCACGCTGGGGTGATGCAGCTTGTATCGCGCCGGATGCGGAAAAATTCAGTCCTCACGGCATCGATTTGATGACCAGAGCCGATGGTCGCCATCAGGTGCTGGTCGTGAACCATGGCAATGAGCAAATCGAGTTTTTCGAGTTGGTTGCCGCCGGTGCTGAATCTCATCTTGATTGGAAAGGTTGTGCCAAGCCCGGCAACGACGCTTTTATGAACGATGTAGCCAGTCTCCACGATGGCGGGTTCTTTGTGACCCATATGTGGAATAGAAGCACCCCGTTTGAAACTGTCGTAGCGCAGCTTACTGCTGGTGAGAAAGTTGGCTGGGTCTGGGAATGGCAGGCCGCATCGGGTTTTACGAAGCTGCCTGGTTCAGATGAGATGATGCCGAATGGCATTACGGTTAGCCAAGACAATACCAAGTTGTTTATTAATATCTATATGGCGAATAAGACCATCAAGGTAGATCGTCTCACGGGCGAGGTTGAAGGTGAAGTCGCGGTGCGTAGCCCCGATAACGTCGTGATTGATGCCGATGGCAATCTCTGGATCGCCTCGCACCTGAATGACCCCATTGACGGACGTTGTGAAGACGGTCAGCCAGGCCCTTGTTTGTTGGAGTTTCAGGTCGTTAAGGCAAACTCAGTGGATATGAGCTCTGAAGTCGCGCTCCACCATAAGGGTGAGCCTATGGGCTACGCCACCGTCGCGTTGCCGCATAACGGCCGGTTGTACTTGGGTAGCGCCCATGGTGACCGTGTCGCGAGTATCGAGCTCAAATAACAACTCACTCAGGCGGGCTGCGGTAAGCTACCCGTCTGAATGTTGCTCGAGCACCCAACGATTCATCCTAGTCTTAGCATTGCTTGCGCAGCCATTGGTGGGATCGTTCGACAATTGTATTGACGCAACGGCGACATACTTTAAGTGTTGATGCTCTCTTGTTACAGAGAAGACGAGAAGGCGAGACAGCGCGTGCATACGCTTAGGTTGGACAGGGCGTCCATAGTCTAAAATAGTTTGTCTAAGCCCGTTTGCTAAATGGCAATGGGACTAGACCCCATCTGGGCCCAAATCATCGAAAAATCTCTGATTTTGACCATGGGTTCTACCTCGTTGCATTGAGTACTTACTAATAGAAGTCTCCGCTTTTTTCAATGAGCGCCACAAGCGCAGTCGTCAATCCTTCGGCGGCGACCAAAGTCGAACGATGGTTAAGTAATTTGTTAATCCTGATAACGTGGACGTTCACTCTAAATTAGTCGAATGGGCGTAACTATGTTTAAAAAATCACACCAAGTGCTACGCAAGCCTGTCATGGCGTCAAAGCGTATGATGATGGCGCTCATCTTTATGCTGGTCGCTCCTTTCAGCCAAGCAAACGATTCAGATGATGTGTTGAAAGTTGTTCAGCGCTGGGCTGATCTAGAAACCAACCTTGAAGCTCAAGCGCAACTGATTCGCGAAGATCGAGTGCAGATTACCGGTGGTATTCGTCAGTCGAATCAAGCGGAAAACCTAAAAGTCCAAATCGCTAGTTTTAACGCCATGGTCAAGAGCGACGGTGGCACGCCGACTATGATCGTTAGGGTCGAATCACCCCTTGTCCAACTCTATGGAAATACGGCGGTTGTCAGTTTCATTCGCCTGGTCAACGGTATCCCGCACAATCAGGGTCCTAGACCGGCGAACGCCGCGTGGGCAACAATGGTCCTGGTCAAACAAGGCGGTGACTGGAAAATCGCCCATCACCACATGTCGCCCTTCGGCGGTTAAGCCTTCTTGCTGGTCAGCGCTGGATTCGTATCCTTGTAAATACCGGCTTCGCTAACAATGACGAGTCAAGTGGGTGGAATCCAGTCGCGGAGCGTACGAGCGATTCATCGTTGAGCGGCTGCATGCTGATCACTGTGCGCTGGCGATTATTCTGCCGCCGGTAGCGTCGCGCTGGCGACCTTAATAGGCTCAGCTTCTGGCGCATGTTTGGAGGCCAGTGCCAGATACATGCTTGGCAGTACCACCAAGGTGAAGAAGGTACCCAGCAGCATGCCAGCAACGAGGATGATGCCGATGCTGTTCCGCGCTTCTGCGCCGGCACCGGAGACCAGGACCAGCGGAAAGTGGCCGACCACAGTGGCGCCGGTGGTCATCAATACCGGGCGAAGTCGAACGCTGGCCCCCTGTCGGATCGCTTCAAACTTACTCAGACCCTGTCGCTGTAGATGATTGGCAAACTCAACAATCAGAATACCGTTCTTGGTCACCAAGCCGATCAGTGTAATGAGACCGATCTGAGAGTAAATGTTCAAGGTGGTCCAACCCAAAAAGGTAAACATGAGTGCTCCTGCGAGGGCGAGCGGTACACAGCCTAGCAGGACCACTAATGGATCTCTAAAGCGGTTGAATAACACCACCAGCACTAGGAACACAAATGCCAGTGACATCCCCAGAGCCCCGAAAAGTGTGTTGCCTTCCTGGCGGATCTGACGAGATTCACCGGCATAGTCGATGATATAACCCGGCGGTAGAATTTCTTCCGCGGCTTTCTCAATGGCGCTGAGCCCTTGTTCTTTCGTGTATGCCGGGATCATGCCAGCGAATAGCGTAAACGAATTGCGCTGCTGAAATTTCGTCAGCACTCGAGGCCCCACCTTTTCTTCCAGACGTGCCAGTGACGAGAAAGGCACTAGGGCGCCGGCGGGGGTTTGGATTTTCAGGTCTTGCAGGGCATAGATATCCAGTCGATCTCGGTCTTCCAGCATGGGCACAACACGATAGGCTTTTCCATCTAGATCAAAGCGGTTGACGTAGTTGCCAGACAAATACGTTGATAATTGCTGGCTCACGTCGGCGACGGTGAGTCCCACATCAGCGATGCGATCACGGTTCAACTCAAAGTGGGCCTGGGGAAAGTCAATCTTAAGGTTGGTATCAGCAAATAGAAACAGCTTGCTGGCGTAGGCGGCCGCCAGTAACTTTTCGGCGTAGGGCTGCATTTCTGCCGCGCTGGCCGCTGCGGTAACCACCAGTTCTACTGAAAATCTGCCAGCGCTGGGCAGGGACGGCGAAGAATTAGGGAAAGCCTGCAGGCCGGGTACCTTTGACAGACGACCATAGGTCAGTGGCATCATATCTTGTGTGGTGAAGTCTCGCTCGTCAGGGTCGACAAACTGTTGACCACCCACAGCGCCGCCAGGATTAATAATCTGCCACATGTACGTGGCCTGCGGCAGGTTGTTCATCACGTCCACCACATCATGCATGTGCTCGTGGGTATAGGCCAGCGAGGCCTCGGGCGGTGGCGAGGAGATCACGAACACCGAACTTTGGTCTTCAATGGGAGCTAACTCTTGCTGGGACAGCAATAAAAACGGAATGGTCAGCAGCGAGAAGAACAGGGCGAAAACCAGTAGCTGTGGCGTCCAGCGCAGGCTGTGTGACAACAGGGTTTCATAGCGCCGGCGCAGGCCTTCGAAGCGGGTATTAATCCAGCGGGTCATGGTGCCTTCTTGGCCCCGTGCGGGGCTCGCATAGGCACTCATGATGGGTGACAGCGTGAGGGCCACCATGCCTGAGATCAACACGGCTACTGCCAGGGTAAAGGCAAACTCTTTAATCAGCACGCCAGTCAATCCTGATAGAAATCCGATGGGGACATAAACCGCAGCCAGGGTTATCGACATGCCGATAATAGGCGTCAGCAATTGGCGGGAACTGGCCAGTGCCGCCTGCCTGCGGGACATGCCCTCGCGCATAAAGCGCGCAACGTTTTCCACCACCACAATGGCATCGTCTACCACCAGGCCCACAGACAGCACGATGGCGAGAATGGTCAAAAGGTTAAAAGAAAACCCCATAGCCATCATCAATGCCATGGCGCCCAGCAATGAAATGGGAATGGTTACCAGCGGTACCATCGCGCTGCGCAGCGAACCCATAAACAACAGCACGACAATACCGACCAGTAACACGGTCTCGGCGAGCGTAATAAAAATTTCACGAATCGCGTCACGCATATACAAGGTGCCGTCATAACCCATATCAATGCGCATGCCGTCAGGCAGGGTCGCGTTTACGTCGGTCAACACAGTATAAAGCTGATCGCCAATTTCCAGCTCATTGGCACCGGGCAACCCATATACCGCTAGGAATAAGTTGTCCCGCTGGCTGATACGCGCAATCTGTTCTCCTTCAACTTCACCCAGTTCCACGCGGGCCACCTCGCCAAGGCGCACAATGGCATCATCAACCTTGCTGATCACCAACTGCTCAAAGTCTTGGGGCGTCTTGAGGGTAGCGCTAGTCTGTAGGTCGATCCGTTGTTGTGCGTTCTCGACCTGACCGATGGGTGCAATCACATTGTTCGCCATCAGAGCCTGGCGTATCTGCGTGGCACTGACATTCAAATAGTTCAGCCTTGATGGGTCAAGCCAGATGCGCATGGCCGGGTCACGCCCACCGGCGATCCTGACACGTTGTACGCCAGGAATTGACGAGATGATAGGCACCACATTACGGGTCATGTAATCCGCCGTTTCCGAGCGGGTACGGGCGTTCATCACCACATCTAAGTAGAAGATCGCATTGTTGGCATCGGCGCGATTAACGTCAATGGTCGGGTCTTCAGCACCAGCAGGTAGTTCAAAGCGAATTTGCCCCAAGCGGGTATTTAATTCTGCCAAAGCCAGGTTGCTAGGTTCATTGAGTTTCAGCCAAGCGGTGACGATACTGATGCCGGCGGTTGTGGTTGAGTCGACATAGTCCACACCGGGTACGGTTGCTGCGGCACGTTCAATGGGGTCAGTGACAAAGCCTTTGACTGTTTCAGCAGATGCACCGACATAAGGAGTCGTAATAATGAGTGATGAGCTTTCGATTTCTGGAAATTCCAGCACTGGCATCTCTACAGCAGCGCGCAAGCCTAAGAGGATCAACGCCAGCGAGATCACGATGGCGACAGCGGGGCGCTCAACGAAGATATCAAAAAAATTCGGTTTGCCATTCGCGGTGCTCATGGCGCGGCAGCCTCCACTGCGTCCCGCAGTGTTTCTCGCTCAACCACATGCACCAGCATGCCAGCGTTCAGTTTGAAGGCGCCCAGGGCAGCGATCAGATCGCCAGGCTCAAGGCCGGCGGTAATGATCACCTCGTCGCCCTCGGCGCGGAACACGGTCACGGGCAGTCGCTCAGCACGATAGGGCGCGCTGGCTCCGGTCTCGGACGCCGCCAGTCGATAGACGTAGGCGCCAAAACTACTGCGGCGCACGGCAGTGGCGGGTAAGCGAATGACCCCTTCGAGAACGCCGGTTTGCACCGCAACATCGACCACCGCGCCTGGGGACAGGTTGTCGTCTGAATCGGTCAACAGCGCGCGGTATCCGCGAGCCCGAGAAGCCTGATTAATCGCCGGCTCGATCGCGACGACGGTTGCGATCACTGGGGTGTTGATTGCCCCTTGACTGGCGACCGCCGGCCCTGACAGGCTGACCGGCTCACCAATTTCCAGGTTGGCTTTGTCTTGAGGTAAGTCAAAATCTATCCAGCGTTGCTCAGCACCGCCGGTTAGGCCTGTGATCAGACTATTTGCGGCGAGATATTGACCCACCTCTAAGGTGTGCAGGCTAGTGGCGGCGGCGAAGGGCGCGCTCAGTGTCTTTTTATCGATGCGAGCCGCAAGCGCTGCCGCATTAGCCAGCAAGACGGCTTTGTCGGCCACGGCGCTATCATAGTCTTGCGGACTGGCCATCTTGTCGGCGCGCAGTTTAGCGACTCGTTGCAAACGTAATTCCGCGAGCTGCAACTGAGCTTCAGTGGCGCGCAGTTGGGCCTGCTCTTCGCGGCTGTCAAGGCGCAGCAAAATCTGACCCGAAGTCACGTTATCGCCACCCGTGAAGCCAACAGTGGTTATTCTGCCCTCAACCTCATTGCGCAACTGCAGATATCGGGTCGCGCGTACCTCGGCGATAGTTCGATAAATCTGCTGCCAGCTCCCTGACTGGGCAGTTACCGCCGTCACCGTTGCCGAGCGCTCGGGAAAAGACGCCGCAAAAGCCATGGCGTTTTGAATCTGCAGGTATTTGAGGCCGCCCAAACCGGCGACTAATAACAGACACACCAGTAACAAGAGCAACCAGCGTTTCAATGTGCTAACGGGCAGAGCGGGCGTGTCGGGCATATTAGAGCAAACCAGTCGATCGCACGGAATAGTCGTTCCGCGCCGAAGTTAAATGAGTTTTAATCCACAAATTGAGCCGAGAGGCTAAACCAGGGCGTAAGTCTTGTCCAGGCATTGGCCGCTTGCCATTCAGTGTTGAGATAAGCC
>DGOD01000241.1 GCA_002389265.1 Gammaproteobacteria bacterium UBA4475
TAAACGCTACCAAAATCGGCTGTCGAGAACCCTGCAAACCAACAGCGAAGATGTCTACCAGCTATTTATGAACGCCTTCACTCGCACCTATGATCCGCATACGCAATATTTCTCGCCGCGCACTTCGGAAAATTTCAATATTAATATGAGTCTATCTCTAGAGGGCATCGGCGCCGTACTGCAACGTGAAGACGAATACACCAAGATCGTCAGCCTAGTGCCCGCGGGACCCGCAGAGAAATCTCGACAGATTTACCCCGACGACAAGATCGTCGCCGTCGGTCAGGGAACTGATGGCGAGATGGTCGATGTCATCGGTTGGCGGTTGGATGAAGTGGTCGAATTGATTCGGGGCAAAAAGGCCACGATCGTGCAACTCGAGGTCATACCAGCAAATGCTAAGGACAGTACTACTAAGCTCGTACAGATTGTTCGAAACACGGTCAAACTCGAAGAGCAAGAAGCTAAGTCGGAGATTATTGAAATAGAGCAGTTTGGTCACACACATAAAATCGGCGTGATCGATATTCCCACATTCTATATCGACTTTCAGGCGTTACAGGAAGGTAACAGAGACTATAAAAGCACCACGCGCGACGTGCATGACCTGTTGGTCAAATTGATCGCAGACGGTGTTGAGGGGGTCATTATCGACCTGCGCGACAATGGTGGCGGATCACTGCAGGAAGCACGCACCCTGACAGGCTTGTTTATCGACCGAGGCCCGACCGTGCTGGTCAGAAACAACAATGGCCGGGTCGATATACTCAACGATCGAGACATAGGAACCGTCTATGACGGCCCCCTCGCCGTCGTTGTTAATCGGTTGAGCGCATCAGCATCTGAAATATTTGCTGGCGCGATCCAGGATTATGATCGCGGCTTGATCATCGGCAATCAGACCTTCGGCAAAGGCACAGTGCAAACGCTGCTGCCCTTAAACCAAGGCCAGCTGAAACTGACCGCTGCTAAATTCTATCGAATCACCGGTGCAAGCACACAACACAAGGGCGTTCTGCCAGACATTGACTTCCCCCTCGACTATGACCCAGAGTCCATCGGCGAGAGCACTCTGGAGAGTCCTCTTCCCTGGGACCAGATCCAGCCAACCAGCTACCGAATCAATAACCATGTCTCACAGCTGAAGAAGGAATTGACTGGTCTGCATGATACCCGCTCAGCAACTGATCCCGAATTTATCTATATGCGCGACGCCGCCGCGTATCGCCAAGTGAGAAGCAAGCAGGAAGTGATCTCACTTAACCTGGCCACACGTCAACAGGATAAAACCGATAGCGACGATTTTTGGCTGAACCTGGAAAACACCAAACGCAAGCGCCAAGACCTTGAACCCATCGCATCCCTCGACGAGTTAAACCCGAAGCGACATGAACCAGAGCTGGCCTTAGGACCCGCTACTGACGTGATCACGACCGGCGTTGACGATGGCACAAGCCTCGCCACGCCGGGTCCGAAAGAGCCTACTGCCACTCCCCCAGCACTGATTGACATCAATGGCGAAGCGGCGAGTGATGATTCTTTGCCACCCTTGAAAGCGGACGCGACACCCGACCCCCATCTGATCGAGAGCGGCAATATCCTGCTGGACTTAATCTCGCTGGAGAAACGCATGGCCGCGGAGAACCGCAGGCAACAGCCCATCTGACCAACTGGGCCTGATCAACTTGCGTCTAAGGCTAGTGCTGAAACGGTGCCTGAGGCTTGCCAGGCGCCAATGACCAGAAGCTGATAGCCGGCTATAAGAAGCTGGCGATCTCTGCCAAGGTTTTCTTTTGAATATCCGGCACCTTCGCATCGATCGCCGGAAACCCCACCACTAACAGGACAAACGGACGTTCGGCTTTCGGCCGACCCAGTATCTGATTTAAGAAACCCATCGGACTCGGTGTGTGTGTCAGGCATGCCAGGCCCGCGTGGTGTAATGCCGTCACCAGAATACCCGTGGCGATACCCACTGACTCAGGGGCGTAATAGTGTTTGACGCGACTACCGTCGACGGCCTCGCCATAACGTTGTTGAAACACCGCGATCAGGTATGGCGCCGTCTCCAGAAACGGCTTGTCCGCATCCGTACCCAAGGGCGCGAGCGCATCAAGCCAGTCTTGAGGTGCTTTGTGCGCATAAAACGCCTGTTCTTCCTTTTCAGCAGCCGCTCGAATCTGACGTTTAATATCCGGACTCTCGACCACAGCAAAATACCAGGGTTGCGTATTAGCACCGCTCGGCGCGGTGCCGGCTGCCAGCAAACACTGTTCAATGATTTCACGAGGCACCGGCCGATCAGAAAATTCTCGAAGACTCCTGCGTCGCTGTGCGACCTCAAGAAAATCTCGGGACCGCTGTCGCATTTGATCCTCGTCCAGGATCGGAAAGTGAAGTTTAAGCATGGGAGGCGTTGGTTTCATCAAGCTAGTCTAGCAGACTGGCCGCACGCTAAAAGCCCCAGCCAAACTAAAAGCAGATCTCGGCGACTTCCTCATAGGTCTCAACAAAGTGTACTGTCAGCCCCTTCGTCAGATAGTCTGGAATCTCATGGTAATCTCGCGCGTTGGCCGCAGGTAAAATCAATTCTTTGAGGCTCGCGCGCCTGGCAGCAATCACCTTCTCTCGAATTCCACCGACCGGCAGAACCCTACCCGTCAGGGTTAATTCGCCAGTCATCGCCAGGTCACGATTGATCTTTCTGTTAGTCGCCAGCGATAGCAGCGCAGTGGCCATGGTCACCCCGGCACTGGGTCCATCTTTGGGAGTCGCGCCCTCAGGTACATGCAGATGAACAAAGGCCTCATCAAAAAAATCCGGATTCGAGCCCAGCTTTTCTAACCGACTCACCACAAAACTGTAGGCGATCTGGGCCGATTCCTGCATAACCTCACCCAATTGTCCCGTCAGTTTGAAGCCTCTGTTTTTGGTGTGGATAAGAGAGGCTTCAATCGCCAGCGTCGTTCCACCCATGGCCGTCCAAGCCAAGCCGTTAATCACCCCCAAACCACGCTGCGGGCGTTGCCGGTGAAAATACGGAGCCCCGAGATAACGCTCCACATCCTTGACCCCAATACGAATGACTGACTTGGCGTCGTCTAGCAGCTCGACGATGGATTTGCGCACGATACGGCCCAACTGTTTATCCAACCCTCTAACGCCCGCCTCGCGGGCATAGCCATCCGCTACAGCTCTAATGGCGGCATCAGAGATCTTCAGCTTAGCCGCCGGTACACCCGCCTTCTGCAATAGGCGTTTCCACAAATGGTGCTTAGCAATCACAACTTTTTCTGCTGTGAGATAGCCGGCGAGCCGAATAATTTCCATGCGATCTAACAACGGCCCAGGGATCGTGTCGAGCTGGTTGGCCGTGCAGATAAACAGGACTTTTGACAGGTCAACTCGCAGATCAAGATAGTGATCAAGAAACTCGGCGTTCTGCTCTGGATCAAGCACTTCCAACAGCGCCGATGCTGGATCACCCTGGAATGAAGCGCCGATCTTGTCGATTTCATCCAGCATGATCACCGGATTTGAAACGGCCACTTCCTTTAGCGACTGGATCAACTTGCCAGGCATCGCCCCAATATAGGTTCGGCGGTGGCCTTTGATTTCCGCTTCGTCGCGCATGCCACCCAGACTGAATCGATAGAACTTACGACCCAATGCATTGGCGATGGATTTACCGATTGACGTTTTACCCACGCCTGGCGGGCCAACCAACAATAGAATAGAACCTGCCATTTCACCGCGATAGGCGCCGACCGCAAGGAATTCGATAATGCGCTGTTTAATATCCTCCAGGCCGTCATGATCCTGATCCAGGATCCGCCTCGCCTGTTTTAAATCCAGTTGGTCATGACTCGTCACGCCCCAGGGTACTGAAGTTAGCCAATCCAAATAATTACGAGTCACGGCATACTCCGCAGAAGCCGCTTCCAACACTCGAAGCTTTTCGATTTCCTCATCGGCACGAGCCTGAACATGGGCTGGCACCACCAGTGCCTGCAACCGCTCAATAAACTTCTCGGCATCGGCTTGCCGGTCATCTTTGGTAATACCCAGTTCCTTCTGAATCACCTTGAGCTGTTGGCGCAGAAAGAACGTTTTTTGTTGTTCACTAACCTGCTCGTTAACCTGCTTGGTGATCTTCATCTGCAACCGGGCTATCTCAAGTTCCTTGCGCAGTAACAGCAGCACTTTCTCCATGCGCTCCAGTAACGGCAAGGTCTCCAAAATGTCCTGCATATCTTCCGCGGAGGCCGAGGTAATCGCAGCCGCGAAGTCAGCCAGCGGGCCTGGCTCATTAGGATTGAAGTAATTCAGGTATTGTTTGAGCTCTTCGTTGTACAGTGGATTCAGGGTCATTAATTCCTTGATGATGTCTATCAGCGCCATCGCATAGGCGCGTAATTGACTCTCGTCAGCCACCACTGGCGATTCCAGATATTCGACCCGAACAATGAATGGCGGTATTTTTCGAATCCATTCCTTGATCCGAAAACGTCGCACCCCCTGAGCGATAAACTGCAGCTTACCTTTGACCTCCTGCAGTCGATGAATACGCGCCACACAACCAATCTCGCGAACATCTTCGGGTCTTGGGACACCACTGCCGTCGACAATAGGCGCATAGCTCATGGCAATTAATTTATGTGCGGTTTCTGCCACACGCTTGATGCCATCACCCCAGGGCTCACCTTCAACCACAATCGGTTGAACCAATACCGGAAAATAAGGTTCCGAGGTCAGCGGGATGAGCTGCAGCGTGTCGGGCAGCACTTCATCGGGGCGCGCCAGTAAATATTCCGACTTTTTGGTACGGGGAATAAATTCAGCTTGTTCTTTGCTTTCTTTGCTATCTTTGCTTTCTTCGCTCATACAGGGCGCACTCAATAGGGGCTAAAACCAAATTGTTGGGCCAGACCGAATGGATTCAAGAGCCTGCGGGTAGCCGCCAATTGGCCTGCAAGTCAAACACTCGAACCTTGAATTGAAACCAATCTGCCTAATCCACAAGTTTTGTCCTGCGTGACCTGCACTATTCACGGCAAATCAGGCTAGAATAAAATTATCTGCCAAGTCTATTGAAGGGCCCATGACCACAGTCACTTGCATTGAAGATCTTCGGGTTTTATACGAAAAACGCGTTCCCCGAATGTTTTATGACTACGCAGAATCCGGTTCCTGGACCGAGTCCACGCTTCGCGACAACGTCGACGCTTTCGCCCGCATCAAACTCAGACAAAAAGTGCTGGTTAATATCGCCGACCGCTCTCTTGCCAGCACCATGGTTGGCCAGGCGGTCACTATGCCAGTGGCACTGGCGCCGACAGGCTTGACCGGGATGCAACACGCCGACGGTGAGATTCTGGCCGCTCGAGCCGCCGAAAAATTTGGCGTACCCTTTTGCCTGTCGACCATGAGTATCTGCGCCATCGAAGATGTCGCGGACCAAGCCACTCAGCCCTTCTGGTTTCAACTCTATGTGATGCGCGATCGAGACTATATCGCTCGACTGATCCAGCGGGCGAAAGCAGCCCAGTGTTCCGCCCTGGTACTTACCCTGGATCTGCAAATCATGGGGCAACGCCATAAAGACATTAAAAATGGTCTGTCCGCGCCGCCCAAAATGACCTTAAAAAATATCGCGAATATAGCGACCAAACCACGCTGGGCCATGGGGATGCTTCGGACTCGCCGGCACAATTTCGGCAATATCGTTGGCCATGTATCCGGTGTCGATAACATGGGCAGCCTGAGTCAATGGACTACCAGCCAATTCGATCCGAGCTTGAGTTGGGAAGACGTGGCATGGGTCAAAGAGCAATGGGGCGGCAAGCTGATTCTGAAGGGCGTCATGGACCCCGAAGATGCCTATATGGCGGTTAAAAGTGGCGCAGATGCGTTGATTGTCTCCAACCACGGTGGTCGCCAACTCGATGGCGCACCCGCAGCGCTCGATGCCCTGCCAGGCATCGTTGCTGCGGTCGGTGACGATATTGAGATATGGATGGATGGTGGCATTCGTAGTGGCCAGGATGTCTTCAAAGCCATCGCCCTCGGCGCTAAAGGTACCCTCATCGGTCGAGCATTCCTTTATGGATTGGGTGCCATGGGTGAAGCCGGAGTCACTCACTGCTTGCAAATCATTGAGAAAGAACTGGATTTGACGATGGCGTTCAGTGGCTTGAGCGACATCAATGACGTTGACGAGAAGGTCATTTGGGCACCCGGTTCCCGCTGAACCATGCCATCCATGACTCACCAACGCAGTCAAAAACTCCGCCGAGTCACGGCTCTCTTCGCCCTCACTGGCGCACTGCTACTGCTGATCTTGACGTGGATACCTAATATTGACGACGCGGCAACCCAATATCTGAATGCCGCGCTGAACAGTCATTTACTGGTCTACGCCAGCGCCAGAACGATTAACGCGATCATTTCAGTGATTGCATCCATAGAAGTCAG
>DGOD01000262.1:0-484 GCA_002389265.1 Gammaproteobacteria bacterium UBA4475
GCTCTGTGCGGCAGCAGTGGGCGCTTGATCCCCACCCGATATCGCAGTGACTTCGAAATTCCGGACCATACCACCTGAAAAATTACCGCTAGTGGCGGTATCCGAAAAATAAAACCCAACCGACACAATGTCCGCGGTGTCAGGTGTTGTTCCGGCACCTGCCGACACGCCAAATTGACTATATCCAGTCCAAGTTAAGCTGGCGATATTCGCATCGAAACTTGCGTAAGCATTCCCGATTACTTGTACAGTTTCATTAGCTTGATACCACCCTGTAGACGTCTCGAGTAAGAAGCTGACTGTGGGGCTATTAGAGCTGCCGCGCCCTTTAAACTCAATGTGGAATGACTCTAATACGGTATCGCTGGAAGAGCCGAGAAAGGCCGACTGCCCAGAATTATTGGCGCCGCCATTCCAGGCAAGCATGGCTTCGTAAAACAACGTAGGGTTTGCACTCACGTTGGCCAACAATTGGATGTAGTCT
>DGOD01000262.1:524-6146 GCA_002389265.1 Gammaproteobacteria bacterium UBA4475
TGTCACCGCCCTGTGCGCCTAGTTGGACAATGGTCGCGGCTTGAGCTGTAGCGGCGCCGCACAGTAGAGCAACTGCGCTAAGGGACAATTTAATCAGGGTAGAAGACTTCATGATAGAGGTATATTGGGGGTTAAATAATTGTAAATAATTCGCCTAGAATTTCTAAGATGAGGTATTCTAGCCTATTTCCAATCAGTCGCCTATCGTCTGTTTAGATGATGCGAAAGGTGTGCAAAATTTCAGTATTTTTTGCAAAAAAAGAGTGACACATTGCCTGCATCCGGCCGCTCGGAAGATAAAGAAACCATGCAACTATTAAAATCGTTTACCTGCGTTCTGTTAAGATAGTGCACACACGCTCTGCGACTTCGTTGCCAAAATCCTTAACTCATCTGTTTACACGATAGCTTGCCGGACGAATCCATGCTATAGAAACTTATGCATTTTGATCGAATACCATTAATTCTGCACCTACTAGTGAGCCTTTTGCTAGCAACCTGCGCATTGGCAGCGCCTCCGGAGCGTTCCACCACTCAACTGGAAGCGCGCCTACAGAAGATCGAGACCGAGTTGAGCGAACTAGCACATTACAGTCTGCGAACTGGCTATGGCACTGTCGGTTGGCGTTCTGTGACTCACGACGACCCGCAGCATACCGAGTGGATTCAAATTGATCTAGACGAGCCAACGTCCATTAATCAGGTGGTGTTGGTGCCGGCGATTATACGTAATGCTCAATCCGGATATCAGGCGGAAGGATTCCCGTTGGAGTTCCGCATCCTCGCGGGCCAACGCGGCGATCCGAACGGCAGTGTAATTGGCGGCGGCAAGCCTAAGGATCAACTGCTACCACGCTACGCCCCAGTCATCATTCCCCTGCCCGCAACTTCCGCTTGCTGGATACGCATCGAAGCGACCATGTTGAGCCCTCGCTCATGGGACGGCAAGCACCTACTACAACTCTCCGAGATCTTGATTTATAATGACCAAGAAAACATCGCCTTACATCAATCGGTGCAGACGTCTTCGAACACAGATCGTGGAGAACTCTCACATAAAAAGCACTTCTTAGTCGATGGGTTTATGCCTTACTTAATGGATGCGGCGCAAGGTGAACAAAGCGTGGCATTTCTTGCCAACATTAGAGAGAGTGACTCACCATCGTTCATCATCGATTTGGGCGCGCCTCAAGCCATCAATCGAATTCAGCTGCATGCCATGGATGTTAGTGACAACGTGCCTCAGGCACTGCCCTCCGATCTCGGCATCCCCCAGCGACTGCTAGTGGAAGGTGCCAATCAAGCTGACTTTTCGGATGCCACACGCCTGTTCGAATATAGGAAAGATACCGTCTACGATACTGGCCCAATAATGATCGAGCAGATCCCCGAGACTGTCTGCCGCTACGTCAGACTGACCGCGTTAGAACCGTTTATTCTCGCCCAACAATTCTACCCACTCAGCGCACGCATCGGATTCGCGGAAATCGAGCTATTTGCCAATGGTCGCAACGTGGCGCTCAACTGCCGAGTGCTTTCCGATGTACCAGAAAGCTCCGACCGGAAATTGGCAGCACTCACCGATGGCCGTAATCAGTTCGGCAACATTCTGCCAACCCGCATCTGGCTTGAGCAACTCGCCCAGCGCCATCAGTTGGAAAGCGAACGCCCACTAGTAGAGCAAGAATTGAACCAACGCTACGTCCAGCAAAAAGCCAATCTGAACCGAATGATCTGGCTAGCCGTACTCTTGGGCGGAGGGATCCTCATCACCATCCTTGTCGATCGTATGCTGCGAATGCGAGAAGCAGCTAACATTCGCGAACGTTTCGCCGCCGACCTACACGACGAGCTCGGCGCCAATATTCATACCATGGGCTTACTGGGCGATGTGGCACTGAATGCGATGCATTCGCCGGGACGACTCGAAGATGTCCTACAGCGCAATCAGGAGCTAATCAAACGCACCAGCGGCGCCATCCGCCATTGTATCAACCAACAAGAAGCTCAGGGTCCATTCGGCAAGCTCCCTACAGATATGGAACGCTCTGCCAAACGTATTCTAGCTGAGCTCGACTACGAAATTATAATAGAGGGAGAACAGTTCTTGCAGCAACTAAAACCCGGGGCACTTGACGATTTAAGGCTATTTTTCAAGGAGTGCTTAATCAACATCAGTCGCCATGCCGATGCCACCAAGGTTGTCGCACAGCTAAGTGCAAACAGCAATGCGCTCACCTTGACAGTCAACGATAACGGCTGCGGTATTTTAGAGACTGGGGACAAAGCAATTCCCGCTTCCCTCCAGCGACGCGCACGCCTGCTCGGCGCAAAAGTATTTTCTTCACAACTAAATGGTGATGGAACCTGCATTACCTTAAAATTAAAAATTTCTTGGCTACACAGAATTCAAAAAGCTTGCTTCCGAAGCCGAGGCGCGCCCGTTTGACACGGGCTCTCTATTTTAATTTTATTAAGCACAGACACATTATGAAAAAATTAATCCGCGTGATTATGGTGGAAGACCACCCCGACTACAGGGAGGGCATTCGCTTCGCCCTAGAAACAGTCGACGACATTGAACTGAAACAGACCTTCGGCACCGCAGAACGCGCCCTGCGCAGTGTGCAGGACGCCAACGACAGTACAGCGCCAGATGTGGTGCTTCTCGACCTGAACCTGCCTGGCATCAGCGGGCTCGAAGCCATCCCATGGTTTAAACAATATGTGCCCAAAACTCACCTAATCGTTCTCAGTCAATCCGACCGAGAAGCCGATGTGCTGGAGGCCATCTCCGCTGGGGCGTCAGGATATTTATTGAAAAACGCCAGCCTCGATCAAATTACCGATGGCATCCGCACGGTGATGACCGGTGGCGCGACACTCGACGCGAACATCGCCAAATTCATCCTAGACACGATTCAAGCAAAGCCACGAAAAAACATCGACGCCATCACTCTGACTGATCGTGAAATGGAAGTGCTAAGTTTAGTTGGCGAAGGATTATTGAAGAAACAAATTTCCGACCGGCTGAAGATCAGTATGCCCACAGTCGCCACCCACGTCCGGCACATTTACGAAAAGCTCAAAGTCCAGAATGCCCCCGCGGCCATTAGCAAAGCCTATCGCACTGGCATCCTTCCAGTAAAAGGTAAGGAATAGTCAAAGCGTTGCTGCTATTTCGTGACAGGCCTCTATTTGATGCCCCATTGCTGAGGCTTAAACTGCTCCATCACTGCCAGCTTTGCTTCGGCTACATCCAGAGCGGAGGATGCGCATCGTCACAGCGTAGGCGCCCTCTTCCACTGGCTGCTCGACGAACGGGCTGCCTATCATCCATGTGAATGATAGACAGGATGCAAACCTTCAATAACGCGAAAGCAAATTACTGATCTCGGGGAGTCATCGAGTATGGACGCGATGCTTCCGAGGTGCCCCATTTCGAAGGCTTAGGCCCCATTTTGAATTCGATCGTTCCGCCGTTAACCAATGCCTCATGCGGCAGAAAGCTTTTGTCCCAAGCCTTGCCGTTGATACACATGCTTTGCACATACATGTTTTCGGCGGAGTTGTCCTTCGCCGTGATCACACATGTTGCGCCGTTGGGCAGGTTCAGCGTCACTGCATCGAAGATTGGACTACCGATGGTGTATTCGGGAACCGAGTGGAGATAAGGATAAAATCCCATCGCGCTAAAGATATACCAAGCCGACATCTGGCCGGCGTCTTCGTTGCCGCTGATGCCCCAGGTGTCGTTGCGGTATTCCTTTTCCAGCACACGGCGTACCCACTTCGCAGCCTTCGCAGGTGCGCCGACGTAGTTGTAGGCATACAGCGCGTGCTGATCGGGCTCGTTGCCATGCCAGTATTGGCCGAACTCCTCACTGCCATGATCCCCGCCCTGAGCCGTCAGGAATACATCTAGCTTCTGTTCAAACGCGGCATCGCCACCCATTAAATTGATCAAGCCTTGGGTGTCCTGCATCACGTGCCAGTTCCACTGCCAGGCGTTGCCTTCGCAGTAGTCATTGTTGCCCTTACCAGTGTAGGTGAAAGGGTCGAAATCATCGGGATACGACCAGTTTCCGTCCTTATCCTTGCCACGGAAAAATTTGGTCTGCGGATCCCATAAGTTTTGGAAGTTCTGGGTCTGCGTGTAGAAGAATTCGGCGTCGGCGTCTTTGCCCAAAGCCTCGGCAAATTTCCCGACATTAAAGTCACAATAGGCGTGTTCGAGGGTCCTAGATACGTTAATGTAATTAGGATGAGACACATAACCAAGCTTGAGGTAATTCTCAAGACCATTGCGCCGCCCGACAACGGTGGCGTTCTTTTTGACTAATGCAAACGCGGCCTCTGTATCGAAATCTCGGATACCTTTTATGTAGGCATCGGGAATCACCACATCTGCCCAAGTGCCTGGCATGATAGATGTTTCCTTATTCGCTAGCTTCCACTTCGGCCCCCAACCGCTATCGCGGTAGTCATCCAGCATGGTCTTGACCACGTCCAGTTGCACGTCCGGATTGATCAGCGTGTAGAGCGGATGTGCGGCACGAAACGTATCCCAAAGCGACAACACGCTATAGTGATTATGGCCGGCGGTCTTGTGCACCTTGCCGTCCATACCGAGATACTCGTTATTGACATCGTTAAAGGTCTGCGGGTGGAACATCAAATGATACAGCGCCGAATAGAAGTTGGCCTGTTGATCCGGGGTGCCGCCTTGGGCATCAATTTTTGACAACTGCTGATTCCACTCGGCCTTCGCCTCTTGGCGAACGGCATCAAAATCCCAATGAGCCAATTCTGTATTTAAGTTCAGCTTGGCATTGACCTCACTGACATAGGAAATACCGACTTTAACCAAGAGCGCTTCACCGTCTTCGGTGGCAAACGACACATAGCCGCCCTGCTCTTCCTTGTCGGTAAAGCTCACCGGCTTGCTGAATACCATATGGAAGTAAACCGAATGCTCACGCCACGCAGTGGTATGCGCGACACCGCTTAAGGTCGTCGGGTTGACTTGCCGCATCGCTCCGTCCATCGAACCGGGCTTATGCCCTGCCCAATTAATGCCCTGGCTCAAATCGACCGACACACGCGCAGAATCCGACTCTGGAAATGCGTAGCGATGAATCGCCGCACGCTTGGTGCAGGTCATTTCAGCGGTGATCCCCATCTCGTCGATCACGGCCTTATAGTAGCCTGGCTGAGCCCATTGCTTCTCCGCTGGCACGATCACTTTCGTTCCCAGTTCCTGATTGCCAGTGGTCGGCAGCATCACAACCAAGCCATATGAGCCACAACCAGTTCCCTGCAGGTGGGTATGATTGAAGCCAATCAGTTCCTTGATCCGGTTGTTGTAACCGCAGGGTGCTTTAGGCTGATTGAACGGTCCCGGTGAGATCATTCCGAACGGAAGAATCGCCGCAGGGCTGGTCTGCGCACTGGAGGCAGTACCCAGGAATAAATTGACCCGCTCAGTGTAGTCGGTTGCCGCCACCATCTGCGTCGCGAGCAATGCGATGGCGATCAAAGCCAAGAGTGTTTTCTTTATTTTCATATAATTGTAGTGAAATTGATAATTAAGTCCGGATTCCGTCTAAGCGTCCTTATCGT
>DGOD01000262.1:6186-7982 GCA_002389265.1 Gammaproteobacteria bacterium UBA4475
ATAAAGAACGTCACAGCAGGGCCGACGGCCTCGCGCAGGCTTGGTGTGAATTGCCCGACAATCGTATCGGTCGCCCACATTGTCAGAATGACAATCGCCATCGCATGTGAACGAATATTGGTCGGGAAGATTTCCGAAGCGAAGATGAACTTAATCGGGCCGAGCGAGAACGCAAAGAACGCGACAAAGGCACACATCAATACGATCAGCATGGTGTTCGCACCGCTGTTAAAGCTCGCACCGATCCCAGCCAAACAAGCGATGGCACCCACGGTGCCAAACTGCAGCAATTTACGGCGGCCAACCTTGTCCACAAAGGCCATCGCGATGGTAGTGAAAATCATATTACAAAAACCGATCACGGCCATACCACTTAAAGCACCGTCAGCCTTCAGGCCGGCGCTTTCCAACATCGAGGTGCCGTAGTAGAACACCACATTGATCCCGCTGAACTGAGCGAACGCCGCCAGCAGCATGGCGATAATTAGGGGCTTGCGATACTTCTGACTGAACACATCGAGGAAATTCGTTTTGGTGGCGCTTTCTTTAGCCACTGTCTGCTTGATCGTTTCGAGCTCCTTTTCCGCACCATTACGAAAGATGCGGTTAAGCACCTTGCCCGCTTGCTCGTAGCGCCCCACCTTGACCAACCAACGCGGGCTCTCTGGCAGCAGCGCCGCCAGCACAAGGAAGAACAGGCCTGGCACCAACTCCGAGGCAAACATCGCACGCCATGTCTCGTCGGCCACAAACCATTTCATAAAGCTGCCCTCAGCCGCGGTATCAGCAACCGAAGCCGCCCACTGATGCAGAAAATAATTATTAAACAGCGCAACCATGATGCCCAAGGTAATCGCAAACTGAAACATCGTGACCAAACGACCGCGCAAGTGCGTCGGTGAAATCTCGGAGATATACAGCGGACAGACCATTGCGGAAATACC
Organism: Gammaproteobacteria bacterium UBA4475; assembly: GCA_002389265.1. Classification (GTDB taxonomy): domain Bacteria; phylum Pseudomonadota; class Gammaproteobacteria; order Pseudomonadales; family Azotimanducaceae; genus UBA4582. Next base: position 7,131 of record DGOD01000262.1, read on the forward strand.
CACACCGAGGCCACCTAACCAACGGGCAAACACAAGAAACTCAATATTCGTGGCCCATGCGCTACCCAAAGCAGAGAGCAACATCAACACCGCAGCCAGTAACAGATTGCGACTACGACCGAACTTGTCGCTCAACCAACCCGACAGGCCGGAACCGAATACCGCACCCAATAGGCCGGAACTGACAAAGAATCCTTCCATCGCCGGCGACAGCGCAAACTGCAATTTCACCGAACTGATCGTGCCGGAAATCACTATCGCATCGAAGCCCCAAAGGAGTCCGCCAAGTGCAGAAGCAATGCAGATAAATACCAAAAAGGGTAGATGAGGTTTATGGATTTCTGAATGTTTGGATTCGTTTTGCATAGTATAATTAGGTTTCTATTTATTTAAATGAATGGGGCAGTCGACTGCTGCGTACTGGCAAAGCCATGTGCGTCACAACGCTCAATCCAGCGCCTTAATTTTGATGTTGCGGAACCAGATAGGCGCGCCGCCATGTTTACCCTGCAGGCCGATGCGGCCCTTGGTGGGAAGTGTGTTGAGCGGTTTGCTCAGCCAAGGCGGCTTCTTCGACATATCCGGGTTATGCGTCTCCGAATCCCAATTGCGCATATCCATGGAGTTGACGTGCGTGCCATTCAGGATGACCTCAATGAAAGGACCCCTGCAAACGATCGTATAGCGATTCCACTCGCCCGCGGGTTTCACCATCTGTTCGCTGGGCGCTAAACGTCCAAAAATGGCACCGCACTTCCACGTTGGATTCGCCTTCGCCCATTTCGCAGCGCTGTCGTCGGTGATCTGAATCTCCACCGAGTTTTTGACCCAGCCCTTCGGATCCGAGAGGTA
>DGOD01000300.1:0-2146 GCA_002389265.1 Gammaproteobacteria bacterium UBA4475
GCCCTTGCTACAGGTAAGAAATGGCATATCTGCAACAATAAATTTGTCAGGCGCACCTCGGGCAACCGCACCCACATGTAACGTCATCATGTCCACGGTGGCGTGCACCGTGGATTCATAGCCATACATCACAACCGCCAACGAGTCGCCGACCAACAGGCAATCGATCTCTGTCGTGTTCAGTATTTGGGCGGACCAATGGTCATAACAGGTCACCATAGAAATTTTCTGGTGCTGATGTTTGCGCTGGGCAAAGGTATGGACGTTCATCAAGTATCTCCCGCGAGAACCCGCTCCGATCCAATCAGGAAATACCAGGTGCCTGGCGCTCAATTTACGCACGCCACAGCTCGACTAGCCTCAACAAAGTAGGTCGTCGGTACCTGTCCTCATCAAACGGATCAAGTCCCACATTTTGTTTTGCATTACTAAAATAGGGTTGTAAACCTTCGCTGGCAACATCTGTTGTAAACATTCGCTGTCAACATCGCTTGTCCCCGTTCATGAGACCCGGTGCTCCCTGGCACCAGATCGAATCGAGGCGACGCGCAGATTATGGCATCTTTGGGCGGATGTCTAGAGGCTGCCACGTTCTCATCAACGATTGACGCAAAAGACAAAACATGGTGTTCTCCCCCCTCTTTATTTTGGGTGAAACGCCATGCGCATCAAGCAATACCACACGACCCCTTGGCACCGACGCCTGCCATTGTGGGCAGGCATGGCACTACTGGCGCTCGCCGCCAGTGCCGGGGCCGATAACTTCGCCGACCAGGCACCCCAGCGCCTGCAGGAATACCTGCAGATTAACACCATGAACCCGCCCGGCAATGAAGTCAGGGGCGTGGCATATCTTGGTGCTATTCTCCGCGAAGCGGGCATCGACTATGAAACCGCCGAGTCGGCGCCAGGCCGAGGTAATATTTGGGCGCGCTTGCCTGGTGGCGATTTACCAGCACTGGTGTTACTCCATCACATCGACGTAGTGCCTGCCGATGCAGCCTACTGGAAAGTGAATCCATTATCTGGCGCCATCCAAGACGGTTATATCTGGGGACGAGGCGCAATCGACACCAAGGGCCTAGGTATCACCCAACTTCAGGCTTTTCTGGCACTGCATGCTTCAGGCAAACCGCTAACCCGTGATGTTATCTTTATGGCGACCGCTGACGAGGAAGCGGGTGGCTTTTTCGGCGCCGGTTGGCTGGTACAGCATCGCCCCGAGATCTTCGAGAACGTCGGCTTTCTGGTGAATGAGGGCGGAACGGGGCGCATCACCGATGGCAAACCCGTGTATCGCGTCGAGGTCACCCAAAAGGTACCCCTCTGGTTGCGTCTGACAGCCACTGACACGCCCGGGCATGGCTCTTCACCGCGGCCCACTAGTTCGGTCACTCGCATTTTGCGGGCTGGCCATCGTATCGCCGACACCAGCTTTCCCTACCGCGTGATACCCGCGGTGCGCGATCTGTTTTCAAGTATCGCCGAGTTCGAGGAAGATGAGTTTAAGGTGGGCTTTGAACAGATTGACGAAGCGGTCAAGGACGTGAGCTTCATGACCAGCCTGCATCTGAAGCAGCCCGGCTCCGTGTCCTTGCTTCACAACACCTGCTCGATCACAACAATGACGGGCAGCAGTAAAATCAACGTCGTGCCGCCAACCGCCAGTATTGAGCTCGACTGTCGCCTGCTACCAGACCAAAGCCCTCAAGCCTTTCTCGCTGAACTCACGCAGATCATCAGCGATGAGCATATCGAGATCGAACAGATCATGGGTTTCAGCCCCGCCGTCAGCAGCACATCAACGCCCTTGTTCGAGTCCATCACGCGAACCCTCACTCTGCATTACGAGAATATGAAGCTCGTACCCAGCGTCTCTACGGGTTTCACCGACAGTCACTTCTTTCGAGATCTTGGCATTGTCAGCTATGGATTCAGTCCCTTTCTCTACCAGCCGAATGAAAAAACTGGCGTCCACGGTAATAATGAACGGGTGAGTGTCGAAAACATGATTAACGGCACTCGGGTCATGACTGATTTCTTAACAGACTTTACCACCGTCGGGGGACACTAAACTCACGCACTCGAACAGACCAACGTGACGAACAAGGTTCGCCCTACCGGACGACCTGCGCTTTTGAAACGG
>DGOD01000300.1:2305-8272 GCA_002389265.1 Gammaproteobacteria bacterium UBA4475
AAGTAAGCCTTGAGCGCTATATCCAGATTGTGCTGTCGCGATCGAACCATCGCGACAGCACCACCTAAACACAACGTTTATCGACAGAGCTATCCTGCTTTTTGGTCAGCCGCTACTTTTTGTGCCGACGCGCGCGAGGCCAGCAGCTCGCTCAGGGCTTTCGCCTCGGGCAGATCCTCCAGCAAATCCATGCCCAACACCCGCTTGGCGCAAGCACCCGCGAGACTCACCGAGTACATGAACATAATATCGGCATAGGTGAAGGTATCGCCGGCGATATATGGCGAAAACTTACCCGTGCGCTTAATGCACTCCACACCCTTCTTCAGGCTCACGCGCGCCTTGTCTTTCGTTTCTTCGCTGACGGTGCCGCCAAAGAAAGCCTCAGCAAAACAGGTACGCGCGGGCAACTCGATATACAACTCGAGTTGTTTAATCAATTCACGCACTTTAGCTTTTTCATAAGCGCTGGCCGGCATCAACGCCTGCCCCTGACCCAGATCTTCCAGATAATCAAAAATGACGTCAGTCTCGCTAATAAAGCCCTCACTGGTCTCCAGACAAGGCACTTTACCCATGGGGCTTTTAGCTAAGTAGTCGCCTTCCTGAGTCGGCTTGGTATCCACAAACTCGAAGTCGATGTCTTTTTCCAGTAACGCCATTTTAACCATATTGAAATAATTACTAACGGTAAAACCATAGAGTTTGAGCACGTATTATCAGCCTTATTAATCAATTGAGAGGCTATATTACCGTGAGCAGCCTGACATACAAGTCAAGTCAATCGTTATCATAGTGCGAGTCGCGCCAAAAGGCCGCCTTAAGCGCCGTCAAAGAACCGTCATAAGCAGGTACGCTTCAGGAAAAATCCGGCGCGCGCTTTTCAAGAAATGCAGTAATGGCCTCACGATTCGCCGGCCCGCCACTGAGCCGCGCCAGGCCCTCACCCTCGTCAATCACCGCCTGTTTGAGTGCTGCTCGGCGTGGCGCCATCAACAGCGCTTTGGTTTGCATTAAAGATTCCAAGGGCAAAGCCGCCAAAGTCGCGGCTTTGCTCATCACCTCAGACATAAAGTCCTCTGTGGGAAAGCTTGCCATCGCCAAGCCAAACTCCACGCACTCGGCGGCCGTAAGCCATTCAGAAGATAGCAGCACCCAGGCCGCTCGTTGATAGCCCATCAAGCGTGGAAAGGTAAAGGTGCTGCCCGCCTCTGCCGTCAACCCCAGCGCAGAAAATGGACAACGAAACCTCGCGTCTTGCGCCACAAAGCTCAAATCACCGAGACCCAGAATCGTGGTACCGATGCCGGCACCCAGACCATTAGCTGCCATAATGACCGGCTTCGGACAATCAATGATGGCGTTCAACAGGCCGTTCAACCCATGTCGAGCCGGCGTGGTTACCGTGCCCATTGCCTTCAAATCGGCGCCGGCGGAAAATGCTCGGCCCGCGCCTGTGAGCACCACTACGCGAACTTGGTCATTGATAGTTGCCGCCAGAAATGCCTCGCAAAGCTCATCCATCATGTCGTTGTTGAAAGCATTCAACGCCTCGGCACGATCCATGGTGATGACATGCACAAATTCTTTGGTTTCGGTTTTAACCACCGCCATGCTGAGGCCTCCAGGCAAGTAAAGCGCTACACTCAAAGTATTCGAACGCAGCTGATATCAATTGTTAGATAAACTGTTTTTCAGTCTTAACCTCTGTACGCAAAAACACAAAGAAACAGACCGTGGCTGCCGCTGACAATAGGTGCCAGATACCATGAGCCTGCACTAAAGAGTCAGGGTCACACCAAGGATGAGCCGGTTTGCCCGTCTGCCAGATTGCAAAGGCGAGCATATAGCTCGCCATGCCAAGAGCAAACCAGGGTAGATATTGACGGCGCCCTACCGGCGGGCCAGCAGCCAAAATGCCTGGCACCCAAAATAACAGCACCCACCAATAACGGGCCGGTTCGGCTAACATCTCCATAGGGGTGATGCCAAAGAGACCCGCCACAGCAAAACCCACCAGTCCCGACGCCCAGCGCAAAGGCTGGGAATGAAAGCGATACAACACTTCAGAGATTACCCAGAACGCGATCGACAAGCCAAAGAAGTCCAGATTAATCCCAAGGCCCCAGCCGTTCAGCGCACGAAGCGTGCCGTAGATCAACACCAAACTCCCATAGATCGTCAGCAAGCGCCTATTGCTCCAACGTCCCATGGCCCCCACATTCACCAGCCAAGGAATCAAAATATACATCACCATACTCAGGTTATCCGCCCAGCCGCCCCAGCCCGTATGCGTGCCGTGCATCAATAAAGACCCGGGGCCCAACCAGATAGCAGCGCCAGCATACAGTAACGCAATCGGGCTATGACCATACATCAAACCTTCTCGCCCAGCGCTAACATCACGGCCCAGAACCCAAAGCATCCAGAGCCCCCCCACCATAAACCCCAGGTTACTGAGCGCATTGACCGGCTCTGCCCAGAGCCCTGGCTGTATCCGTTCACACCATCTTGAGACCTCGCCCACCGCCTGCTCAACGGCCGCTGACTCACCCCAGCCTTGCGCACCCAACAGGGCATAGCCAACGAAAAATAACACACTGGCTAACAGCCCAAGTTGTAACGGTCTATAGGCACTTGCGGGGGTATTCATAGTTTGACTCCTTGACGCTGAATTGTGCTTCTCGTGCCTGCCAGTAACCGCTGACTGACCATAGCCGCCAAGAATAGTAACCGCAGCAGCACAGCTTCACCAGCCTGTTCGCAGAACGGCACATCGATCTATAGAGACTCGCACCTCGGCGTTTGCATGTAGCCTCAAGACACAATACGGCGCATCACCCCAACACTGGCGAAGAACATAATCCTTGGCGACGCTCGGTGACTGCTACGACCTGTATTGGAATTAAATCCGGCATGGTTTAGAACGCCACCACACGCTCAAATACCCAGAACATGGCTAAGCCACCTATGCTGTAAGCACGCACCAGCCTCAGCTTGCATTGACGATGTTGCGGTTACGGCTACGCCAGAAACTACAAAACCAAACGCCAGAAGCTCTTGCCCTCATGGAACGAGCAGGACGTTGTTACTGTCCATATGGACTACAGTTGCCAACGCTTTGTCAGCGTGGACCGTGAACATGTTGGGTAGCCCTCCCCGTTGCTTCGCCGGACAGATAGCGAGTTCACCTAAGTTCACCTACGCGGTGAGCAAAAACTGTGAGCAAAGACGGTGGGCAAAGACGGTGGGCAATGGCGGCGGGTAAATTCGACCTGCTGCGCCATCGTCATCACTTTATCACGCATGACCCTAACACCGCGCTCGGCGCTATGTTGCTTGAGTGTGGCTACCCCTCGTCGATCGTGTCGAGCAGGGTGACCTCCTCAACCTCAGAGCCGAAGCATGGCGAGATTGGGCAGTGAAGAAGATCGACAGATTCAACGATGAGCTTTATTTCGGTTGGCATGACACTAGCACCCAAAGTTCTGGTGATTGTTGAATTGATCTCAACATCCTTCAATCCTTGTGCAGACAGAATCTTCTTTGGCGGGAGACCACCGAGACGAATATCTTACTGGCCAAACTAACTGTTCGTTTCAACATTAACACCTGACATCAGTCAGCGGTGCTGCGCCGAGTGTAGCCTAGCCAAACCTACACGACGCCAATAGTTAGCGCCTAAGCTTCGGCTCGTACAAGTTCATCTATCCATGGCAGGTGTTCCCTGCCGATAAAGAGTTGATCTTGAATGATAAAAGCTGGAGCATCGACAATGCCTAATTCTTCAGCCTCAGCCTGCGAAGATTCGAGAGCATCGATTAAATTTTTAGCATCAAACGCAAAGGTCTCGCCGATCGTGTTCGCTATCAAAGGGGCAAGCACTGCCGGATCATTCAGATCTGCGTGGTCAGTCCAGTAGGCCGCAAATGCCGCTTGGATAAATGCCAACGGTTCGCCGTTGATCAATGCCAGCGTGCCGAGAGCAAGATCGGTATCTCCCACAGGATCAGGGTACTGTAGATTAATACCTTGATGTGCCGCATATTTTTGATGGATGACGCGCCTTGATGCAGCGCGAACGCTTCGATGCATTTGCGCAACCGAAGCCTTGTCGGTGATTGTAGGAACTTCGCGCTCGGTGGCTCGAAACGGTTTCCACGCCAACGCGATCCCGTGGCGCGATACTAACGACAAAACCGGGTTTATCGCCAAATACGACGCTGGCGATTTGAAATCGATATAGACTGTCAGCATGCTTCAATCTCGTAAGCAATCTCGTAAGCAATGTCGGGGGCAGGGCCTTTTTGGCCACTGAGATGCCAACGCAGATAGGGAATATGTTCCCGCCCAAACAGCACCTCATCACCTACGACAAATGTTGGAACGCCATAGATACCGTGAGGGTGGAATTGTGACTGTAAATCGTCATGCAGGGCGCGGCCTTCGCCAGACTGAAAGTCATTAAAACCGTTGGCATCAATACCCGCCTCAATCAAACATGACTTTACAACCTCAACATCTTCGATATCGAGCTCGCGCCGCCAGAACGGCGGGAACACGGCCTCAAAATAGCGATCCAGTTTATCCCGGTCCCGCTCGGCGACCCAAAGGATTCCGATATTTGCGATACTGGAGTCCCAAATTTTCTCGGTACCTTTCAGGATCAGGCCTTGCCGTTTCGCGTAGCGCCGCGCATCGCCATAAGAGTACCTAATGGCATTCCAAACCTTGGGACTGCGCCCGGAAGAGGCAACAACTTTGCCCGCTTTTTTTTCAGCCGAGCCTAGGTAGCTGGGAATATCCAGGGTAAGAGGCCGCCAATCGAATTTCATGCCAAGTTCAACTTCGAGGGCAAGCGTCGGCCGGATGGCCACAAAAGCATAGGGGCTTTTGACGTCAACGTAGACAATTAATGGCGCATTGCTTTGCAGTACGTTCATATCTGAGCTTCCTTGATTCCTGGTCTTTCAACCACCGGTGAACTGGGGCTCACGCTTTTCAGCAAATGCACGTAACGCTTCCTTGTGGTCCTGAGTCGTTCGCGCCTTGAGCAATCGATCAGCCTCTCGATCGATGGCAGCGGCATGGTCTATGGTCAAAGCATCGTCGAGATTATCCTTAATGTACCCCAGGGCAATCTGCGGCCCGTTGGCAAGCTGGCGCGCCAGGGCAAAGGCGTTATCCGCAAGTTCTTCGTCAGCCACAACCCGGCTCACCAAACCGATATTCAGGGCGTTCGCAGCGCTGACTCGCTCCGATGTCAACATCAACTCTCTCGCCCGACCCGGACCAACCACCCGCGTCAGCAACCAGGCGATACCATAATCACCAGACAATCCGATGCGCGCATAACCAGTGCTAAGAAAGGCGCTTGCCGCGGCCACGCGCAAATCGCAAGCCAGGGCAATGGCCATCCCCGCGCCAGCTGCTGCACCGGGCAATGCGGCAACTGAGGGTTTGCGCATCTGGCGCAACACACCGGCTATCTCGTGATGCCGCGCCACCATCTCACTGAATTGCGCTTGCGCCGTCGGCCGATGATCACCAACCGGACGCTCACCCATGGCCTTAACGTCCCCGCCGGCACAAAAGGCGCTGCCTGCGCCAGTGATCAGCAGTGCTCCGACACGATCGTCACTCGCAGCCCAACGAATGGCCTGCCGCATGGCCCCCGTCAGCGCCGGCGACAAAGCGTTCCTTACCGTCGGCCGGTTCATGGTGATGACCGCCACCTTGTCTTTCAGTTCAAACAGCAACTCCGTCGTGCCCGTTTCAAAATCTGCCATAATCTGACTCCTGAATGATTGCATCGGCTATAGATCAACCATGTTGCTGCAGTGCCGTGGGATCTTTCAAGGCATCAGTAAAGCAGCCACTCGATAACCGCGCAAGTATCGAGACGGCAAACTCGCGCCGCAAGATTGATGCTGAAGCAATATAGGATGTCACGAGATAGGATGTCAC